>JBILUL010000005.1:0-76732 GCA_044371005.1 Phycisphaerales bacterium | reverse complement strand
CACTCAGGGGTTTTTCAGGTGTTTTTGAGTTGAAAGGAAGCGAAGATTCATGGCTACTCGCCGCGCAAAAATCAGCATTATCGGTGCAGGAAACGTCGGAGCCACTTGTGCACACTGGGCCGCGGCCAAGGAGCTGGGCGACATCGTGCTGCTTGAGATTCCTGAACGGGCTGACTTCGCAAAGGGCAAGGCGCTCGACCTTTCCTGCTGCGCTCCCATCGAGGGGTTCGACGCGAACATCCTGGGCACCAGCGATTACAAGGACATTGCCGGCTCGGATGTGGTGGTGATCACTGCGGGCATGCCCCGCAAGCCGGGCATGAGCCGCGATGACCTCATTCAGATCAACGTGAAGATCGTCAAGGATGTCAGCGAGAAGGTCCGCGAGTACGCGCCCGACTCGATCGTCATCGTCGTCAGCAACCCGCTGGACGCGATGGTCTACACCGCCTGGAAGGTCACTGGCTTCCCGACGCATCGCGTGCTCGGCCAGGCTGGCGCGCTCGATGTGGCCCGCTACAAGGAGTTCCTGGCGATGGAGCTCAAGTGCTCTGTCGAGGACATCTCGGCGCTGCTGCTGGGTGGTCACGGTGACGACATGGTTCCGCTTCCCCGCCTCACGAGCGTCAGCGGCATTCCGGTGCTCGACCTGCTCCCCGAAGCCACCGTCAAGGCGTGCGTTGATCGCGCCAAGGTCGGTGGTGGCGAGATTGTGAAGCTGATGGGCACCAGCGCGTACTACGCACCGGCCAGCGGCACCATTCAGATGGTCGAGGCGATCGTCAAGGACAAGAAGCGGATCATCCCTTCCGCGGCGTACTGCGAGGATCAGTTCGGCGTCGCCCCGGGTGCCAAGGGCAAGGGGTACTTCGTCGGCGTTCCGGCGATGCTTGGCGCCAACGGTGTCGAGCGCATCATCACCTTCAAAATGACGCCCGATGAACAGAAACTGATGGACGAGTCGGTCTCACACGTGAAGGACTTGGTTGCCGCGGTGGCAAAGCTCTTCCCCGAGCTCGGGTGATCCTCTGCATCGGCAACACTTCGGGATCGCTCGGGTGTTCGGTGAATGTCCGAGTGCCCGATTCGGGGGTTGGCACCTCCGGGCCGCTGGAAGTTTGTTCTTTCAGGGGTTGTAGCCGATAACCAGCGGACGGACCAAGGGGTTTGTCCGAAAAACAGCATCGGAAGCCGCGGGCGAATCGACGCCGCGGCGTTCTCGTTCTCGAAAAGAAGGCGCGGCCAACAACGGCCGCAGATCCGGTAGAAACCATGAAAAACACCATTACTCGTGCATCGTTCATTTCCGTGGCGGCCCTTCTGCTCAGCAGTGGCGCCACGGTTGCCCAGGGGCAGGCGACGACGGCTCCGGCCATCGATCTGTCCAAGGCGACGGCCGTTGTCACCAGCAAGGCTCCGGCGTGGAGCGATGCAGAAGCTCAGTCCGTGGGCACCATGCTGACTGGTTCCTGGAAGACCTCAGAGCCGGTCGCTGCGGCAGGTGCCGCGGCTTCGGACATCATCGTCAGCATCGCGCCTGTGGCGATTGCCGGCATGAACAACGTGATGTATGTCGAGATGGCGCGGGCTGATGGCCTGAATCGTCCCTATCGCCATCTGATCTGGCGTCTGACCAAGGTCAAGGGCACGTGGCACCTGCAGTCGCACGAGTTCCGCCGCAGCAAGGGCACGCTTGCCAGCGTCGTTGGCCTCTGGGCGGCTCCCGAAGCCTTCCCCGCGCTCAGCGGCGATGATCTGGTGGCGACCATGGACATTCCGCTCAAGGCTGAAGGTGGCAAGCTCGTCGGCCAGACTCCGGTCGGCTACGCCACGTCGGTTGGTGGTGCAGTTGAAATGACCAGCCAGATCGAGTTGAGTGCTGACGGCATCAATGTCGCAGACCGCGGCTTCGATGCTGATGGCAAGCAGGTCTGGGGTCCGGAAGCGGGCAAGTTCTACTCATTCAAGAAGGCTGATGTGGGCGTGACCACGAAGAAGTGGGAGAGCGGCCTCATCATGATCTCCTATCCCTCGACGCTCAGCGGAGAGCCGGCCAAGGATGGTGAGCTCGTGACGCTCAACTACGCGGGCTACCTCGAGAACGGAAACGTGTTTGACAGCTCCTACGAGCGCAACCAGCCCTTCCAGTACGCAAAGGGTTCGAAGCTGATTGAAGGCTGGAACGTCGCGATGGCTGACGTTCAGGCGGGCATGAAGCGGCGCGTGGTGATTCCGCCGGCACTTGCGTACGGCGAGCGTGGAAGCCGCGGCAAGGTTCCGCCGATGGCGACGCTGACGTTCGACCTTGATGTGCTCAAGATTGAACCCGCACCGGCACCGGCGGTTGCGCCGGCACCGGCGATTCCGGTTCCTGCGGCCAAGCCTGGCAGTCCGACGCTCACGCCGTCTGAGCCTCCGGCTGCGTTGAAGGAGAAGATGGAAGCGGATATGCGCCGCCGCATGGAAGAGCGGGCCAAGAAGGAAGCGGAGAAGGCTGCGGATCCGGCGAATCCCAAGTAAGTTTCCCTGATGAGATGCGAAGGTTTCACGCAGCCGCGGAGCAATCCGCGGCTGCGTCTTTTCCTATACTCCTCACAATGGCGTCACGTGATTTCTATGACATTCTTGGAGTGGGCCGCAAGGCGAGTCCCGATGAGATCAAGTCGGCGTATCGCAAGCTTGCGAGGCAGCTTCATCCGGATGTGAACAAGGCCTCTGATGCGCAGAAGAAGTTCACGGAAGTGCAGAATGCCTACGACGTGCTGAGTGATGAGAAGAAGCGGGGGATGTACGACCAGTTCGGCTCCGCGGCGTTTGAGTCGGGTGCGTCGCAGGAGGCTGCGTCGCGTGCGGGCCGCGGGCCCTCGTACACGTGGAGCAATGTGGGTGGGCGGGGTGGGAGTGGTGCGAATCCGAACATGGGGTTTGATCCGGAGGATCTGGGGTCGATCTTCGAGAGCATGTTCGGAGGCGGAGCCGGTCCGACGCCGCGGAGTGGTGGGGGCGGTTCACGGCGCAAGGCGCATTCGAAGCGGCATGCGCCCGAGCATGAACCGGAAGCGGCTCCTTCGGTGCGAGAGTTGCACGTCGAATTCATGACGGCGGCGCGCGGGGGGCCGGTCAGTGTTCGCGTGGGGGATGGTCCCGAGGCGAGGACGATCGAGGTTCGCATTCCGGCTGGAATTGAGACGGGGGGTCAGCTTCGGGTGCGGGCGGCGTCGGGTGGGGGTGGAGACATCATCTTCACGGTGATGCCGCAGTCGCATCGGTATTTCCGGCGCGGCGAGCATGAGGATCTGGGCAAGGGGCTTGACCTGTACATCGATGTTCCGGTCTCCATCGCGGAGGCGACGCTTGGGGCGCAGGTGAGCGTGCCGACGCTTGAGGGGACGGTTGAACTGGCGATTCCATCGGGCAGTCCGAGTGGGCGTCGGCTGCGGCTTCGCGGGCTGGGCATCGTGGATGGGCAGGGTCGCAAGGGCGACCTGTATGCGATCGTGAAGATCGTTCCGCCGCCGAGTGCTACCCTTTCGGATCTGGAGGCGACAGCACTGCGGGACATCGCGGCTCGCGGGGGTCCGTACCGATCCTGGTGATCCCGATGCGGTAGGCTGCGGTGGAGTGGGTCGCTTGGAGTGGGTGGCCGCGAGGGCCGAAAGCCGATCCGGATGAGTCTTCAGTATGGTTCAGGCGCGTGCTCAAGCAACGTCACCAACTCTTTGTCGCTCTGCTCTCCCTGGTTGATGCCATGGTGGCTGCGGGTGCGTGTTATGGTGCGTGGGCCCTGCGCCGGTGGCTCTTTGACGGTGGGTTTCCGGATGTGACGACTCGGGCGGGGCTGGGGGCGCTGGTTCGTGAGCCGCTGCTTCTGATTGAACTTCCGATTCTGATCTGCTGCATGTGGGCGTTCGGGCTTTATCGCCCGCAGCGTGACCGGGCGATTCTGTTCGAATCGCTCCAGTTGCTCAAGGCGAGTCTGGCGAGCGTGGTGGGGCTGATCGTCATTTTGTGGGGGCTTGGGCCGCGGTTCGTGGGGCAGTGGCTGAGTCCCGCGGCGATGCAGGCTGATGATGGTGGATTCGATGCGCCGCGGGTTCAGCTTGCGGCACTCCTGGTGTTCGTTCCCGTGCTGCTGCTGGTGCACCGGAGCATCTTCCGTCTTTCGCTGCGGGCCATTCGTCGGCGGGGATGGAATCTTCGGCATGTGCTGGTGATCGGCACCGGTCGTCTGGGGCGCATCGCCTGCCGGACGCTTGATCGCAACTCATGGACGGGGCTGCATGTGAAGGGATTCGTGCATCACAGCGATCATGCCTCGTCGGGAGCGCGTTGCGTGAATCGTCCGGTTCTTGGCGGGCTGGCGGATCTGGATTCCATCATGGAACGGTCGAAGCCCGACGCGGTGTATCTGGCGCTGCCCAGCGCGCGGGCGCAGGCGATGCCGGATCTGCTGCGGCGCCTCGAGCGCTTCGCAGTTGATGTTCGCATCATTCCCGATGTGCATCCGCGGTACATGCCCCAGAGCATGTCGGTGAGTGAGCTTGAGGGGATGCCGATTCTCAGTGTGCGCGAGAGTCCGATGACCGGGTTCCCCGGGGTGGTGAAGCGGGCGCTCGATGTGCTGGGCGCGCTCGCCGCGATTCTGATCTTTGCGCCTTTGATGGTCGCGGTGGGGCTGGCGGTGCGGCTCACCAGCAGCGGGCCGGTGATCTTCAAGCAGGCACGGGTCAGTCTGGGCGGGGAGGTCTTCAACATCTACAAGTTCCGCACGATGCACCACGCCGATGAGGAGCGGCGTGAGGGCTCCGGCGAGCACCGCGCGGAAGCGGCGTGGACGACACGAGATGATCCTCGCATCACGCGGGTCGGCCGGTTCCTGCGCCGCACGAGTCTGGATGAGCTTCCTCAGCTCTTCAATGTGCTTCTGGGCGACATGAGCCTGGTGGGGCCGCGTCCTGAGAGGCCCGAACTGATCGATCGATTCAGGGATGACTGGCGCGGGTACATGCTGCGTCAGCATGTGAAGGCTGGCATCACCGGATGGGCGCAGGTGAACGGGCTGCGGGGTGATACATCGCTGCGCAAGCGTCTTCAGCACGATCTGTTCTACATCCGTCACTGGAGCCTGGGCTTTGACATCAAGATTCTCTGGCTCACGCTGTTCCGCGGGTTTGTCCATCGCAATGCGCACTGAGACGAATCGTGGCGGATGATCCGATTCCAACTCCCGTTGATGACGAGGGCTTTGCCCATCGTGATTCACCGCCGCCCTGGGGAACCGAGGGTCATCAGGAGCGGATGCTGCGGCTCGGACGCAAGGCCCGGGCCCTCAAGGATGTTCCCGGCGTCTACCTCATGAAGGACCATGCGGGTGTCGTGGTCTATGTCGGCAAGGCGGCACGCCTTCCGGACCGGGTCGCGAGCTACTTCGTGCCATCGGCGGATCTGGGGCCCAACAAGCAGCCGATGCTCGATCTGGTCCACGACTTCGAGGTGCTCGAGGCCGAGACTGAATGGGAGGCGCTGCTCACCGAGAACCGCCTCATCAAGGACATCCACCCCCGGTTCAACGTGCGTCTCACCGACGACAAGACGTTCCCGTATCTGGTGGTCACGCAGCGGGAGGACTTCCCGCGCGTCTTCGTGACCCGCAATCCCGCCGGGCTGCGAGAGGACGGAACCGTGGCTCCTGAGATGAAGGGCGCCAAGGTGTACGGGCCGTTCGCCAACGCGGGCGCACTGCGCGAAGCCATCGCGATGCTGCAGCGGGTCTTCCGCTTCCGAACCTGCAAGCTCGACATCATCGCCGGCGACGAGAAGAACAAGCGGTTCCGGCCCTGCCTGCTCTATTCGATCAACCAGTGCACCGCGCCGTGCGCCGACAAGATCGGCCGCGAGGAGTACGCCGCCGACATCGAGCGCTTCAACCGCTTCCTCGAGAGCAAGCGGAGCGCCATGCTCCGGGAACTCCGTGACGAAATGACGCGCGCCGCGGCGGAACTTCGCTACGAGCGAGCGGCCCAGCTCCGCGATCAGATCCGCGCCATCGAACGCCTCGATGAGCGTGCAGATCGCAAGGACCAGTGGCAGCCCGAGTCGGAGAGTTTCATCTTCGAGCCCGTCAAGGCGCTCAAGAGCCTCCAGAAGACGCTGGGGCTGGATGAACCCATCCGCTGCATGGAGTGCATCGACATCGCTCACCTGGGCGGCAATCAGACCGTGGGCAGCAAGGTCTGCTTCATCGATGGGCGGCCGTTCAAGAGCGAATACCGCCGCTATCGCATCAAGAGCGTCGCTGGCGGCAATGACGATTACTCGAGCATCCGCGAAGTGGTCTCCAGACGCTATCTCGAAGCGGGCAGCGGTGCCGAGCTCTACCCGGATGTCATCATCATCGACGGCGGGCTCGGTCAGCTGCACGCGGCGCTTGAAGCCTTCGCCCAGCTTGATGTGCGCCCGCCCATGGTGATCTCGCTGGCCAAGAAGGAAGAACTGATCTACGTGCAGGCTCGGTCAGAGCCCATCCGCCTGGGGCGTGAGAATCTGGGGCTCAAGCTCTGCCAGGCCATCCGTGATGAGGCCCACCGCTTCGCGCAGCACTATCACCACCTCTTGCGGCGGAAGAAGACGCTGGATGAGGAGTAGGGGCTTCAGGGCAGGCGCGGCGTCATGAATGGCTGCACCAGTTCATCGAACCGCAGGCCGTCGATCCACTTCACGGTCCCGTCCGCGTAGAGCAGGTGGCCCCCGGCACGCTTCCAGTGGCCGGGTGTCTCGAAGGCGAGGATCTTCGTGCCCGGTTCGGCCAGCTGGTTCAGGTTGCCCGGCGGGACGAATCGCCACGAAGGTTCGGTGGTGCCCGGTGGGCCGATCATGGGGGCATTGCTCAGGTAGCGGGGCACCAGTTGCGACATGATCGCCGAGTCGTCGGGGGGCAGTGCGCCTGCATAATCCGCGGCGTAGGCGCGCAGGGCGGTGCCGATGCTCGCAAGAGCCGCGGCTGACTGCTGCTTCGCCGCGGCTTCACGGGCGGCACCCATCGAGGGGAGGATCAGTCCGACGATCAATCCGACGGCGCCGGAGACGATGACGAAGGTGCCCAGGAGGACGATGGCCACCGATGTCGGCGTCCAGCGTCCTGGTCCGGGTGCGGGCGATGGCGATGAGGCTGCGCGCATGATCCCCCAGTCTAGGTGGTGCGCGTGACGGGGAGGGGGTGCCACTGATCCGGGGGGCATCCAAGCGGGGGGGCCGCGGCAGAATCTGCGCCCGCACGCACCCCTGATCTGCATCATCCGCGCAATCCGGATCGATAGTTCGCTTGACAGGCAGGAACTGCGCGATCATGAGCGAACCGACTCCACAACCTGCTCCGACTGAACCGGTCAAGCCCGCTGTTTCATGGCGGCACCTCTGGCAGATTCCCGCTGCGCTTGCGGGAACGGCGCTGGCGATCAGTGCGATCGTGTACGCCGTGAAGACGACGCCGCGTGAGGATCATGGGATCGGGCTGGTCAAAGCCACGGCGGAGCTTGATGCCGGAAAGTACGAGGACGCGCTGGGGGTGCTCAATGCTCAGGTGCTTCCCCACATGGCGGATGGCACGCTGACCCGTGATCAGCAGAAGAAGTTCTTCCTCCTTCGGGCCCGCGCGATCTACCTCGGCCAGCGTGAGCTTGGGATCAATCGGGAGGAGAATCACAGGAACATCATCGAGGAGTACAAGACCGCCGCGGCGCAGGGTGCGGAACTGACGTCGCAGGACGATGTCTATCGCTGCGACACGCTGGTGAGTCTGGGGCAGTTTGATGAAGCGCTCGATCTGCTGAATCGTCTGCCCGACGAGGTGCGAGATGCCAGGCTGGCGATCCGCAAGCGGCTCATCGACGAGGCGCTCCAGGGAGGCGCCGTCAGGGCCGAGGCCGCAGTCGAACTGATCTCCGACTTCTCAAGAGAGCCTGATCTGAGCGATGAAGACCGGCTCTGGGCGCTCGAGCGTCAGTCAAGGCTGCTGCTGGCGGCGAAGATGCCGGAGGAGGCCGTCACGAGGATCCTGCGGGCGATGCCGCGGCTGGAGAATGCCGCAACTCCCGCCGTTGGCGAGGTGCTGGTGACGCTTGGGCAGGCCTATCTGGATCTGGAACAGGTGCAGCGCGCTGGAACTCAGCTCGAACGTGCGAGTGAACTGCTGGGTGAGGCTCACGAACTGTCGCCCCGGGTGGCGCGGATGCTGGCGGTGGTGGATCAGACCATCGGCGGTGAGAACCTGGTGCGGGCGAAGGAACGCTTTGAGCGGCTGATCGAGACATGGCCGCATAGTCCGGAAGTCCCTCGCGCCTTGCTTGGTCTGGGCGAGGTCGAGTCGGTCCTGGGCAACACCCAGAGTCCGGGCATGATTGCTCAATCGCTCAAGCACTACGGTCAGCTGGTCTCGCTGCTCCGGGGCGAAGAGGTGGACTTGCGCGAATCGCACGATACAACGGAGACCGGCGGCGCGGGCGAAGCGGTCTCTTCAGCGGCGCCTGATGGACACGCAGACGCGGCGTCTCACGCAGAGCACGCCGCGCCGGCGGCCGCTACGGAGGCGACTGCTCCATCGGGTGCGGGGCATGAGCCCGCGGGAGCGGCTCACGCGGCGGCAGGACCTGCGGGCACGGACCATGGTGCTGATGCTCACGGTGCCGCTGCTCATGGTGCTGATGCTCACGGTGCTGGTGGGCATGCGGGATCAGAAGGTCAGCCGAGCGGGAAGCCGCGGGTCGGTGATGAGCAGCTGGCGGGCGACACGCTTCGCAGTGTGCTGTCGCGGTTTGTGGAACAGTTCGAGAACGGGGATTTTCATTCAGCGCTTGGGTTTGCTGAAGCGGGGCGTCGTCTGACGGGTGTTGATGATGCGCCGCCGGAGCTGCTGCTGGGGCTGGCGCGGACGCACCGAGAGCTTGCTTCGGAGCTGCTCGAGGGTGCGGCGGGGGGTTCGGGGGCGCTGACGCTGGCGCAGGCTGACCCTGCGACGCAGCGTGAAGCCAGGGAGCATCTGATCCGGGCGGGTGAGTATTACCGCCTTCATGCGGCGCGTTCGGTGCAGGCGGACTCGAAGGCCTATGGAGATTCGCTCTGGGCCGCGGCTGACATGTTTGATCGCGCGGGCGATCTGAGTTCGTCCGCGGCGGCGTTCCAGCAGTTCGCCGCGGATTTTCCCAGTGACAGCCGCAAGCCAACGGCGCTCTTCCGTCTTGCCGAAGCGCAGCGGGCCGGCGGCGACATGGAGGCGGCGGCGCGGATCTACCGGGAGCTGATCGCGGGCCGGGCCAGTTCGCGTGAGAGTGGTCCCATCGCGGATGAGAGCTATGTGCCGCTGGCGATCACACTGCTGAGTGATTCCAAGCCGGAGAATGATGCGGAGGCCGAGGAGCATCTGCTGCGGGTGGTGCGGGGCGAGGTGGGTGGAACGGCCACGCCGATGTTCCGGCAGGCGCTGCGGTCGCTGGGTGAGCATTACTACGACTCGGGGCAGTTCGAGCGGGCGATCGAGCGGCTGGATGAGTACATTGAGCGAGAGCGTCTGGATACGCGCGGGCGGGCGGAAGCGCCCAGTGCCAACGGAGCAGGCGCGGTCGTGGATCCGTCGCAGCTTCGTCCGGCGGTGGGAGATCCGAGCGAGCTGCTGGGGCTCTTCTACAAGCTGGCGGATGCGTATCGCCAGAGCGCGATCAAGATCGGCGAGGGGTTCGCCGCGGCGATGCCTGATTCGCAGCGGCGTGAACTGGAGACGGCCCGCCGCGAACGCCTGGAGCGGGCGCAGGGGCTCTTTGACGGCATTCAGCGTGCCTATGACAAGCAGAAGCGGCGCACCGCGCTGGAGGATCTGCGTCTGCGCAATGCGACGTTCTTCAAGGCCGACTGTGCCTTTGACCTTGGTGAGTACGACACGGCGGTGCGTCTGTACGACGCGGCGAAGGAGCGGTATCCGCGCGATGCGGTTTCGCTGGTGGCGATGGTGCAGATCGTCTCCGCGCTGCTGGAGCAGGGGCGCACGGCGGAGGCTGCCACGGCGAATGTGAGGGCGCGGCGGTTCTACGAGTCGCTTCCCGAATCGGCGTGGGACGATCCCACGCTGCCGATGTCCCGAGCGCAGTGGGAGCAGTGGCTCGATGCTCAGAGCAAGCTGGCGGGTGCCGCGGAGCGTGGCGGATCATCGGATTGAGCGGCGGAGTTTGGTGGCGTCGGGCGGAGCCCGGTGCGGATATCTCAGGCAGGAGGCCTTGAATCATGACGGCGGCGGACCAGGCAATCAGCGATTCGATTCTTGCAACCGCCATCCGGCAGCGGGAGCTGCTCGGTGTTGTCGTGACGCTGGGCCATGCCTGTGATCGCGCGATGGAGGAGGATGATTCCGAGCGCCTGGTGCAGCTGCTCGATGAGCGGCGCGTGGTGCTGACGCGGATCGCGGAGGTTGCCCTGGTGCTCCATGGTGCGCCGCGTCCGA
The DNA here is from genome assembly GCA_044371005.1 of Phycisphaerales bacterium. Taxonomy (GTDB): domain Bacteria; phylum Planctomycetota; class Phycisphaerae; order Phycisphaerales; family UBA1924; genus UBA2402. Next base: position 66,246 of record JBILUL010000005.1, on the reverse strand, counting down.
TTGATGCGGCGACTCAGCGGGAACTGGACGCCATCGATGCGCTGATCGATCAGATCGGGCGTGATGATGTGGGAAGGTTTGATCGGCTGACCAGTCGGCGCGATGCGTGCGCGGTGCAGCTGCGCGGCGCGTCTCACGCGGGACGGGCCGCCGCGGCGTACGGACGCGGGCAGGGGGCGGCGACGAACGCACGTGCGGAGGATCGTCGCGCATGAACGAGGTCATGGAACATGCCATGGGTGGTGCGATCGGTCATGATGATCTGGCCGAACTGCTGCTGGCGGTGAACTCGGCGACTTCGCGGCTTGAGGCGTCGCATGCGCAGCTTCAGGCGCAGGTGGCGACGCTGACGCGGGATCTGGGCAATGCGCGGGAGCAACTCGAGCGTTCACGCCGGCTGGCTGCGCTGGGCGAGATGGCGGCGGGCATTGCCCACGAGATCCGCAATCCGCTCGGGTGCATCCGCCTGTATGCTTCGATGATCCGCGAGGATCTGGCGGAGCGGGCTCCCCAGCAGGCCGCGCTTTCGGAGAAGATCACGGGTGCGACGCGGGTGATGGAGGCGATCGTCACGGATGTGCTCTCGTTTGCCCGCGAGTTCCGGCTGCGTCCGGCGCCGCTGGATCCGCGTGACCTCCTGGATCGTTCGCTGGAAGCCTGTTCTCACGATGGTGTTCCGCTGTGGCGGGGCGTTGAAGTGGTGCGCGAGTTCGAGGAGGGCGTGGACCGGCTGGTGGCCGACGAGTCGCTGATCCGTCAGGCGCTGGTGAACATCATCCGAAATGCGCTGGAATCGATGGCGGAGACGGGGCGATCCTCGCACCGGCTCAGGCTGAGCGTGGGTCGGCGTGTGGTGGCCGATGCTTCGGGGTCGGTCCGGCCCAGCGTGGTGCTTGGCGTGAGTGATACCGGGACTGGTGTGAGTGACGAGGTGGTGGCCCGCATGTTCAATCCATTCTTCACGACGCGTGGGGCTGGAACAGGGCTCGGGCTTGCGATCGTGCATCGCATCGTCGATGCGCATGGCGGGCGGGTGGTGGTGACGAACAACGCACAGGGTTCCGCGGGTGCGGGGCCGGGAGCGATGGTGGAAGTGGTGTTGCCCCAGGACGGTGAGCTGTCCGGGTGTGTGCAGCGGACGCAGGAGCACGAAGCATGAAGTATGTTCTGATCGTCGACGACAAGGAAATGATGCGCGACAGTGTCGCTTCGACGCTGGCACGCGCCGGCTTCGAGGTGCAGACCGCGTCCGATGGGGCGGGTGCTCTCGAACGCATCGCGCAGCAGCGTCCCGAAGCGGTGGTGACCGACATGCGGATGCCGGGCATGACGGGCGTGGAACTGGTCGAGCGGATCCGGCTGATCGACGAGGATCTGCCGGTGATTCTGATGACGGCTTTCGGCACGATCGACACGGCGGTGCGTGCGATGCGTCTTGGTGCGTTTGACTATCTGACCAAGCCCTTCGAGGGTGATGAACTGGTGATCGCGGTGAAGCGGGCCATCGAGCACCGCAGCATGGTGCGCGAGAACTCGGTGCTGCGGATGCAGTCGGCGCCGGTGCCGTCGGTTGGCGCCTCGGCCTCGGTCTCGCGCAGCGGCGTGGACCGTCTGGTGGGTGAATCGCCAGCGATGTGCCTCTTGCGGGAGCAGATTCTCGCGGTCGCCGATTCGCAGGGCACGGTGCTGATCACCGGCGAGTCGGGCGTGGGCAAGGAAGTCGTGGCTCGGGCGGTGCATGAATCCAGCCCCCGGCAGGCCGGACCGCTGCTGGCGGTCAACTGCGCGGCGCTGTCTGAATCGCTGCTTGAGAGCGAGCTGTTCGGGCATGAACGCGGCGCGTTCACGGGTGCCGAGCGGCTCCGCAAGGGGCGATTCGAACTGGCCGACGGGGGCACGCTGCTTCTGGACGAAGTGAGCGAGGTGAGCCCCTCCATCCAGGCCAAGCTGCTTCGCGTGCTGCAGGAGCGGGCCTTCGAGCGCGTGGGATCGAGTCTGACGATTGGTGTTGATGTGCGCGTGGTGTGCACCAGCAACCGCGATCTGCCTCAGAGCGTTGCTGATGGAGATTTCCGGCAGGACCTGTACTTCCGGCTCAACGTGCTGCCGCTGCGGATCCCCGCGCTGCGCGAGCGCCGTGAGGATGTGGCGCAGCTGGCCGGGCATTTTGTCGAGCAGATCTGCATCCGTGAAGGGCGGGCGGTGCCTGCGATCGAAGAGCGAACGCTCGATGTGCTCCGAGCCTACGACTGGCCTGGGAACGTCCGCGAGCTTCAGAACATCTGTGAACGCGCGGTCGTGCTCAGTTCGGCGCGCGGCGCCATCGGCGGCACGCTGCGGCACGAACTGGTGGAGGCCTGGCTTTCGACGCCCGCTCCGCTGGTGCATCTGCCTCCGGTGGCCCCTGTTCAGGTGGCCGAACCCAAGGTGCATTCGGTACCTGTCGAATCGGCACCTCGCGTGCTGGAGGATGTTGAACGCGATGCGATTCTGGGAGCGCTCGAGCGGTTCTGCGGGCATCGGCAGCGGACCGCCGCGGCGCTTGGCATCGGGGTGCGGACGCTTGGGCTCAAGATCAAGAAGTGGAAGGAGCAGGGTGTGGTGAGTCAGTTCGTCTGATCGGTTGTACGCGGGAGGTCGGAGTCTTCAGGCCATGATGATCTTTGATGATCTTGCCAATGCGGGAACCGGTCCGGTGCTTGAGCAGATGCTCAAGTTCGCCGGGGCGAGGCAGCGCCTGCTTGCGCACAATCTGGCCAACATCGACACGCCCAACTTCGTGCCGCTGGATGTCTCGGCGCAGGCGTTTCAGAAGCATCTGGCCCGCGCGGTGGCCAAGCGACGGGATGCCACCGGGGGTGAGACCGGTGCGCTGGAACTGAGTGACACGGACGAGGTCTCGTTCGGGGCGGGGAGGAGTGCTCCCATCCGATTGTCCCCGGCGAGTGCTTCGGGGAACATTCTGCATCACGATCGGAACAACCGGGATATGGAGCGGCTGATGCAGGCGATGGCCGAGAATCAGCTTGCATTCAAGACGGCCTCTGACCTGCTGCGGCGGCAGAATGACCTCTTGCGGTCGGCGATCGCGCAGCGTGTCTGATCGGCGGGGATTGGTGCGGCGTTTGCGGGCATGGACCCGCAGCAGGAGTGAACATGTACGGATTACTCGACATCTCGACCAGCGGCATGATCGCCCAGCGGACGCGACTGACGGCGATCTCGGCCAACATGGCCAATCAGAACTCGGTGATGCCCGACGGAACGCCGTACCGGGCGCGCCAGGTGATCTTCGCGCCGGGTGATCCGGGTGCCTCCGATCCCGCATCCAGGGGAATGGGTGCCCACGTGGCCAGCATCGAGGTGGACCAGCGCCCGTTCAATCTCAGGTGGGACCCCGGGCATCCCTTCGCCATCAAGGAGGGGCCGCAGCAGGGGTATGTTCGCAGTTCGAACGTGAATCCCCTGGTTGAGCAGGTCAATGCGATGCAGGCCAGCAGGGCCTACGAGGCTAACGCCATGGCGGCCGAGGCGTCGAAGAACATGGTGGCACAGGTATTGCGGTTGTTGGGTTGAAACGGGACTGGCCCGCTCGCGTGAGCGTGCCAGACACCAAGAGGTGCTTTACTCATGGCAGACCCACTTGGATTCATCAACGCTCCCTCCCGCGATCGCGGGTTGACGGGGCCCGGTTCGCTGACGGGGGGTGGAACCTTCCGCGCGGGGACCCAGGCACAGAGCGGCGGCGCGGGCTACACGAGCTTCAAGGATGTGCTCAAGGCCGGCGTCGAGGAGGTCAATCGTGCGCAGCAGGAAGCAACGCGCGCGGTGACGGATCTGGCAACCGGAGAGCGTTCCGATCTTGAGGGGATCGTGAACGCCACCAACAAGGCCGACAACGCGTTCCGCATGCTCCAGCAGCTGCGCAACAAGATGGTCGAGGCCTACGACGAAATCAAGCAGATGCGCGTCTGAGCGGAGCTCGGACGCGACAGGTGTGCGGAACGTCCCTTCGCGGACGCTCCGTGCGCACGCGGCACCACCTTCCGGGGAGCGAGTCAGTACGCCCCAACCGGGGAGCGCACGAAAGAACGCAGTTCCTGCGCGGCATGCGCATTTCAAGCGCGTGATTGCCGGGTGCCGAATCAGTCCATGGCCAGGAGTAAGTCGGGCCGAAGGATCGGCTCCGGGCATGCTGATGCATGTCCCACTCTGGCGGCATGGAGGCCGCGGCGATGGAAGTGCTCAAACGCGCGCTCAGCAACATTCAGCGGAACCTGGGTCAGCTCAACGCGACCCACAAGCTGCTCATCGGTTCCGTCATGATCGTGCTGCTGATGACGCTGTTCATCGTCTCGCAGTACACGGGCAAGGCCGCCACCGACGCGATGCTCACGGGACGCCCCGCGCAGGAACTCGCCGCCGCCGCGGCGAAGCTCAACGAACTGGGCTTTGACGCCAAGGTCGTCGGCACCAGCGTTCTGGTGCCCGTCGGCCAGGGCAACCGGGCGTTCTCGGCGCTGGGTGAAGCAGGAGCGCTGCCCAACGAGAAGGCCATCCTCTTCGAGAACATCCTCTCCAGATCGAACTGGATGAACTCGCGCCAGCAGAATGAGCAGGCCTACATCAATGCCCTCGCCAATGAGCTGAGCGCCCGCATTGCTGACTTCAAGGGAATTCGCTCCGCGCAGGTCTTCCTCGATGTGCCCGAGCCCTCGGGGTTCGGTGCCCAGATGCGCAAGCCCAGCGCCTCGGCGACCGTGACGACCGACACCGGAACGCCGATGACGCAGGCCATGGTCGATGCCATCGTGGGCTTCATCGCCGGGAGCCGCGCGGGGCTGACGATCGACCGCGTGACGGTCACCGATGCCGCCAACGGGCGCAAGCGCACCGCCACCGATGAGCAGGACATCCTGCCGGCTACCTACCTCGAGCACGCCAAGGTGGTCGAGTCACAGACTCGCGAGAAGCTGCAGGAACTGCTGGGGTACATCCCGGGCGTGGCGGTCGCCGTCACTGCGCACGTGGATGTGGCGCGTTCGAGAGCGGAAGTCCGCACGAACATGCCGGAGAAGCAGGGCACCATCAGCATGCGGTCCAAGGAGACCGAGAAGACGATGTCGAGCACGCAGCCCTCCTCCGGGGGCGAGCCGGGATTCGGCTCCAACCAGACCGCCGACATCAACTCGGGCGGTGGGGGATCGGCGGCCAAGCAGGAGACCAACGAGACGACCACCGAGTACGTGAATCACGTGGGCACCAGGACCGAGACGATCATCGATCCCAAGGGACAGGCCACGCGCGTGGCAGTTTCCGTGACCGTGCCGCAGGGATACGTGGTGCGGCTGATCAAGGCCGCGGCGGCCGCTGCTGCGCCCAAGGACGCCGCGGCGGCCGCGGACGACACCAAGGAAGTCCAGCCCACTGACGACGAGATCAACCAGCGCTTCGCCATCGAGAAGAAGCGCATCATCGACAGCATCACTCCTCACGTGCGAGCGATGACGGCGCAGAGCCTTGCTGGCGCCGATGAGGAGGAGCTCAAGAAGGTCGCCTCCGAGAGCATCGATGTGGCGATGGTGCCCGTGGATGTTCCGGCGAACCTCCAGGTGACGCAGGCGGGGCTTTTCAGCGGGCTCTCGCTGGGATCGTCGGGTTCGGGTGCCGGGGGTCTGACGGCCCTGCTCGGTGGCGGGCTCTTCGACAAGGCGGTGCTTGGCATGCTCAGCGTGGCGGCACTGTTCATGATGGTGATGATGGTTCGCAAGGTCGGCGTCCGCAAGGAGATGCCCACGGCCGAGGAACTCGTGGGCCTGCCGCCCACGCTTGATGCGGAGAGCGATGTTGTCGGTGAGGCCGAGGAGGGCGACACGGCCATGTCAGGCATCGAGGTCGAGGAGGGTGAGATGCAGGTCAAGAAGATGCTTGAACAGGTCGAGGGCATCGTGGAGCACGATCCGGAGGCCGCGGCCCGCCTGCTCAATCGCTGGGTGGAAGTACAGGACTGATCGCACGAACGCACAGGAGACTCACGACCATGCCACGCCGCCCGAACGAGAAGCTTCCGGATTCCGTCGACGAACTTGAAGGCCTGACCAAGGCCGCCATCCTGCTCCTGGCGGTCGGGCCTGAGCGTGCCGCGTCGATGCTCAAGTTCATGGACCAGAAGTCCGTGGAGGAAGTGACCCGCGAACTGGCAGGCCTGGGCCGCGTGCCGGCCAAGCTGCACGCAGAGGTGATCTCTGAGTTCTACAACGTCACCATCGCCAGTCAGTACCTGACCGAGGGTGGCCTTGAGTACGCCAAGAAGATTCTGCAGCAGTCGCTGGACCCCAAGTCCGCCGAGCGGATGCTCGGCCAGATCCAGACGCAGGTGCAGAAGACGCCCTTTGCCTTCCTGCAGCGGGCGGAAGCCGAGAATCTGCTGACGTTCATCCAGGATGAACACCCCCAGACCATCGCCCTCATCATCTGCCACCTGCAGCACCACAAGGCAAGCGAACTCATCGGCGGGCTGCCGATGCAGAAGCAGATCGAAGTGATCAAGCGCGTCGCCAACATGGAGCAGACCAACCCCGAGGTCATCCGCGAAGTCGAGCGCGGCCTCGAGAGCCGGCTTTCGAGCATGCTCGGTCAGTCGATGGAGAAGGCCGGCGGCGTCGAGACCGTGGCCGAGATCCTCAACCTCGCCGACCGCGCCACCGAGAAGTCGATCATGGAGGGCCTCGAAGCAGAGGATCCGGACCTGGTCGAGCAGATCCGTCGTCTCATGTTCGTCTTCGAGGACATCCTCAAGGTCAACGACAAGGGCATCCAGGCCGTTCTCAAGGAGGTCGACAACAGCGAGCTGGGTCTTGCGCTCAAGACCGCCAGCGAGGAACTGCGCAACAAGATCTTCAAGAACATGTCGGAGCGTGCCGCGGCACTCATCCGCGAGGACATGGAGTACATGGGACCCGTCAAGGTCTCGGATGTCGAAGGCGCCCAGCAGCGCATCGTCGACATCGTGCGCCGACTCGAGGATGCGGGCGAGGTCGTCGTGGAAGGCCGCGGCGGCGATACCGAGATGCTGGTCTGACACGCGGAGGATCCCGCAGGAAGCCCCTGATTTCACATGGCCATCATCCGCGAACACAACTCCGCCATCGCCCGCGACGCGATCGTGCTCAATCTGGGCGATCTGGCCGCGCAGGGGCAGCACCTGCGCGACCTGGCCACCAACCAGGCCAAGGGCATTCTCGACAAGGCCAACGAGCAGCGCAAGCAGCTCATCGACACCGCCGCGGCGGACGGATACGCCGCGGGGTTCGAGAAGGGATTTGCCGAAGGGCTCGACAAAGGCCATCTCCGCGGCCATGAAGAGGCGATGGCACAGGCCACGCAGGCGGCTCAGGCGCTGCTCAAGTCATGGCAGGAGGCCCTCGACCAGTTTGAACGCCAGCGCGAAGCGATGCTGGTCCGGGCACGCGAAGATGTGCTTCGGATCGCCATCTGCTTTGCCGAGCGCATCGTCGGGCGCGTGATCGACGTGGATTCGCAGGTGGCTACTCGTCAGCTTGAACGCATCCTGCCCATGATTCTCCGGCCCTCGCGACTGACGATCCGCGTTCACCCCGACGATGTGCCCGAACTGAACAGCATGCTGCCCGACCTGGCACGGCGCTTCGACAACGCCCGTGACGCGAGCATTGAATCCGATCCGGCGCTCGGGCGGGGTTCGTGCGTGGTCGCCAGTGCCTCGGGTTCATCCATCGATGCGTCGATTGCCACACAGATCGCCGACTTGGCGATGGCGCTGATTCCCCCGCCCTCTGAACCCGTTCTGGAGACCGGCGCATGAGCATGCTCGAGACGGCAACTGCCAGCATCAGCCGCGCCATTGGCATGCGGATCCGCGGCCGCGTGGCTGCGGTCCGGGGCCTCATCGTGCTCGTGGATGATCTCCCGCTGCCTGTGGGATCGATGGTCCGCATCGGCGGATCAACCGGGCTCGAAGGACGCAAGCCGCTGCTGGGTGAGATCGTTGCCATCGACCGTCAGCAGTGTGTCGTGATGGTGCTCGGCCAGACCGACGGGATCCGCGCGGGTGATCAGGTGCTGGGCCTTGAGACTTCGCAGACGGGACGGGTTGGTCCCACGCTGCTGGGCCGCGTGATCGACGGGCTCGGGCGGCCGATTGATGACCTTGGCGCTCCTACCGAACTTCAGGCAGCCCCGCTCAGCCCGCCGCCGCTGGCCGCGTTGCGCCGGGCGCGGGTGAGCAAGCAGCTTCTGACGGGCGTTCGCGTGATTGATCTGCTGACGCCACTGGGCAAGGGCCAGCGCCTTGGCGTGTTTGCCGGTCCTGGCGTGGGCAAGTCCACGCTGCTGGGCACCATCGCGCAGCGGGCGTCATCGGACGTGAACGTGATCGCACTGATCGGTGAACGCGGACGCGAAGTCCGGGACTTCATCGAGCACAGCCTGGGTCCCAAGGGCCTCGAACGAAGCGTGGTCATCGTCGCAACGGGCGATGAACCGCCGCTGATGCGCATCCGTGCCGCGCGGCTTGCCTGCTGCGTCGCCGAGCATTTCCGTGATGCAGGCAAGGATGTGCTGCTGATGATGGACTCGGTGACGCGATTCGCGCACGCCCAGCGTCAGGTGGGTCTCTCCGCCGGCGAGCCGCCCACGACCAAGGGCTATACGCCGAGCGTCTTTGCGATGCTCGGGCTCCTGCTCGAGCGCGCGGGTGCGATCGAGGGTGCTGCCAAGGGCGCTGGTGGCTCGATCACCGGACTCTACACCGTGCTGGTCGAAGGTGACGACATGACCGAGCCGGTCGCCGACGCTGCACGCGGCATCCTGGATGGACACATCATTCTCTCACGCCGTCTGGCCCAGAAGGGGCACTTCCCGGCGGTCGATGTCCTCGACTCCGTGTCCCGTGTTGCCGGTGACATCACCGATGATCGGTGCGGCAAGGCCCGGCGCCAGTTGCTGCGGCTGCTGGCCGCTTACCGCGATGTCGAGGATCTCATCCAGATCGGCGCGTATGCGCGAGGCGCCAAGCCTGAATCCGACATTGCCGTGGAGTTCAACCCCGCCATTCTCGACATTCTGCGCCAGAGCGGCGACGACCGTCAGCCACACCCCGAAGCGCTCGCCCGATTCCTCAAACTCGCTGAGGAGAGCGCCCGCAGGATCGATGGAGGCAAGAAGTCCTGACCGGGAGACGCACGCTGCTGAGGCTGGAAACCACGCATGGCCAAGTTCATCTTCAATCTCGCATCAGTCCTCAAGCAGCGTCTTGCCGTGGAACGCACACGTCAGGCGGTCGTTGCCGGGCTGGAAGCCAAGCGAGTGGAACTCGAAGAGCAGCTGCGAGGCTGTCAGAGGACCATCGAATCCTCCCGTCAGTCGTGGCGAGACTTGCTGGGCGCTTCCGCAGGGCCCGATGGTTCGGTCGCCGCGGCGGATGTTCGGGGGGCTGGCATGCAGGCCGCCGCGAGCCTCGCCGGTGAAGCGACTGCTCGCAAGACCGTCATTCAACTGGCCGGGTTGCACACGCATCTGACCCGTGCCCGCGCGGAGCTGGCTCAGGCGATGAAGGACCGACGTGCGATCGAGTTGCTTCGGGATCGACGCTTCGAGGAATGGAAGCTTGAGCAGCGGCGGATCGAAACCAATCAGATGGATGAGATCGCCCAGCGCATGAGCCAGCGGGCGCACGAATCCGCGCAGCACCGTGAGGAGGCCGCATGAAAGGACTGTTGACCGGACTCATCGTCATTGCCATCGCCAACCTGCTGGCCATCAGCGGTTTCGTCGGCTGGCTCGTGCAGAGCGATCGACTCGACATGGACCGTGTGCGAGACCTGCGGCAGAAGCTGGCCGTGACGGTGACGCAGGAACGCGCCGACAAGGCGGCACAGGAAAAGAAGGACGCCGCGGCGGCTGCCGAAGCTCAGGCCGCAGCGAAGGCTGCCAAGCCGCCCCTCACGGCCTCCGAGCAACTCTCGGCGCGTCTTGAAGCCACGGAACTGGACAAGGAACGTCTCTCACGCCTCAAGCGCGAGATCGACAGCCTGCAGAAGCGGCTCGCAGAGCAGGCCGACCAGATTGCGCGGGATCGTGCGGCGCTCGAACGGGACCGCAAGGCATTTGTCGACATGAGTGCCACGACGGTCGAGACGCAGAGCACCGAGCAGTTTCAGAAGGCGCTTGGAGTGCTGACAAGCCTCAAGCCTGCCGCGGCGAAGTCGATTCTTGCGCAGATGCTCACCGGCGCGATGGACGATCCCAGCAGCGCGCCCACTCCCGCCGGGGGAGCTCCGCTTGCCAATGGCACTCCGCCAGCTCCTGGCGCTGCCCCGAGTGTGCGGCCCGAACAGCTCAAGAAGGTGGTGCAGTACCTGGATGCGATGGAAGAACGTCCTCGGACGAAGATCATGACCGAGTTCACCAAGGATGACCCGGCACTGGCAGGGCGTTTGCTTGCAGAGCTGCGCGACAAGGGCACGTTGCCGGGCTCGAAGCCGGCACCCGTCAAGTCTGCCGCGGCGAACCCCTGATCCGGCCATGTGTGCGCCGGAGTGAACCTGGTGTGAAGCCGCGGGCGGGATTGAAACGGGATTGAACGTGCACTTGGACGCTCACTCAGGAGGTCCAGCACCCGTGCCCACTTTCATTCCCGCTGCACCACACGCATCATCGCAGAGCTTCCGCCGAGGGGACGAGAGTGCTCGCGATGCATCTGCCGGGCCAGTCTCGGATCAACCCGCTGTTCCATTCGAGCAGGCACTCGTGGCTGCGGACAAGGCTGCCACCACCGCCTCCGGTGACTCCGCGGCGACGGGTCGCGTCATCACGCAGCGTCAGTCGGCGCTTGGTGCCTTTGAGCAGGGCGTGCGTCGGTCCAAGATGGTCTCAGCTGCGTGCGAGCAGGAGCTGCAGCAGTCGATCGATCACAGTCAGGCGAGCATTGAAGCCTCGAAGAAGCTCGCGGGTGCCCAGCCCGCGCCTGTTGAGTCCTCGACTCCAGTGCCGCAGGAATCGGATGATTCCCCAGGCGCGGCTCGAAGCGCAAGCGCTCGTGACGGCAGCGGCTCGCAGCGTTCCCAGGCTTCGCCCGTGCAGAATGAAACCGTGCACACGAGTGTTGCAGGGGTTGCCTCTGTGCATGGATCGCGTGCTGAAGCTCAGTCACATGCGGGATCCAGCTCCGTTCAGGCAGCGCAGGTGCGTGGCGTTGCGGGCACCACGCAGACGGTTGGTGGAGCCGGGGCCGCGGCGGCTCGACCGGGGGGAGGGGAGTCGGTTGGGTCAGCGGCTGGCGCCGTGCCCGCAGGGGCGGCGATGCAGGGCTCCGGTGGTGGCGGTGCCACGGGTGGCGGGGGAAGTGGTGGGAGTGGTGAGGGGAATGTCGCGTCGGGACTGGCTCTTTCGGCCCGAGGGTCGTCACGCGGGGCACAGGCAAAGGCAAAGCCGTTCGCGAGTCTGATGCAGGCGGCCAGGCCCGAGGTTCCTGAGGCCACGATGGTGATCCGAACGAGCAAGGCGCTGGCGCAGGCGCTTCGAAATGGCGGCGATCTCAAGCTCGATCTTTCGCCCGAGCAGTTGGGGCGCATTCAGGTGCGGATGACGGGAACGGAAGCAGGGATGGAGATCGTGCTGGCGTGCCATGAGCCGCGTGCGGTTGACTCGCTTGAGCGGAGCTTGCCGGCACTTCGGCGCAGTCTTGAGGAGCAGGGGGTGCACGCGGCGTCGATGCGTGTGTGCGTGGTTGAGGGCGCTGGGCAGACGGCAGCGGTTGAGGTGTCCGCGCCGGGGTCGAACCAGTCCGCCACGGGTTCCCCGTTTGAGGGGGATGCGGATGCGCAAGGTCGGAGGGCTTCCGCGCACGATCGGCCGGGCCGATCGTTCCCGATGCGCACCTCCGAGGAGGGCGAGCAGTGGGAGGTGGATTCGCGTCTCGGCACGGTGATTGCGTCTGTGTCGGTGGCTGGAATGTCCCGCGCGGTTGATGTGACGGTCTGACACGAACGTGGGACAGCGGCAACGCGGGTGATCCTGACCACACTGGAGTTGAATCATGGATGGCATCGATGCATTGAGCGGCGGCACTTCGGGGCAGACCCGAGCGACTGGCATGAGCGGGCTCACGACCGAGGAGTTCTCGAAGATCATCTTCACCGAACTCTCCAATCAGGATCCGCTCAGTCCCAACGACACCAACGCGCTGCTCCAGCAGATCTCGACGCTGCGGAGCATTCAGGCCGACACCGACCTGAGCGATCGGCTGGGTTCGCTGGTGCAGCAGAACCAGTTCGCGGCGGGTGCGACGCTGCTGGGACGCACGGTCAGCGGCATCAGCGAGTTCAATGAACGCGTCTCGGGAACCGTCCGCGGCGTGAGCAACACCAGGTCGGGCCCGGTCGTCACGCTCGAGACCGGAGAACGCATCGCCATGTCGTCTCTGGATGAAGTCATCGAGACTCCTGCCCAGGACTGAGTCCGGACCAGGGCCTTCACGCACGATCCACAAGGAGAATCACATGCAGACCAATGAACTGCTCAAGGCACTGGGAGGACTTTCGGGGACTCGTGCCCGCACCGGCCAGACCGCGCCGGGCGAGACGGCCGTCTCCGGCAGCTTCGAGGAGTTGCTCGAACAGGCACGCGGCGGCGCGATCACGACGGATGCGACCGTGAAGATCGCCAAGGGGCTCGACATCAAGCTGACACCTGATCAGCTTCGCCGTGCATCCGCCGCGGCAGATGTCGCCGAGGCCAATGGTGCCTCGCGTGCGATGATCCTGCTGGATGGCCGAGCCTATCGGATGGATGTGAGCACACGCACGATCATCGGTGAGGCTCAGTCGGCACGCTCTCCCGCCATGTCGGATGTCGATGCGGTGGTTGCGGCCCCGGCCAGCGACGAGGAACTGGCCGCCCGGCCCGTCACCATCAAGCCGCCTTCTGCTTCGCCGCTGGACATCTCCAACGCCGCCGTACGTCAGTTGCTCGAGCCCAACGGCTGATGTGCGGCTGGGTACGGCCTTGCGTGATTCTGTACATCCGACTCCTGCTGCTGGGCGTGTCGCTTCGCACGCCGCTCGGCACCCACCTCCAGGGACCCTGCATGCCTTCCACCACCGCCATCTTCACCGGGCTCAGCGGCATGAACGCCAATGCCCGCAACATCGACGTCATCGGCAACAACGTCGCGAATGTCAACACCACGGCGTACAAGGCAAGCCGGATGCTCTTCTCCACGGCGATCTCCCGCACCATCAGCGAAGGATCGGCGCCCGGCGACACCACTGGTGGCTCGAATCCGTATCAGATCGGCTATGGCGTCAATGTGGCCGGCACCCAGCGCAATTTCACCACCGGCGTTCCGACTTCGACGGGTGATGGCCGCGATCTCACCATTGATGGAAAGGGCTTCTTCGCCGTCCGCAAGGACCAGGAAGTGCTCTACACGCGTGCGGGCGGATTTCGTCAGAACTCGCTGCACCAGCTGACGACGATATCCGGCGAACGGCTGCAGGGGTACGGTGTTGACGCGAACTTCAACATCGTTCCGGGCAAGCTCGTGGATCTGACCGCGCCGGTGGGTGAGCTCAAGCTCGCGCAGGCGACGACGACCGCACGCTTCGCGGGCAATCTGGATGCAGACGGAACGCTTCCGACGCATGGAAGTTCGTTGACGCTGGGTTCATCGACGACTGCAGGATTCACGGCGATTGCCGCGGCGGCGGTTCCTGCGCCGGATGTGCTGCTCACCACGACGCTGCTGACGCAGATGGAGGACCCGACCCTGGCGGGCAGCGGCACCGCGCTGTTCACGGCGGGTCAGGTGCTGCAGCTGCGGTCTGCCGACAAGGGGGGCAAGACGATTCCGACGGCGACCCTGGACATCACGGCGACGACGACGGTGGCGGATCTCACGGCGTTCCTTGAAGCCGCGATGGGCATCGACGCCTCGCAGGGCGCGAATCCTGATGGCGTGATTCCGGGTGTGAGGCTCGATTCCACGACCGGCATCATCTCGATCGTCGGCAACACCGGTACCGTCAATGATCTGGTGCTCGAGCCGACCGACCTGCGGTTGCTTTCGGCCACGGGTGAATTCATCCGTTCACCGTTCGTGCCTTCCAAGGCCGCCTCGGCGGACGGCGAGAGCATCCGAACCACGTTCGCCTCGTTTGATTCGCTCGGTGCCGAGGTTGACGTTGATGTCTCGTTCGTCATTGACGGGCGTGATTCAACGGGCACACGCTGGCGGTACTACGTTGAATCAGGTGATGACACCGATGTGGCGACGCACATCGCGACGGGCCTGATCCGCTTTGACAATGACGGCCAGCCGATCAACCCGACTCCGGCGACCATCCTGATCGATCGAACCGCAACGGGTGCGACGACGCCGATGCAGGTCTCCCTGGACTTCTTCAGCGGCGACAACGGTCTGACGTCGCTCGCCGCGGAGGCCTCGGAGCTTGCCGCGACGTACCGCGATGGCGCCGCCATCGGATCACTCGCGAGCTTCTCGATCGGACGCGGTGGCGTGATGACCGGTTCGTTCACCAACGGGCTGCGCCGGACGCTCGGTCAGGTCGCTCTCGCGACATTCAACAACGTTGAAGGGCTTGAAGAGGCTGGCGGCAACATGTATCGTGTGGCGCCCAACAGCGGTACCGCACTGGTCACCACGCCCGGCGGGTTCGGAACCGGCGAACTGATTGCCGGATCGCTCGAAGCATCGAACGTCGATCTGGGCGACGAGTTCACGAAGATGATTCTCGCCTCGACCGGCTACTCGGCTTCATCGCGCGTGATCCGCACGGCGGATGAACTGCTCCAGCAGCTGCTTGTCCTTGGTCGCTGATCAATGAACCTGATCGGGGGATGCAGACCTTTTCAAGCTGGTTTGCGGACGGGCCGATGGATGGGACGCAATGGCCCGGGCGCAACGCCGCGGCTGTGCGAAAGGACCTTCATGTCTCAGACCACATCAGTCCGCGTTCCCGCATCCACCGAAGGCCTCAGTTCGGAAAGCCAGGGCGAATCGGCCTCGGCCCGTTCTGGCTGGGCGATTGGCTCGGCGGTGGCATTCACGGTGGCGGCCTGTCTGGTCACCGGCCTCTTCCCGGTCTCGTGGATTCTTCCCTCGATGATCGGTTCCGTGCTGCTGATCGCCTGGTGCACAGGCATTCTGGCGTTCGCCTGCTCGATCGGTGCGGACCCGACACCGGTGCGTCTGGCCGTCAAGCATCACGAGCTTCAGGAGCAGGAACGCCGCAGGGGCATCCGCAACGCTGCGTGATCCGGCTGCAGTCCCAAGAGTTATACGAGTGCTCCAACGCGTGGGGGGTGCTGTGCGTGCCACGCGCAGTCAACTCGCTGCAGGGCGTGGTGTGCGCCGGTCAGGCGCGAGAATCCGTGTGTGACGGGTGTGACGAACCGCACGCGCTCCTGCGAGCGCGGGCGGGGTTGAGCAGCCCCCCGGTCCGGTCGATACAACAGCGGCTTTCGGTCACGCGCTGTGCAAGGCGCTGGCCAGGTTCCACTGTCTCGATCCCAAGGACCACCGCCCATGTCCGACAAGAAGTCTGAAGCCAAGAGTGAAGCCCCTGCGGCCGCGCCCGCCGCCGGTGAGCCCGCCAAGAAATCCCCTGTCAAGGCGATCGTCATCGTCGCTGTCCTGATGCTCGTCGAGGGGGTCGGCGTCTACATGTTCGTCGGCAAGACCGGCCCCCAGCCCGCCGCGGCGGCCGTTGAGGGCAAGGACGATGCTCATCATGATCAGTCGGTGGAACTCGCGCTGATCGAGGACAAGTTCCAGAATCTTCAGACCGGGCGCGTCTGGGTCTGGGATACGGAGATTGTGCTCAAGGTCCGCTCCAAGAACGAGGAGTATGTGACCAAGCAACTCGAGGAGCGTGCCGCGGAGATCAAGGAAGGCATCTCGCAGATCTTCCGCCGCGCTCAGCACAGCCAGCTCAAGGAGCCCGGTCTCGAGACGATCAACCGTCAGGTCTCCACGTTCATCAATCAGACGCTGGGCAAGGATGCTGAAGGCAAGGAGCGTGTTGAGCGCGTGGTGATTCCCAAGTGCAAGGGCTTCCCGGCCGACTGATCCCCTGGTCCGGGGTCCGGCCTCACGCGGATCCCCCGTTCACAGGAGCCGAGGCGCAGGAATGACGTTCACTTATTGGACGTTGCGCAATACGTGGCGTGCAAGGAGCGCAAATCTCGCTGAGTGGCGCGTGTGCATCCGATCGTGGGCAAGAGCACGCGAGCGGTGTGTCTGCAGCATCCCCGGTTGGGGTGGCATGCCGCGAGCCTTCAGGAGATCCCTGCGATGAGCAGCACAGAGCCGAATCCGGAAGAGATTCTTGCGGATGCCAACAGCCAGGTTGCGGACATTCTGCAGCAGGCCCAGTCGGCGGGTGGGGGCACCGGTGGCGGGATGCCGCTGCAGTTGCCGGTCTTCGACGCCGCGGCGGTGGCCAAGCAGGCCCGCACGATCGAGCTGCTCTCTGATGTCAATCTCAATGTGAAGATCGAGCTGGGCCGCACGCGCCTGCTGGTGGAGGATGTTCTCAAGCTCTCCGCGGGTGCCGTGGTGGAACTGGACAAGCTCGCGGGCGATCCCGTGGATGTCTTCGTGAATGACCGGCACGTGGCGCGGGGCGAAGTGCTGGTGCTCAACGACAACTTCTGCGTGCGCATCAACGAGATTCTTGCGCCGACCATCGATGCCGCGACCGCGGCCTGATGTGTCGGATCCATCGAACCTGGCCGCGCCGGAGGCGCGGCTGAACCTCTGGCCAGGAAGGCCGCATGCTCCACGCTCGACTCACGCTCAGCCTTTCGTTGCTTCTCTTTGCTCTCTCACCCGGTGCTGCGCACGCGGCTGGGCCCGATGTTGAAGAGCCTGTAGCGACAGCAGCCGCGGCTGTTCCCACGGCCAATGACGAACCCTATGTCCTGACCGGGCCTCCTTCGAAGCCCGTTTCGGTGCGCTCGCTCGATGCGCAGCGTCCGTTGGGGCTTCCTCGCGGCGAGACGCAGCAGGCGACGACGGAGACTGGTCTGAAGACGGGCGCGAGCCTGCCTGAGTGGGCGTGGCAACTGGGCGCGCTGGGGCTGGTGATCGCATCGATCTTCGTGATCGGCGCTCTGGTCCGCCGCGTGGCGCCGGCGACGGGTCTGATGGGTGCACTCGGGGCGCGTGGCCGGGCTCCCAGCGGGGTACTCGAGGTGCTGGGCCGGTATCCGGTCTCGCGCGGCTCGATGCTCGTGCTGCTCAAGCTCGATCGGCGTGTGCTGCTGGTGAACCAGGCCACTGGGCGCGGCGGAACCTCGATGACGACGCTGACGGAGATCACCGATCCGGCGGAGGTTGCGGCGTTGGTGGCCAAGACCAGCGAAGGGTCCGGCACGGGTCGTCAGTTCGAGCGAACGCTCGAGCGAGTCGGAGGGGATGCTGCCGTGACTGTTGAACGTCCGGCGGTTCGTCAGCAACCGATGGCTCGCAAGAAGCCCGCCGCACCCGCAGCCGATCTCGACGCCGCGGCGGTGGCTCAGTCGCTGCGTTCCAAGCTCGCCGCGATGCAGACCGCCGGGGCGGCTTCGGCTCCCGCGGCGGCGACTGCACCGGTCCGGGAGTACTCCGCATGAACCTGCGATTGCTGGCCGTGTTTCTGATTGGTCTGGTCGCGTCGCTTTCGGGCGCACGGGTGATTGGTCCGGCCGTGGATGAACTTGAACGTTCGCCGATGCCTGCCGCGGGGCCGGTGGTGGCGATCCCCGGCTTTGACGATGCGAACGTCTCTTCGATGAATCCGCTGAAGGTGCTCAGTGATGCGGGGGACACGGTCTCCCGCAGCGGTGGCGGGAAGCCCGGAAACGGGTTGTCGGTGGCGATCAACATCATGGTCGTGCTGACGGTGATCTCGCTGGCGCCGTCGATCATCCTGATGACGACGTGCTTCATGCGGATCCTGATCGTGCTGGGCGTGGTGAAGCAGGCGCTGGGTGCGGGCAGCGTGCCGCCGCCGCAGGTCATCACCGCGCTGGCGCTCTTCTCGACGTTCGTCGTGATGGCGCCGACGATCGATCGGATCAACACGGAAGCGGTGGCTCCCTACCGGGCCGGTGAGGTGCGAGACTATGACGAGCTGTGGAAGCGTGCCCGTCAGCCGATGCGTGATTTCATGTTTGATCAGATCGATGCGACCGGGAACTGGTCGAGTGTCTACATGATTCTCTCTCGCCGGGGCGTGGATGTCAGCGAGCCCGAGAAGCTGACGCGTGAGGACGTGGACATGCTGACGCTGGTCCCCGCGTACATGCTCAGCGAGCTCAAGGTGGCGTTCCTGCTTGGGTTCAAGGTGTATCTGCCCTTCCTGGTGATCGACATGGTGGTGAGCACGATGCTCATCTCGATGGGCATGATGATGCTCCCGCCCGTCATGGTGAGTCTGCCCTTCAAGATCCTGCTCTTTGTGCTGGTCGACGGGTGGACGCTGGTGGTGGGGGGGCTCATGCGCAGCTTCGTGCAGCCGGGTGAGCTTGCGGCGGCGTGGCCGCCCGGCGTGATCCAGGGCGTGGTCTCGATGGCGGAGCGGGGGCTGGCGATGATGGCCTGCTGAGCGAAAAGGAGTTGCGGCGTGCTTGATGAAGTGACCATTGACATGGTGAGAACGGCGCTGGTGATCACGGTCAAGATCGGCGCGCCGATTCTCGCGGCGGGCATCGTGGTGGGCTTCGTGATCAGTCTGCTTCAGTCGATCACGTCGATCCAGGACCAGACACTGGCCACGGTCCCCAAGATCATCGTGATGATCATCGCGGCAATCGCGGTCCTTCCCTGGGTCGTGCAGCGTCTGGTCGAATACGCGGGAGACCTGCTCAGAATCGTCTAGTGCCGCTTCATGGAACAGACTTCACCGGCCATCCTCTCCCTGCTCTCGCAGACGGCACCCTTCCTGCTGACGGTCTTCCGTCTGGCGGGGCTCTTCCTCTTTGCGCCGATTCTGACCAGTTCCATGGTTCCGGTGCGGTACAAGGCCATCATGGTCTTTCTGCTGGGTGCCGCGGTCTTTCCGATGATCAGCGTGAAGATCCCGGTGGGGATGCTCCCGGTGGACGTGATCACGATGGTGCCCCTTCTGGTGCGGGAAGCGATGATCGGTTTCACCATCGGACTGATCGCGTCGATCCCGATGCTCAGCCTCGAAATGAGCGGCGTGATTGCGGGGCAGCAGATGGGGCTGGGCCTGGCTCGCGTCTACAACCCTGATTCAGACTCCGAGGCCGATGTCCTGGGACAGATGCTCTACACGATCGCGCTGGGCGGATTCCTGGCCGGACATGGTGTCGAATCGATGATGGATTCGGTGCTTGAGACGTTCAGCACGATCCCGCTGGGCGGGGTTGACTGTGCGATGGCACCGCTGAGCACCGTGACCGCAGTGCTCACGGCCGGGTTCGAGCTGGCGATCCGCGTGACCACGCCTGTCTCTGGCGCGGTGCTGCTCATGACGATCGTCCTTGGCGTGATCGGCAAGACCATGCCGCAGATCAACATCATGAGCATCGGGTTCACCTTCAAGATCGCGATCGGACTGCTGGCGCTCATCTTCGGTCTTTCGGCCGTTGGTGACGCCACCGCTGAGGTCCTCCGCGACACGATGCGGACGGTGGAGACCTGGGCCGGCAGCCCGCGGCATACTGCGGAGGTGCAGCATGGCGGATGACATGGGCGACAAGACGGAGGCGCCAACGGGACGGCGTCTGCAGGAAGCTCGTTCGCAGGGGAACGTGGCCCGCAGTCAGGACCTGGTCGCCGCGGTCGATCTGATCGGCTCGTTCATTCTGCTGATTCTGTTCGGTGCGTCGATGGCGCGGGCCACGTTCATCATGCTCAGGTCGACGCTGGAGGCCCAGGACACGCCCACCACGTCGTCGCTCTTTGAGCTGGGCAGGTCGATTCTCGCGCAGGTGGGTCTTGCCGCACTCCCGTTCCTGCTGCTGGCGTGCGTGGTGGCGGCGCTCGCGCACATCGGTCAGTTCGGGATCATCTGGAACACGGGTGCCTTGAATCCCAAGTTCGAGCGACTCAATCCGTTCAACGGGTTCGGCAAGCTCTTCAACAAGAAGAACGCAGGGAAGACGGTGGTCAACAGCGTCAAGCTCGTCATCGTCACCTTCGTGGCGTGGAACTTCGCCCGCTCGTGCGCCGGCACGGTCGCCGCGCTGCCGCTGCTGACCGCCCTGGGGGGCTGGGGCATGATCGGCAAGCTCGCGGCGGAACTTGCCGCGTGGCTCTTTGCCGTCATGCTGATCATGGGCGCCGCTGACTTTGCCTTCCAGAAGTGGAATCACCTGCAGGAACTCAAGATGACCAAGCAGGACGTGAAGGATGAGCGGCGGAGCATGGAGGGCGATCCGCAGATCAAGGGCAAGCGATTCCGCATGGCCCGCGAGATCATCCGCCAGCGCATCGGCACGGCGGTTCCCAAGGCGGATGTGGTGGTCACGAATCCCACGCACTACTCGGTCGCCATTGTCTACGACCAGGCGACGATGTCGGCACCCCGCGTGGTCGCCAAGGGCGCGGACGAGCTGGCGATGAAGATCAGGCACCTGGCCCGCCAGCACGGCGTGCCGGTGCTCGAGCGGCCACCGCTGGCGCGAGCACTGTACCGGCATGTTGATGTCGGTCAGGAAGTGCACGCACAGTACTACGAAGCCGTGGCTGAAGTGCTGGCGTATGTCTACCGCATTGAGAAGGAAGCGTCCAGGGCTGCAACGCCGGTGACGGCACAGCCCGCCGCGGCGTGATCCGCACCGGCATGAACGAGCGATTGAACGACACGATCTACCAACGGTGAACGAATGGCAACAGCAGCAGGCAAACCGGTGAAGTTGGACGTCGCAGCGAACGGCATGCTCCTGCCTGAGTGGATTCTGCGGCTGCGCCAGTACCGGGGCTATGTCGTGCCCATCAGCTTCATCCTGATGCTCGTCGTCCTGCTGGTGCCGATGCCGCCGGTGCTGATGGACATCCTGATCGCGCTCAACATCTCCCTGTCGATCATCATCCTGATGACGACGATCTACATGGATCACCCGCTGGATTTCTCGGTCTTCCCCTCGCTGCTGCTGGCCACCACGCTCTTCCGGCTCGTCCTCAACGTCGCCTCGACCCGACTGATTCTCACCGCCGATGCCGCGACGCCTGAGGAGGCCGCGACCGTCGCCGGACACGTGATCATGGCATTCGGCGACTTCGTGGCCGGATCATCGCTGTTCGTGGGCGTCGTCATCTTCCTCATTCTGGTCATCGTGCAGTTCATGGTCATCACCAAGGGTGCCACGCGCATCTCCGAAGTCGCCGCGCGATTCACGCTGGATGCGATGCCCGGCAAGCAGATGGCCATCGACGCGGACCTCAGCGCCGGCAACATCACCGAGGCCGAGGCACGCCGCCGGCGCGAACGCATCTCCCAGGAAGCCGACTTCTTCGGTGCGATGGACGGTGCTTCCAAGTTCGTCCGCGGCGATGCCGTCGCCGGCCTGATCGTCACCGTCATCAACGTCGTGGGCGGCTTTGCCGTCGGCATCATTCAACGCGGCTGGGACGCGGGCAAGACCGCCGAGGTCTTCACCAAGCTGACCATCGGCGACGGCATTTCATCACAGATCCCCTCGTTCGTCATCTCGATCGCGTCCGCCCTCATCGTCACCCGTTCGGGCAGCAAGGCCCAGCTGGGCGATGAACTGGCCGACCAGGTCGTCAGCCAGCCCAAGGGGCTCTTCCTCACCGCCGGATTCCTCGTGCTTCTGGCGATGACCCCGCTGCCGACGATTCCCCTGCTCACCACGGCCGCCGCCCTGGTGCTGGTGGCCTACTCGATCAAGCAGTCCGTCACGAACAAGGCGCAGGCCGCCGCGACTCAGAGCGCCACCGCCGCGGCTGCTCCCGCTGAACCGCCGGCTGTCGAGACCCTCCTCAAGGTCGACACCCTCGAACTTGAAGTGGGCTACGGCCTCGTCCAGCTCGTCGACAAGGGACAGGGGGGCGACCTGCTCGACAAGATCTCCGCCATCCGCCGACAGCTTGCCGTCGAGATCGGACTGGTCATGCCCCCGGTCCGCATCCGCGACAACGTTCAGCTCGGCTCCACCGAGTATCGCGTCAAGGTCCGGGGAAATCCTGTGGCGTCGGGCAGCACCAAGCCCGGTCGTCTGCTGGCGATGGATTCTGGCATCGTGACCGGCGCCATCGAGGGCGAGCCGACCAAGGAGCCGGCCTTTGGACTGGATGCCTGGTGGATCGATCCCAACCTGCGTTCTCGTGCTGAGACACTGAACTACACGGTTGTTCAGGCGTCCGAGGTGCTCGCGACGCACATCACGGAACTCGTGAAGCGGCATGCGGATGAACTGCTGACGCGCGATGAGGTGAACAACCTGCTCGAACAGCTCAAGAGCAAGGCTCCCAAGCTCGTGGAGGAGACCGTTCCCGCCATCATCAAGCCGGTTGAGCTGCAGAAGATCCTGCAGAACCTGCTCAAGGAGCGCGTCTCGATCCGCGACCTGGAGACGATCCTTGAGACTCTGACCGAGTGGGGGAGCAAGACCAAGGATCTGGAAGTGCTCACCGAGTATGTGCGCAACGGGCTGCGTCGAGGCATCTGTCAGCAGTACACCAGTCCGGGCGAGAACGGCACGCCGCGGCTGGTCTGCGTGACGCTCGATCCGACGCTCGAGGATCAGATCAATGGGTACATTGATCGCGGGCCTGCAGGCACGACGGTCAACATGCCCGCACGTGTCGCCAACCGGACCGCCGAGCACATCGTGAGGGCCCTGGAGCCGGTCATGAAGGCCGGGCACCCCGCGGTCATCATCGCCTCGCCGCCCGTGCGGGCGGTGGTGCGTCAGATCGTCGAGCCGCATCTGCCCTCGGTGGCAGTGCTTGGCTACAACGAGGTGGTCCTGGGGATCGACGTTGAATCGCTTGGGCTCGTCATGCCTCCCCAGGAACGAGCCGCGGCGTGAACGGCATTCCTTTCGCGGTGCATTCTCGCGGAGCGAATTAGGTAGGAAGCCCGACTCCCGGACTCAGGTTCAGGTCGGTCTTACTTGCGTCAGATGTGGTTCTCAGCGACTCTCGTGGCCCGCAGAGTCGTTCCAAGCGGTACGGGCGGCAGGGATCGTCGAACAAAGTCCCGCGATCCGGGCGGGCGGATTGAAGGCGGTCGTGCCTCCAACCGATGAGGCTCAGTTGAGGGTGCATCTCCAACTGATGCACGCGGCTGGGCCAGGGCTTGGCACTCCGGATTGTTGACAGGCAGTGGTGAATCCGTGGAAATCAACTCCAACATCATCGCGACGATCTTCAGCCTTTCTGGCTTCGCGCTCGCCGCGGTCAGTGGTCTGATCGCCGGCAACCCCGCGACGGACGTCGTGTTCCGCAGCATCATTGCGATGATCGCATGCAGGCTTGTGGGCATCGGTGCCGCGGCGTGCGTGAATCATGTGATCGAGGAACACCTGCGAAACTACGTGGATTCAAGGCCAATTCCAAAGCTGCCTGAAGAGAAGCCAATCGAAGTCTGAACAGTGTGAACGAGTACGCGACGACGACGGCAGACTGTGAAGATGAACCCCGTTGAGCCTCGGGCTCGGGAGTTGAAGGGAGAAGAGTCTCTTGAGAATGAGGGGGGAGTTTCTGCGGGGCGGCCCCTTCGGCTCCACTGGGCAGGGGAATGAAAAAAATCCCGAAAAATCGTGAGTAGGGGATATGCAACGCCGTTGGTTCCTGTATACTGACTTTCGTTCGCTCAAGGATGAGCGGCGTTGCGATTGAGGCCGGGTTCGCATTCGCGGGCTCGGTCAGACAGAGAAGAGGTAGTGTCTGCCGAGGGCGATCGGAATTCGCGTACGCGGCGGACACTGAAACATGACGCGGTCTTTGGAAAGAGACCGGGTTAGCGGAAGACATCGCTTTAGGGTCACGGAGCAGACCATGTCAAGCATCAGACTTTCGTCCCGCAGGGGTTCGTCGGCTCGTACTTCCGGTCGCTTTGCCGTCCGGCACGCAGAGGCCTCGAACGTTCCCTCCCCCTTGGACATCCTCCCGATCAACGATCTGTGGGAGAAGTACCAGGCCAACCCTGACGAAGATACCCGCAACTACCTGATGGAGAAGTTCCTCCCGCTCGTGCGCTACAACGCCGAACGGATCTACGCCCGTCTCCCCGACGAGGTGGACATCGAGGACCTCATGTCCGCCGGCCTCTTTGGCCTGATGGACGCGATCGATGCCTTCGATCTCTCCCGCAAGGTCAAGTTCGAGACCTACTGCGCCCCGCGTATCCGCGGTGCGATCCTGGATGAACTGCGTTCGATGGACTGGGTGCCGCGGCTTGTCCGCAGCCGTACCAACAAGGTCGAGCAGGCCCGCCAGTCGATCGAGAAGGCCACGGGACAGACCCCCACCGATGAGCAGGTCGCTCAGATCCTCAATGTGGAGGGCGAGGAGTTCGACAAGCTCCGCCGCGACAGCTACGCCGTCATGACCCGCAGCCTCACGCAGCGCTGCTTCGGCGGTTCCGATGGCGGCGGCCGCGAGATCCGCGAACTGGACGTCGTCAAGGACGATGGCCAGTGCAACCCCATCTCCGACATCCAGCGTCGCGACCTCAAGGACCTGATCACCAAGGGCCTCTCCCGCGCTGAACGCCTCATCGTCATCCTCTACTACTACGAAGGCATGACGATGAAGGAAATCGGCGCCACGCTCGATCTCTCCGAGTCGCGCGTCAGCCAGATGCACTCTTCCATCCTCGCCCGCCTCAAGAGCCAGATGCAGCACCGCGAGAAGGAACTCGAGCCCGTTGACTAAGACTGGCTCGAACCGCATTCCCAACGTTTGAAATGCACAACCCCGCGTCGATCGACGCGGGGTTGTTGCTTTTCACATGCTGGATTGGCCCCACGCCGGGTCAGGTTCTTCCACGGACTATCCACCGTTCATGCACAGACTGGACCGAGGCTCCCCGGAATCGGGGGGCTCGACTTCAGGCGCACTGTTCCCTCGCCATGGGCATCCACTGCGCGGGGTCTTGCTTGTAGAAGTCCTGCAGTTGGCCATAGAGCTCCGGATGGATGGCTTTCATGTCCGCCGGTCGCTCAAAGAAGAGCTCGGTGCAGACGGCGAAGAACTCGGCCGGATTGGTGGCTCCGTACGGGTTGATGAGCGTGGGAACGCCCTGCCGCATCGAAGCGTGCAGCTTCTCGAACTCGGCGCCCAGCACACGAGCCCACGCAAGGTAGTTGCTGCGCCGCTCGAGCAGCGGTGCACCGTCCATCGCGCCGGATTCACCATCCAGCTGGTGTGCGAACTCGTGGAAGACGACGTTGTGTCCGTCGTCGGGGCAATGAGCGCCGCGCTGCACGCTGCGCCAGGAGAGCACGAGCGGGCCGCCGCTCTGTGATCCAAACGCATTGTGCCAGCTCTCTCCTGCACGCACGCCAGCCGTCTCGAACACGACACCACCGGGCCCGATCGCCTTGCCTGTGGCGATGTACTCAGCGGGATAGATGAGGATGGTGGTGCAGTTGGGGTAGTAGTCCGTCTCGCGGTGCAAGAGCAGCATACAGGAATGAGCTGCGATGATGATCCGCATGCGGTCGTCGACCACCAGCCCGGCGCATCCTTCAAAGGTCTTCTCGGCCACGAAGATGGCGATGTGACGACGCAGCTCGGCCTGGTCCGCAGTGTTCAAGCGGTGGTAGACAGGCAGTTCGTTGAGGTACTGCATCCATTCCGCGGGGAATGGACGCGATGCGATTCGCCGCCGTCGCCACTCTTTGAGCCCGAACATGATCCAACTCCACGCCGCGGCGGTCATTTCGGCAGGGCCTGGAACACCCAGACCACCGCCATTGCACGCCGCGGCTCATGAATGGGCTCAGAATGCGAACCCCGTGCCAGCACAGGGGCCCGAGAGACCCGACACCGGTCACTTCTTATCAGACGCCAATAGTGGCAGGGGCATGAAAAAACCCGCGGCGAGTTGCCGCGGGCTTCGTTGAGTCTTCGTGATATGCGATCAACCGTGGATGAGGCGGCCTTCGCTGGCCAGTGCAGCCTCGTGGATGGCCTCGTGCATGGTCGGGTGAGCATGCATGGTGCAGATGAGTTCCTCGGTCGTGGCTTCGAGGCGGCGAGCGAGGGTCATTTCAGCGATCAACTCGGTGGCCTGATCGCCCATGATGTGAGCGCCGAGGATTTCGCCGCGGGGCAAGCCGCGGATGATCTTGACGAACCCATCGGTGTGAGCCGCGGCGATGGCCTTGCCGTGGGCCGTGAAGGGGTACTTGCCCACTTCGTAATCCTTGCCCTTGACCTTGCCCATCTCGATGAGCTTCTGCTCGGTGAAGCCGACGCTGGCGACCTGGGGGAGGCAGTAGGTGCAGCCGGGGATGGTGTGGTAGTCGATCGGGTAGGGCTCGTGGTGCCACTTCTTCTCGCGCCACGCGAAGCGTTCAACGCAGGTGATGGCTTCTTCGCTGGCCACGTGAGCGAGCCACGGAGGGCCAATGACGTCGCCCACGGCGTAGATGCCGGGGAGGTTGGTCTTGTAGTCGATCGCCTCGTTGCGGGTCTTGCCCGGGAGGTAGTCGGTCTGAATGTGACCCTTCTCGATCTTGAGGCCAAGCGATGCATCGCAGAGGCCATCGGTGCGGCCGACAACGCCCACTGCGAGCAGAACGCGATCCGCTTCGATGGTCTGCTTCTTGGATTCATCGGCCTTGCCGCCCACTGAGGGAGCGAAGGTGACCTTCACGCCGGTGGCGGTCTTCTCGACGGCCGTGGTGACGGTGGAGGTGTGGATGTCAAGCCCGTGCTTCTTGTAGAGCTTGCCCATCGCCTCGCCGATTTCCTTGTCCTCGATCGGCAGCACGCGGTCCATCATCTCGATGACGGTGACCTTCGTGCCCATCGTGTGGTAGAAGTAGGCGAACTCCATGCCGATAGCGCCGGCGCCGATGACGACGAGGCTCTTGGGCTGTTCCTTGTTGAACATGGCCTCGCGTGCGCCCCAGATGCGGTCGCCATCGAACTTGGCGAAGGGAAGGTCACGAGCGACGCTGCCGGTGGCGACGATGACGCGATCGGCGGTGAGGGTCTGCGTGGTCTTGCCGGGGGTCGCGGGCGCGCTGGTCAGTTCTTCCTTGACCGCGCACTCCTGCACTTCCACCTTGCACTTGTTGCCGTTGGCTGGCGTTGCCGCGCCCACGATCTTGGCGTTGCCGATGATGTGCGTCACCTTGTTCTTCTTGAAGAGGAACCCGATGCCGCCGTTGAGCTTGGCCGCCACTTCGCGGCTGCGACCGATGATGCGGTCCCAGTCGAGTTCGACCTTGCCGCTGATCTTGAGGCCCCAGAACTTCTGGTCCTCTGCCTTGCCCATCTTCTCGACCAACTCGGCGTTGGCCAGCAGGCTCTTGCTGGGGATGCAGCCCCAGTTGAGGCAGACGCCGCCGAGTTTGGCGCGTTCGATGCAGGCAACCTTGTATCCAAGCTGGGCGGCCCGGATGGCGCCCACGTATCCGGCGGGTCCGCCGCCGATGACAATGACATCAAAGTGAGAGTCGGCCATGAGAATGCGTGCTCCTAATCCGCTGGTTCGGACTCCGTTCGAGTGCCGGTGTCAGCGGGACGGAAAGTGTAGGGCCGTCCGTACCCATTCTTCGACCCCGAATCTGCTCACAGCTCTGGGAGTCTCCCGTGTCGGCACGGCAAAAAGCACGCGGCGAGGCCCACTGGGGACCTCGCCGCGTTTCGAGCGATCTTCACAAGGTCCATCACGCCGCCCATCAACGAACCCGTCTCAGGATCGGCGTGGGGCGGTCAGGGACAGCCCACGCAGCTCGGGCCGGTGTAGTACGTGCCAAACAGCGACTGGAAGATGGCAACGTCTTCGAGGTCAATGGTGTCATCACAGTTCATGTCCGCCGCGGGTCGCTGGGCGTTCACTCGTTCGAGCTGAATGCACAGATCGCGGCACGTCAACTGGCCATCGCGGCTGAGATCAAGGAAGTCCGTGAAGAACCGTCGCTGATCCGCGGCATCAAGCGTGCCGCTGCAGTTGAGATCCGCCGCGGAATCGCCGGCGGCGAATGCGGCGTTGAACATACCCAGATCGCGGCAGTCAATCCGCCCATCACGATTGAAGTCTGCGCCGTCGGGACACACGGGGCCTCCAGCCTCCTCGAATGCCTGGCGGAAGAGGATCGCATCCTGCAGGTCGGTGTTTCCATCGCAGTTGTAGTCCGCCGCGAGCGCGCCGTTCTGCAGGGCGCGGTTGAAGGCGCATGCATCGGCGCAGTCCACGTTTCCATCGAGGTTGAAATCGGCACCCTGCGGGCACGGGGGGCCGCCCGCCGCGGCGTAGGCGCGATCGAAGGCGATGAGGTCTTCGGTGCTTACGTCTCCGTCGCAGTTCACGTCTGCCGCGAGGTCGCCTGCCGCGAAGGCGCGGTGGAAGAGGCAGACGTCAGCGCAGTTTACTCGCCCATCGAGATTGAAGTCTCCCGTGCTGGCGCAGCCGGTTCCGCCGGCGCGGATGTAGTCGGCGATGAACTGGGAGGCATCGGCGTCGTCGATGATGCCATCGGCGTTGATGTCGGCGCAGCTGCGGCCCAGGCGCAGGTCTGCGTGGAACTCGCACAGGTCGTTGCAGGTGAGGTCTCCGTCTCCGTCGTAGTCGGGCGAGCCGAAGCAGCAGATTCCGTTCTCCCAGAGGCGGAAGAATCGGGAGACGTCGCCGTTGTCGACGCCACCATCGCGGTTGACATCGGCGCAGGGGAGACCTGCTTCCCAGTCGGCGAAGAAGGCACCGACATCGCCGCCATCGATGCCGCCATCCTGGTTGTAGTCGGTCGGGCAGTCCGGACATGGGCCGCAGGGCAGTCGGGGAGTGCAGATCACTCGGGTCATGCGTCCTGTTGCTTCGCCGGGGCCCGGGGGGTCGAAGGCGAGTTGCGCGGTCGTCCAGAAGCCCGCTGCGGGGATGCTGGAGCACTCAGGCAGGAGCGTTGAGGCGAAGGCGGCACCGGTGGAGTCGGTGAGCGTGAGTGTGCAAAGAGCATCATCGGCCAGACGGAAGGACACAAGCATGCCATCGCCCCGTGGGGGAGGTGTGTCGATGATGGTGATCAATGCCGATGCGGGTGAGGTGATCGTCTGCACGACTCCGCCGATCCGCATCTGCACGTGGAGACCGGCCGGGTAGCACCCTCGGTCCGGCAGCACGCACAGGTCGGGTACGCGCGGGTCGAGGCAGATCGTCATCTCCCATTCATCGCCGGCATCGACGCCCTGCCACGGTGGGGGCAGCGGCGGAGTTGACTGGCTGATGCGGCCTGCAAAGGTGAACTGTGGTCCGGAGGCTGCCGCCGGCGAGGCTGCACCGGCAATCAACGCCGCTGCGAACAGTGATGTGGCAATACGACTCCCCGACGCGTTCTTCAACGCGTTTGCGCCAGCACTTGCGATGTCCATCGATCGGCCCTTTCTCATGAGCAGGCGATTCACGCCCGTGCTGCGAGTTCAGAGGTTGATGATACCCGGACGATGCGGGCCGGATCAACAGAAATCTTGCGGGATTCAATCACCGTTCAGCGGCATGCCCGGGAGCGTCCGAGGCGGCGGGGGTCTGCTGAGAGCGGGTGCTGAGGGCATGCATGAGTGCATCAAGAAGCGAATCGGGGGTGAAGGGCTTGGCGACGAATCCGTCGACCAGTCCCTCGGGCAGTTCCGTGAGGCTCTCGGCGGCGTATCCGCTGCTGAGCAGGAGGGTCATGCCAGGCCGGCTTGCCCGGATGCGCGATGCCAGTTCGGTGCCGCTCATGTTGGGCATCGTCACATCGATGATGGCAAGGGTGTGCGGGGAGGCGGTGCCCAGCAGCGCGAGTGCTTCATCGCCGCCGCGGGCGACGTCGACGTTCCAGCCCAGGCTCTTGAGTGAGAGCGCCAGGACCTGCGCGACCATTGGTTCATCGTCGACGACCAGCGCGTGGACCATCTGCGGGGATGGCGGCGACTTGGGTTCGATGATGGCTGCGTCACGCGTGGACTCGGCGCGGTGGCATGCGGGGAGGATGATCCGGAAGAAGGTGCCGGTTCCCGGGGTGGAGGAGACGCGGATCCCGCCGCCAGTGCCGCGGACGATCCCCAGGACGACCGCGAGCCCCAGTCCGCGTCCCGTGAACTTCGTCGAGAAGAATGGGTCAAAGAGTCGGTTGCGCACCTGCGAGCTCATGCCCTTGCCGTTGTCCTCGACATCCACGCAGATGTACTCTCCTTCGGGGAGGTTGCCGGGGATGAACTGACTCGAGAGTGTCTCCGTGCTGATGCGCATGGCATGCATGCGGATGCTGATCCGCGGCCTGTTGCACTCCGCACAGGCCTCCGCCGCGTTGGTGATCAGGTTCAAGAGCACCTGCTCGATCTGCGTCGGATCCGCGAGCACGTTGGGCAGCTGATCCACGCGGCTTGTCGCCAGCTCGATCGACGGTGAAATCATCGATCGCATGAGCGGGAGCATCGGAGCAAGGATGTCGGCGATGTTCACCGGCCGGCGTTCGCCGCCGGCCTTGCCCGCATAGGCCAGCAGTTGCCTCGTGAGCTCCGCGGCACGACGAGCAGCATCCTGGACATTGCGGAGTGCCGCGGCGGCCGGATGTTCTCCCGGGAGCTGCGACATCGCCAGTGCCGAGTTGCCCAGAACGCCGACAAGCAGGTTATTGAAATCGTGGGCCACTCCGCCGGCCATGACCCCCAGGCTTTCGAGCTTCTGGGTGCGGTGGAGCTGTTCTTCGAGCTGCCGCCGCTCTCGCTCGGAGGCCACCTGTTCGGTCACATCGTAATCCATGCAGACAAACTGCATTGAGCCATCGGGGCCGGGAGTGGGGAAGATCGACGACATGACCACGCGCAATCGTCCATCCGCGTGCGTGAACTCCCACTTTCCAGGTCCCCACGGGTTGCCGTCGGCCGCCATTGTCTGAATGAGCTGATTGAAGCGGTTGGCGGTCGGCTTGTCGAAGATCAACTGATCCAGCGTCTTGCCCATCGCCTCACGGGCCGTGAAGCCGAAGACATGCTCTGACGCAGGATTCCAGAGTGTCACCTTGCCATTGATGTCGTATCCCTGGATGGTGATGTGCGGGGTGAGTTCCACGAGCGCCCGCCAGCGGCGCTCGCTCTGTTCCAGCGCGGCCTGGGCGCGCTTGGTCGAAGTGATGTCGCGCTGAGTCCCCCACGCCGCGATGATGCAGCCGTTCTCGATGATGCCCATGAGACTGTTGGCGAAGACGACCTCGCTGCCGTCCAGACCCCGCTCGTACGAGATGGCGTTCTCGAGGTGATACCCGTTGGCGATGAACTGCCTGAGGTACTCGACGTTTCGCGGATCCTCCGGGACGAGCATCTGACAGAGCGGGATGCCCGCGAGTGCACCTGCATCCGCTGCACCATACATTCTGGCCATGGCATCATTGCACTCGACCAGCCGACCGGTCCGGAAGAACTCGTCGATCTGCTGATCGGCCGGCTGCGACGTGGGGATCGGCCGGGGCAGCTCGACCCGCCAGACACCCTCGGAGCTCTGGGCAATGAACTTGCGGTAGTTGGATTCACTCTCTCGGAGCGCTTTGGCGGTGCGGCGCGCCGCGAGCATCGCGGCTG
This sequence comes from Phycisphaerales bacterium, assembly GCA_044371005.1. Lineage (GTDB taxonomy): Bacteria > Planctomycetota > Phycisphaerae > Phycisphaerales > UBA1924 > UBA2402. The sequence goes on along the minus strand of JBILUL010000005.1, from coordinate 34,475 downwards.
CCAGCAGCATCGCAGACACGCTGAGAATCGCCAGATAGGACTGCAGCGCCACCACGAGCTGCGAGGGATCGCTGATCAGTGCATTGAGCGGCCCCCTCCCGGTACGCGTGAACATGAGCAGCACCGCCGCGGTGATGGCAATGCACAGCGATGCGTTGGCCTGTCCGATCCGAACCGCGGAGTACAGAATCACCGGGAGCGGAGCGAACGCCAGTGCCAGCGCGATTCCCTCGCCGCCGGCGCTGATCGAGAAGACACCGATGCTCACCAGCCCCGACGCAATCACGATCACGATGCCCTCGATGAACCTCCAGCCCCAGCTCTCGATCGGAGCGATCAGCAGGGCTCGCATCATGCACGGGCCCACGACGATGGCACCGATGAAATCTGAAACGACCCGGCCCAGAACCGCGCCGCCAATCCGTTCGACCGGCATCTGAATGCCGTACCGGAGTGAGAGATAGAGAACCACGCCGCCCGCCAGGCACGCGGCCGGGGCCGAGCCCACGACAAACGACGCCATGCCGCGGAATGTTCGCGCGTGCAAGTCGCCGCCGCTGATCCGTCGGGCGACGATCGTCGCGGTGACCATTTCGCAGAGCATCACCAGACCGTGGACGGCTCCCAGATTCCATTCACCCTGGGTCAGGCCCCACCAGCACACGGCACCCAGCGTCGTGCCAGTCAGGGTGGCGACAAACTGCCATGTGGTCGTGGTGGAGAAAGCCAGTGCCAACGCAATCCCGCAGGGCACGAACAGTACCGGGCGAGGCGCATCGGTCAGTGAGAGCAACTGCATGGCCCAGTGGGCCAGCAGGCAAAGTGCCGCGGAGACAACGCCGCGAACCAGAGGCATCCGCCAGAGCAACAGGAGGCCCTGGGCATTTGCTGCCCCCGGATCCCCTGGCATGTCCGCGCGTGCAGTCACCCGAAAGAACCTCCCCGGGAGTCCCGCTCCCTCACCCCGGATGATAAGCACGCGCCAGCAGAGGCATGAGCCGGCACGAGATCACCCGGTCGGCGCGGGCCGGCACCGAGTTGCGCTTCGGGCTCAGGCGACGCTGGGAGCCTGACCTTGCGCGATGTTGATGAAGTCCCGATCAGGCTCGGATGATTCTGGGGGCCCCGTCCAGTGCCTTTGAGACGGCCTGCTGGAACTCACCGTAGCCGTTGCGGCCCATCAGGCCGAAGGTCGCCTGCTTGCCCAGTTCGACCGCGGGCTGGTCGTACGCGTCGATATCCAGCAGGAGCCCCGCGTAGGCCGTGGTGATCTGCCAGAGATTGATGAACTGACCGACGTGATAGGCATCGATCCTGGGGAACTTGATCGTGAAGTTGGGGCGTTCTGACTCGACGAAGGCATATTCGGTGGCCCGCTTCTCGGCAGCGAGCAAGGCCGACATCTTCTTTCCTTCGAGGTAGGTCAAGGCATCAACGCCCAGGCCGACAGGAATCTCGACATCGCTCTCGAACTGCTCGACTTCGAGCATTCCAAGGACCTTGTCGTTGGGGCCTTCGCGGTAGAGCTGCACCTGACTGTGCTGGTCGGTGGTTCCCAGCGCCTTGATGGGCGTGAAACCTGCGAAGACCGTGTTGCCGTTGCGGTCACGCTGCTTGCCCAGGCTCTCGGCCCAGAGCTGACGGAACCAGTCGGCAAGCAGGTAGAGCGAGTTGGCGTAGGGCATCAGCACGTGATTGGTCTTGCCCTTGGTCTGGCCCAGTTCCACCAGAAGGAACGCGAGCATCGCGGCGGGGTTCTTCGAGAGTTCGGTGAGCGAGCAGGTACGGTCCATGTCGGCCGCGCCCTTGAGCAGTGCATCGATGTCGATGCCGCACATCGCCGCGGAGAAGAGGCCCACCGGGCTGAGCACGCTGAAACGCCCGCCGACGCCATCGGGGACTGGCAGGGTCGTGTATCCCTCTCGTTCGCAGATCTGCCGCATCGTGCCCTTGCGCGGGTCGGTCACTGCGACGACATTCGCGGCGTGGTCCTTGCCCATGAGTGAGCGGAGGCGTTCACGGATGATCATGAACTGCGCGGCGGTCTCGGCGGTCTCACCGCTCTTGGAGACGACATTGAACAGCGTCCGCTTCAGGCCGCCCGGCTGTGCAGCACAGAAGTCGAGGACGCCCCCGAAGTAGGTGGGGTCGACGTTGTCGACGACGAACATGCGGGGGCCGTTGCGTGCCGCGGGGTCGAGCAGGTTGTAGGTGGCGGGGTTGAGGGCCGACTGCAGGGCGATGTTGCCCAGTGCCGAGCCGCCGATGCCCAGCACGACCATCGTGTCGAAGCGTCCCTTGCATGCCGCGGCGGCGGCCTTGACATCGGCGAGATGCTCCGTCTTCATCGGGTCGAACGCCAGTTCACGCCACCGCTCCCAGCCGGTGCCGCGTGTGGACGTGAGCTTCGCCGTGCAGGAGGCGATGCCCTTGGCGGCTTCACCCGACGGGTCAAGCAGGGCGGGGTCCAGGCCGTGTGAGGCTCCGATGCGGTCGGCGAGGCAGTTGGCGTAGTCGAGTGTGAGCATGTGGTTCTCGTCGGTGATCTTCGCCCCGTGTCGGGCTGCTGTGCCCGCGTGGGCGGTGAAGGTTGCTGCGCGCCGGTGTCGGCCCGCCAGAGCATCGGTCAGTTGATCTGTCGCACTTTGATTTGGCTCCCGTCCGCATAGGTGACCTTCACCTTCGAGCCGGGCTGAACGAACATCGTCTCGCTCAGTGCATCCATCCGAACACCGTCGATCTCGATCAGGCCCACCGGGCGCAGTGCGGTCAGCACCGTGCCCTCCTTGCCCACCATGCCCGTAAGCCTCTCACGCTCACGCAGTTCCGCCAGCCGCTTGGTTTCCAGCTCCTCGTCGGATGGGGTGCCGATCACGCGTCGCCCCATGGGCGTATGCGGCCACACCCTGAAGGCGAAGGCCGCGAAGGCCGGCAGCAGCACCACCATGGAAAGCAGCCCGCTCAATCCCCAGGTCAGGTCATACCGGAAGAGGCAGACCAGCCCGGAGATGCCCACGACCGCGGCGACCATGCCAAGCACGCCTCCGGTCGGCAGGAAGAGCTCGACAAAGAGCAGCACAAACATGAATGCAAGGAGCGCAACGCCCCACGTGTTCAGATCCATCGCGCCAAGAGTATCACTGCAAAGCGTTGACGCGCGCGATCGGACGAAAGCCCCAACTCATTCCGTTGCGTCCGGATCAGCCGGCGGTGCCGGCTGATCGTGCCCTGGATCCTCGGGGTCGTCACGCAGCTGGACCGAAATCAGCCCTTCGATGCGGTCCTGCACCACGCGGACGCGGCGGTTGCGGACCAGTTCGAGCAGGGCCAGGAACAGACCCACCATCTCGCCGCGTGAACGCCCCTCGAACATCTGCTGGAGCGCCATGGACTTGGTTTCGCTGTCGGCCCGGAGCCTGCTGACGATGTCCTCGGCGTGCAGTTCGATTGGAGTGTCGTCGTACGTGACCTGATGGTCGCCCAGCCGGTCGAAGATCACGGTTTCGGCGATCTTGCGGAACGCATCGACCAGGTCGATCAGATCCAGATCGTCAAGCTCCATGTCGGGCGCGGAATCAAGCGCACTCTGGAGCCGCAGATCGTCCACGCCCGCCCGTACCGCCGGGTAGCGTCGGCGCCACTCTTCGGCCCGCGATTCGAGCGCATTGGCCGCATCGCGGTACTTCTTGTACTCAAGGAGCTGACGCACCAGTTCGGCCCGCGGATCCTCGCGATTTCTGGTGCGGGTCTCGCCCTCAGGCGCAGCGGGTGCCTCCTGGGGCATCAGCATGCGCGACTTGATCTCCATCAGCGTCGCCGCCATCACCAGAAACTCGCCGGCGGTATCGATGTCGATCCGGTGGTGGCCGACCACTTCCAGTTCACGCACATACCGGATGTACTGCTCGGTGATCGAGGCAATCGGAATGTTGTGCAGGTCCACCTCGTCCTTGCGGATGAGATAGAGCAGAAGGTCCATCGGACCTTCGAAGGCATCGAGCCGCACGGTATAGGAGTCAAAGCCAGACACAGGAGGGGAGCGTAGGCAAAACCGGCGCAGGGAATCCGTCGCCGCGGCCATCCAAACCGGACCCCAACGCGGCCAGACAGCCCCTGAGGCCTCGGGGCGATATCGCAAACAAAGCGGGGCCGCGTGGATCAGCACGCGGCCCCGTGGTCAAACTTGAACTGAAATCTGGGTCCGCCCCCCCCGCGGCTCAGCGGCGGCGGCGGGCGGCACCCAGACCCGCGATGAGGGCCACGCCCAGGAGGCCCGGCGCGGGCACGTTGGCGGTCGCCCAGTCGTACGCGGCCTGTGCATCCGCTTCCTGCGCGTTCTGACCGAAGAGGATCCAGACAGGCTCGCTCATCGCGAGTCCCTGGGAGGGGACGGCGAAGGAAATGTCGAGCAGGTAGATGCCGTCGAGTGCCGGTGCCGCGAGCGTGTAGTCGGGATGGTCGTGCAGACCACCCTCCGAATCGATCGGCAGATCGAATCCGGGCACGATCACGTCGGAGGCGGGTGTCGAGATCGGGGTGAGCGGACCGAAGGCCAGCTCCATCGTGCCGCCCAGCTGCGAGAAGTCCGACCCGTTCCAGCGGCGCAGGGCGCGGTTGATCTGGAACGTCAGCAGTCCGTCACCGGCGAACGTGCCGTCGGGGCTCTGCCAGCCCGGTTCCTGCGTGAAGTTGGGGACATCCTCGCCCAGTTCCGCGAAGAAGACGCGGACATTGGCGGTGGTGGTGAGGCCGTCTTCGGAGACCAGATTGGTCCCGACGCGGCCGCCGTCTGCGAAGGGCGACACATCGCCCTCGGGAATGACGGCCAGCGCGCTCGAAGAAATGACCATCGCGGGTACAAGTGAAAGAACTCGGTTCATGACTCTCTCCTGAAAATAGGAAACGGAACAATCAAACATGCAACGCGGAAGTTGCAATCAACTCAAGGAATCGATGCTCAGCCCGGCACGTGCGTTCAAGACAGAACGCACGTCGGCCTCTGAAACTCACGAATCTCAACACCCACCGTTCTGCCAGGCGACGAAAAAGGTCTCGATGTCGGACCCGTCGACTCCGCCATCGAAGTTGACATCCGCCACGGTGTCGCCGGATTCCCATGCGAGGAAGAATGACTCGACATCGCTGCCATCAACGCCACCATCCTGGTTGAAGTCGGCCGGGCACGGTGCCGGAGCGAGGTAGTTGAGCTGCACCCACGCGCCAGCATCGGACATGGCCTGCTCGGTGGCGTTCTGATCAAACAGAATCCAGAACGGCTCACTGGGAGCCAGCGAAGAACTGGTCGAGAAGAGCTCCAGCTCAAGCAGGTACACGCCGTCGGGCGCGCCGTCGGAGAGCGTGTAGTCAAGATGTCGATGCCATTGGCCGTTGCTTCCGACACTCAGCGTGAAACCGGTCACCGTCTGTGGTGTCAGTGGCGTGTCCACCGAAAGCGTCGAGAAGGAGAGGTTCATCCGTGCAGTCGCTGCCGGTTCGAACGCGGCTCCGTTCCAGACCTCAAGCGGCCCTCGGATGGTGAACCCGTTGCGGCTTCCTGCGGGGAAGGTGCCGGGCGAGCAATCAAAGCCCGGTGTCGCGGTGAAGTTGGGCGCGACGACGCCCAGCGTCGCGGCGAAGAGTCGTGTCTGCGAGTACACGCCCGCGCCGAAGACGCCCGTATGGATCGTGCTGTTCTCGACATAGAGGGCGACATCCCCCTCGTGGGGCTGCGCCAGTGCCGTGCCGGCCAGCGACGCGGCGGCGGCGCAGGCCAACGGAACGAATCGAATCGTGGTCATGAGAATCTCCGGAATGTTGAGGCGAAAAGTGAGTCAGTGCGTCAGGGACGCGACATCAGGATTCAAGGCATTGGTCTGCCGGTCGGTATAGACCTCGCCAAAGGGCAGGGTCGCTGCGTGGGTGTCAAGGAATCCCCAGTTCGAAAGGCTTCGGCTGCTTCTGGCGGGTCCCCCGTGACGGTTGGTCTGCACCTGCGTGGCCGCGAGCGACGGCGCGCGAGCCGCGTCGCCCCACCCCTCCACGTGCGGATGGTCGGAGACTGCGTAGTCGCCGGTTTCGGCCATGATCAGGAACTGAACCGTCAGTGATGGGCGGTCGATCTTGTCGATCCGGTCGAACGGCTCGCGGCTTGAGATGCCGGGGTTGAACGTCCTCGACAGGTAGTTGTTCATCCCGTAGCTGGACATCCTCGCCACGCCGTTCTGCAGCTGTCCGCCGCCGCCCAGATCCGTCGGCCAGTAGGCACTGCGATCCGCCGGGCTCTTGAGTGAGATCGGCGCGCCGTAGTACTCGGTCAGCGTCCGAGTCCAGGAGAGGTTCGGATCTCCGAACCCCCCGTGCGAAAGCCCGACATCAACAAGCTGCCCCTTGTTCTGATCAAGGTACATCTGCTGCGCGATGCACAGGCTTCTCACATTGGACAGACACTTGACGGTCCAGCCCGCTCGACGCGCCTTGCCCATTGCCGGAAGTGCAATGCCAAGCAGCAGCGCGATGATCGCGATGACAACCAGCAGTTCGATGAGCGTGAAGCCCCCGCGAGAACGGGTTCCAGAATACATGAGTCAGCACCGCCTTGCACCATGGCGCAGTCCTCTGCGCGCACGAAGCCCTTGTGGACAGTTGGCCCGCGCGCGTTCTGCATGGCGCACATCGGGCCCGAGCCGAGGGATCTTCTTTCAGGTGCTTGAGGGCGGGCCGCGCCCGCGATTGAGGCGCAGCGGCATCGGGCGCTCATGCGACTCGTCAGCCACCACCAGCATGCCGGTCATCGCGCCAAACCCCATCAGGGTCCGGGGCTTCTTCACCGGCGGCGTACATGAAGCAAGGTGCAGATCCAGACAGATCGTGCACTCATCGTCGCCACATGGATCGTCGCGTTCAACAGGGTGCTCGTCGCCGGACGGGCGTGTGTCCTGCGTCCGGCCTTCCGTTGTGTGGCACGTCTTCGTTCCACACCGATGCGATTCAGAAGCATCGTCGGAGTCAGACCCATCCTCGTGATCATGCGAGTGCGATGCTGCCGCGTGGAGTGTCTGGCATGCGCCATGAACCCCAGTACGGGATGGGCCATGACTGTGCCCGTGTACCGCTGGCAGCAGGCCCACGCCGGCCAGAACACACAGGCACGCCAGCACCCATCGCCACTGGCCAGGCCAGCGAGCCGCCGCTCGTCGATGATATTGAGATTGATTTCTCAATATTGAATAGTAGACCAAGAACACCTGGTGAAGTCAATCCAAATTCGGACGATCACCTTGGTTTTGGGATTTGTGTGGTGTGGGAAGTCTGGGGAATCAGACGCCAGCCGCGGCGGGCTGTGCGTCGCTGGGAAGTGTGTCCGTATCCAACCACACGATGCCGGCCGCGATGGCGATTCGAGCCAGTTCAACGCGGTTGGTGATGCCCAGCTTCTCGCCCAGCGAGACGCGGTGCCACTCGACCGTCTTGACGCTGCGGCCGAGCTTGTCGGCGATCTCCGCCGTGGAAAGGCCGATGCCGATGAGCTTGAGAATCTCAAGCTCCCGCGCCGTCAGCTTGCCCAGCTCGCCGTGATCGTGGAACTGAGCCTTGCGCACCGGAATCTGGGCGTTGCCGATGCGGTTCGTGGCTTGCTCGGTGCAGACCCGGGTCACCACGAGCAGACAGCTGCCCGCAGTGGGCCGCCCGGGAAGCAGCCGGAAGACGGAGCGAACCAGCTTGCCCTTGAGCATTCCCTCAAGTGCCAGCGGTGAGCCGGTGTTGACCACCTCCTGGGCGACCGAGAGCCGCTCGTTGACGACGGCGTCGTCAAGGAAGTCGCGCAGGGAGCGACCCGTCAGTTGACGCATCGCCGGCGTGCCGTAGAAGTTGCAGGCAAACTCGTTGGCAAAGATGATGTGGCCCGTGGTCGTGATGATCTTGACCGCTGCAGAAGCGTCCTCGATCAGCGCAGTCCAGAGAACTGCGAGATCCTGGGGCAGTACGCTCCCGTCTGCAAGGGTCCGGGTCGATTCTGAACGTGGTGCGGAAGACAGCATGGTGTGGGTTGATCTCAAAGGTCTGCGGGTGGCCGCGGACAAGGTCTGCGATGGTCGATCATGCCCCCTGAGGGCCGACACTTACTCGTAGTTGAGAAGTATTCGCAACCAGTGGTCGCACCAGATGCCCGGAATCATGCCCGGACCATCGGAAATGCGATAATTGATCTGCCCGACCTACTCAAGAGAGGCTTTTCCTTGGCTTCAGATCCAAACAAAATCCGCAATTGTAAAGAACTGCAGAACGACCAGGGCGCGAGCACCTCGGGCTGGCAACCGGGGCAGGCCGACCGCGATGTGCCCAACTTTCTGGCTGGGCCGGCCGCGCGTCTGGCCGAGCTGAAGCGAGCGGTCCGCATCTTCTTCGAGTTCCTGAAGGGATTCCGGGCCTTGCACTTTGTCGGGCCCTGCGTGACGGTCTTCGGATCCGCCCGATTCAAGCCTGGCCATCGGTACTACGAGCAGGCGCGCGAGGTGGGCGGGGCTCTGGCGAAACTTGGCGTGACGACCATGACCGGCGGCGGGCCAGGCATCATGGAAGCCGCGAACCGGGGCGCCAAGGAGGCAGGGGGCCGCTCGATTGGCTGCAACATCGTCTTGCCGATGGAGCAGCAGCCCAACCCGTACGTCGACCGCTTCATCGAGTTTCGCTACTTCTTCGTGCGCAAGGTGATGCTCGTCAAGTACTCGGTGGGCTTCATCGTGCTGCCGGGCGGCTTCGGAACGCTTGATGAACTCTTCGAGGCACTGACGCTCGTCCAGACTCGCAAGATCTCGACGTTTCCCGTGGTTCTCATGGGCGTTGAGTATTGGAAGCCGATGATCGACTTCATCAACACCACGCTGGTCGCCAATGGAACGATCGACGCTGAGGACATCAAGCTGCTCACCGTGACCGATGACGTCGATGTTGCCATGGATGCCATGTGTGCAAGCCTGCAGACCGTCGCCAAGGGCAAGCCCACGCCGCGTCCCATGCGGGTGCTTGGCGAGCGGCACTGATGGCGCCGGCGAACCGGACGGCCGATCGGGATATCGGTCGCGCAATCTGCCTGTGGAGTCGGAGTGTCGTCCGGGCACTGCGGACTTCACCTACCCTCGGGCACGATGTCCTCCACTCCGTCACGTCCTCGCGTCCTCACCGGTGATACGCCCACCGGCCGTCTTCACCTTGGCCACTGGGTCGGGAGCGTTGAACGCCGCGTGGCGATGCAGCACGACTACGACTGCTACTTCCTGCTGGCGAACATGCACGCCTTCACGACGCGCAGCGACAAGACGGCGGATATCCGTCAGGACACAATCGAGATCGTGAAGGACTGGCTCGCTGCGGGCATTGATCCCGAAGCCGCCACGATCGTGCTGCAGACCGAAGTGCCCGCGATCGCCGAGCTGACCTGGTACTTTGCGATGCTGCTGAGCTTCAAGGATGTGATGGGCAATCCCACGCTCATCCACGAACTCAAGACCAAGGGCCTTGAGGACCGCTACTCCTTCGGATTTCCCATGTACACCGTTGGTCAGTGCGCCGACATTCTGGCCTTCCGGCCCGTCTACATCCCCGTCGGCGAGGATCAGGAACCGCACATCGAGATGTGCCGCAAGGCCGCTCGCAAGTTCGACCAGCTCTACTGCGGCGTCAGCGATCGCACGCCCGATGAGGCCTATGCACAGGCCGGCGGCGTCTTCCCGATTCCCAAGGCGCTCATCGGCCGCATCGCTCGTCTGCCGGGCGTGGGGGATGGCACGCAGAAGATGAGCAAGAGCCTGGGCAACGCCATCTTCCTGAGCGATTCGACCAAGGAAGTCCAGAAGAAGATCAACAAGATCACCACCGGTCGCCAGAGTCCCACGGAGCCCGGCGACCCGAACAACATTCTCTTCAAGTTCGTCGAAGCCTTCATCACCGATGAAGGTCGCGTGGCCGAACTCAAGGACCGCTATGCGCGGGGCGACAACATCGGGGATGGACACATCAAGCAGGAACTCGCCGCGGCGATCGATGTGCTGCTCGCGCCGATGCGAGAGCGCCGCGCCCGGTTCGAAGGCCCCGGCGGCGACGATGTCATCATCGACATCATCAAGAAGGGCACGCGCCGCGCCAACCTGGTCGCGGAAGAGACCCTCTTCCTGGCCAAGCAGGCGATGAAGATGGACTTTGGTCGTCGGACACTTGGTTGATCGCTCGAACGCGGCATTCTTGATGATCGCCCCCGCACCACTGGCCCTTGCACCCAAATACCCGCTCACGGCGATTCTCTGTCTCGCCGCGGCGACCGTCTCCATTGGCTCGATGTTCGGCCTCTCGGCCGACCCCTTCCTGCTGGATGATCGCGCCTTCTGGGGTCAGCCGTGGCGCACTCTTCTCACCACGCTGCCACATGGCAGCGCGATGCACCTGTTCTTCAACCTCTACTGGACGTGGGTGCTGGGCGTCGCCGTCGAACACATTTTCGGTCCGCGCATCTGGACACTCATGGTGATTCCCGGCGCGGTCCTCGCAAGCTGCGCCGAGTTTGCCTTCTCGCAGACGCCCATCGGTCTGTCTGGAGTCGTGTTCGCCCTCTTCACATTCCTCTGGGTCGTCTCCCGACGCATCCCGCGATTGAGGCCGATCATCGATCGCCGCACCGCGCTCATCTTCGCGGCTTGGTTCTTCGTCTGCATCGTGCTCACCGCGATGAACGTTCTGCCCATCGCCAATGTGGCACACGCCGGTGGTGCGATCTATGGCGCGCTGGTCGGGCTCGCACTCACCAGTCCGCCGCAACGCCGCCGCGGACTCGCGCTTGCGACCGGCGTGCTTCTGGCACTCTCGGTCTTCGCCGCGGGGACTCTGCGCGAAGTGATCAATCCCGCAGGCATGGCACGCGCCAAGGCGATGCGAGCCTACGACCTGCTGGAACAGGGACATACTCCCGAAGCGATGGCGCTGCTCGAACGAGCCCGGGCCCTTCAACCCAGGGATGCGATGATCGAGATGATCTATCTCGATACGGCCATCCGTTCAGGGCAGATGGCAAGGGCCCTCACGGTGATCGATGAGATGCTCGGCTTCATGCCGCCGCCGCTGCCCAAGGATGATCCGCTCTTCTTCATCGCACTCGAAGCGGCGGAGCGATGCTTGATGCAGCGTGACCTTGACCGTGCGCACGAGTTCACGCGGCGAGCTGCCTTCATCAACCCCGATGCCCCCGATCCGTGGGCCATGCTCGCGTCAGTCTTCGATGCCCGGAGCATGCCCGCCGCGGCACTCCTGTGCCTTGATCGTGCCATTTCGATGGCAGCCGAGCCCGCAGCATTCATCCAACTCCGATCGGCCCTGACTCGCGGTCAGTCGCAGCGCCCGTGAAGGCACCCCCGATCTGGAGCATGAAATCGGGCTTTCCCCGGCACCCTGTACGGGATAACCTGTTGCAACGGGAATCGCCCGAGCAGGGCCTTCTGTCCTGATAACGGCCAAACGTTGTGCGGCCGAATCTGCAAGGAACACCTCGAACGTGTACATCTATTGGGTGAGACACAACTCAGATGGCGGCGATGGCCGGGGCGGTACGCCGCAACCGGTGGCGGGAGATCGGCTCTCGCGAGATCGCTTTTCGGCGCTGTTCGCCGAGCATCACAAGACGTTGTGGTTCATCGCCGCGTCGGTTCACGGAGACCGAACCCACGCGTATGACGTTGTGCAAGAGGCTGCCATGGTTGCGCTCAACAAAATCGCCGAGTTTGATCCCTCAACGAGCTTCACGGCTTGGATGGGGCAGATCGTGCGATATGTCGCGCTCAATGAGGGACGCAAGCTCAAGCGAAGTCGTGCCGCGGGTGCCTCGGATGCATCGGGGGCGGATCCGCTTCCATTCACCGCCGCGCATCAGGCGCAGGTGGTGCCGCTCGTAGGGTCCACTGAGTCCTTTGATTCCGATGTGGCCCAGGCCATGGCGATGCTTGATGAGAAGGCCCGCACCTGCCTGCTCCTGCGTACGGTTCAGGGGTTGAGCTACGCGGCGATATCAACAGCCCTTTCGATGCCTGAGGGCACGGTCATGAGCCATGTGCACCGTGCCAAGGCTCTGTTGCGCGAAGAAATCACGCGGCGTGAATCCGCTCGCCCAGTCAGCGGGAAAGGAGCGGCCGTATGACCGATCGCTCCGGCCCAACCCAAGTGGACCTCTACCTCGACGGCCTGATGACCGCCGAGCAGGCGGCCACGTTTGAACGACAAATGGAGGCCGATCCGGCGCTGGCCGCACAGGTCAAGCTCCAGCGTGAGATCGATCAGTCGCTCTCGAGGCAGTTCTCGTATCCGGTCGGCCTCGATCCCACCGTTCCGCAACCGGCACCGATTCCCATCAGACCAAGGACGCTGCCCAGCTGGGTGAGAACCGCTGGCCTGGGCGGCATCGCGGCATGCCTTGCCGTGGCCTACTGGGTGCTCAATCCGACCGAGCAGGCTCCTCCCGTGCTGCCCCAGGTTCGAGTCTCGGCCTGTGACGTGTACACGCGGCTTGAAATGGCCAACTGGGTGCCGACGTTCACCTGTTCCAGCGATGATGAGTTCGTCGCCGCGGTCGCCAAGCGGCTGGGTGAGGGGCTGCTGATCCCGCTGAACACGGTCGGGGTCACGCTCGATGGGTGGGGATATGCCGACGGGTATTCAGCCTCGCCGCTGAGTGGCGAGACGATGTACCTGCTGACCCATGTGGGAGATCAGCGCGTTCTGGTGCTCATGGATCTGAAGAAGAATGACGCCCCGGTGACGAAGGGATCCTGCTGCGTGAAGGTCTTCAAGCGTGAGGTGGGACCGTTCGTGCTCTACGAGGTGACCCCCAACGAGGCGTCAAAGGCCATTGATGCCGCGGTCGTTCCTGGTGTGTCCCCGGAGTCCACCGCCAGCCCATCGGTTCGCGTGGATCCCCCCAAGCCGCGTAAGTCCTGATCGTCCTGTCACTGACGGGAGCTTTCCTCGAAGGCGCCGGGGCGCCAGCTCGGACGCCCGCCTGAGATGCGATCCAACGATGGTCCTGTAACTCGAAGAACAATCGGCGCGAGGGTTGGCGGGTGGGGTACGATCCGGCTGGTTCTGAGCCGATACGGAAGAGGTCACATGATCAACACACACCCCGCCCGGATTTCGTTTTCACCAGTTCCTGCTCCGCGGATTGGGGCGGCGGTTCTCTGCCTGTTGGCGGGGATGGCGTGCGCTCAGGACAGCGTGTCGCGCAATGCCAACGGCGGCAGCGGTCTTCCGGGCGATGCGCTCGGCGCGTTCAGCGGGGCGGGCCAGCGGCTCAACTACATCGTTGATCTGACTTCGTTCACCACCTCGGGTGGAACGCAGCTTGGCGTCGGCCCGATCATGAAGTCGGGGCGAGTGAACGCGGCGAGGTTCACTGCATTCAACGGCGCTTCGTCGATCAGTCAGACTTCACGCCCGGGTGTGGCGTATCCGGCGGCGAGCTATTCGCTCTGGACGGCTCCTGGTGGCGGTGTGAACGGCACGGAGAACGACGCTGGCTTGGTGAGCACGGTGAATGCGACCGGAAACGCCACGGTTTTTGCTGCGGGATTCATGGACTTTGATGAGGTCCTGGTCACCACGACATCGGTCTTCACGAATCAGCTGTATGGCGGGCTGGTCGCTTTCGATCCGGCGGATCCATCGCGGCTGTACGTCACGCGGGTGAGCGCGGCGATCAATGCCGGGCTGGGCGCGCTCGACCGTTCGCAGTTCGGCTATGGCGGCGTTGATGCCGATGGCAATCTGTGCTTCCGGGCTGACAGCTTCGGATCCACCGGTCCGGCCACATCGCTGCTCGTGGGTGACAACTACTTCCGAGTGCGGCTGGCCGCGCGAACCACTTCGGTGAACATCATCGACAACGCCGGTGCATCGAACGCGGCGTCGACCGACTGGCTGCTGCAGCGGAGCACGATCACGCACGCGACACCAAACTGTCTGCCCCAGGACATTGCGGGCAGACCGCTGCTCGCGGGCGCGGATTTCATCGGCAACTACAAGTTCGAAAACCCTGCGCTGACGCTCGCGGCCACATCGACCCATCGCCCCGGCACGACCGATCATCGCGGCGCGGTCTCGATCAGCGGCCGCGCGGTGTTCCCGGGATCGGTCGCCACCGGCAGCGTGCTCTCGCGTTCGAGCACGGGGACGGGCAAGACGGATTCACTGACGGTCTTCGGGCTCCTGGCTGATGGCTCGGTCTCTTCGGCCCGGTCGATCAGGCTGCCCGCCGCGTTGGTGGATTCATGCGACAGCTTCGGGTGGCCCATGGGCGGCGGTGATTTCCGCAACTATGACAGTCAGATCACATTCCGTGGCGGCAGCGGGCCGGTGGCAGTCGGGAAGGATCAAGCCGGGCGAGCACTCGCCGCGGCGGTGATCTACCACGGCTCGATCACTCAGCCAGCCAACCCGTACAACGCGATTGCCGCACTGCGGTTTGATCCGGCGGTTCCCAACAGCGCTGCGACCTGGACTGCTGTGGCGTGGGTGAACACCACGGCGGGCGCGGGCAAGGAACTCGTGGGCGATTACGGTGCTGACGGCATTCCCAACACAGCGGATGCCGGCGAAGGCGACGGCCAGATCAACGTTCAGGATGCGCCGATCGGGCGTCTTGCGAGCATGTCGGAGATGGGCAACGGGATGGTGGGGCCTTCGATGTCGGCGCCGACGTTCGATGCCGCGGGCAATGTCTACTTCATCGCGGCGACCGCGCTCAAGCGGCGTGTGGGCCCGCAGGATCCGTTTGATTTCCGCCTGTCGTTGATCCGGGGTGTCTACAACCCCGCGTCGTTCTGCTATTCGCTCGAAGTCGTGGCGCATGCCGGTCAGGTCTTTGCTGGTCGCAACAGCGGTCGCAACTACACGATCTCCGCGCTCAATCTCGCGGATGCTGATTCGACTTCAACCGCATCGATGTGGAGTGCCAGCGGCACGCAGAACTCCTGGAACAACACCGATACGAGTGCGCTGCCGACCACTTCGCCGCTGCACCTTGGCGGGCTTGTGCTTTCGGCGCGGATCATCTACGACACCAACAACGATGGTTCGTACATCGACCCGACGGCGATTGGCGCGGATGTGAACAGTGTTGATGAGGCGTACAACGTGGTGCTCTACGTGGGCAATGTCACGCCCGCAGGTTCGCCCTGCCCTGCCGATTACAACCAGGATGGCGGCGTTGATGGAGCTGACATCGAAGCGTTCTTCATCGACTGGGAAGCCGGTGCTGGTGCCGCGGATGTGAACTTCGATGGCGGCATTGATGGTGCCGACATCGAGTCGTTCTTCATCGCGTGGGAAGCCGGCGGCTGCTGAGTTGCAGACGGAAGTGCGAGAGTGCAGTTGAGCGACCTCGGAGTGCTCGTGCTGCTCTGCTGCACATGTGCACTTTTGCACTCTTGACCTTTGACAGCAGACCAGAACGGGGACACCGATTCCGAAGCCGGGAATCGGTGGCACTTCACGTTGGGTGCTTTCAGGGTGGTTCAAGAGGCCAGAACTCTGACATTTCAGGCCGGTGCCGGCGCGGTCGGGTCGGCCCGCATGAAGAGGATCTCGCCCTTGGTGATCTTCGAGCCGCCGGTGAAGCCGTGGGGGCCGGCGAACTGTGCGAGCGCGGCAAGCGGGATGCCCGCTGCGGGCGTGCAGTGCCAGCTGGTCCAGAGTTGTGACATCTTGTCGGGGATGGCCGGCGAGAGCAGGAGGCTGGCGATGCGGATCGCCTCGGCGCAGGTGAAGAGGATGTCGGCCAGCGTGTTCTTCGCCGCGGGGTCGGCTTCGACCGTCTTGGCGAGCTTGAACGGTGCGGTGATGTTGATGAACTGATCGACTTCGCGGATGATGCCGATGCCCGCGGTGAGCGCATCGCCGATGTCGCAGGTGTCCAGTGCCTTGATCGCCGCGGCGACCTGCGCTGCGCAGCAGACCGAAAGTGGCCGCGACTGACCCGAAGCAACGTGTTCCTTCACGCCCTGGGGAAGTTCACCCGCGAAGTACTTGTCGATCATATTGCCCACGCGGCTGGCGCAGTTGCCGATGCCGTTTGCCAGATCGGCATTGAAGACCTCGACGAAGCGCGCATGGCTGAAGTCGGCATCGGTCGTGCCGTTGGGCCCTTGCGTGAACAGGTACCAGCGCAGTCCATCAAGACTGAAGCGGTCGATGTAGGCCTTCATCACTTCGATGGTGACGAAATTGCCAAGCGACTTGCTCATCTTGACGCCTTCACGCACCCAGTAGCTGTGCGCGAAGACGGCGCGGGGCAGCGGCTTGTCCAATGCCATCAGCATGCACGGCCAGATGACCGCATGGAACCAGAGAATGTCCTTGGCCATCAGGTGTGTGTGCGCGGGCCAGAAGCGCGAACGCTCGGGCGTGTCGACCACCGAGAGATAGTTGAAGAGCGCATCGATCCACACGTAGATGCGGTGCGTCGGATCCTCGGGCATCAGAATGCCCCATTGGCTGGCCGGATCGCTCGTCACGCCGCGGGAGATCGGAATGTCGGAGAGACCATCGCGCAGCCGTCCGAGCACTTCGTTGCGGCGCGCCTCGGGGAGGATGAAGTTGGGGTTGGCATCGATGTGAGCCTTGAGCCGGTCCTGGTACGCGCTGAGCTTGAAGAAGTAGTTCTTCTCGATGCGCTTCACCAGGGGCTTGCCCGTCACCGGACTGAGGAAATTGGCCTCTTTTGCAACGGTTTCCGTGAGATATTCTTCCTGCGAGGCATCCCACCAGCCGCTGTATTCGCCCAAGTAGATGTCGCCCTTGGCCTGCAGCGCGGTGATGTAGGCGAGCACCTTCTCCTTGTGGCGGGGCTGGGTCGTGCGCACGAAATCGTCGTAGGAGTACGAGCAGGTCTTGAAGGCTGCTTCGAACTCCGCCGCGTTGCGGTCGGCCCACTGCAGGGGCGTCATGCCGTTGGCCGCGGCGGACGTCACCACCTTGTCGGCGTGCTCATCGGTACCCGTGAGGAAGAACGTGTCAGCAGGGCTGCCGCTGATGAGCCGCGAGAACCGAGCCAGGCAATCGGCCATGCCCGTGGTGTAGCAGTGGCCGATGTGCGGGCGGTCGTTGACGTAGTAGATCGGAGTCGTGATGTACGTGGAAGATGCCATGAGCCGGTAGTCTAGGGGAGAGTCGAGCCGCTCACGCGCCGTCGCGGCACTCACGCTGAGGAACTGATGCGACAACCCGTTCGATGCGGTGGCGGTGTTCATGCACGACCATCGCCGATTGCTCAGGGCGCTGACCCGGACAAGACTCAGCCAGGCGATGAATTGGCGCCGCTGAAGGATGCCCGCTTCCCCCGTCCGGTGTGTTTGCAAGGTGTTCGGCCTGACGGCCGCTTCGACCATGAAGTGCTGAGCGTGGTTGAGCCGATGCAGCGTTTGAAGGCTCCGATGATGTAAAGCTCGTGTAATTGCCTTGGAAGAATCCCTGTCGCGACGGGATCATCACCAGCGGCGGGCCGCGAATGATCGGGTCCTCACAGGGAGTCTCATGCCGGAACCAGCGGGCCAGATCGTGCCGGTGCTGATCGTCGATGATGATCGCAAGTTCACTGCGCTCCTGGGTGACTACCTGCGCCCGCATGGGTACGCGGCGACGGCAGTGCATGACGGTCCCTCGGGGGCTGAGATGGCAGCAACCCGCCAGTACGCGGCGGTCATTCTCGATGTCATGCTCCCCGGCGCCGATGGCTTCGAAGTTCTCAAGCGCATCCGCGCACGCTGCGATGTGCCCGTGCTCATGCTCACCGCGCGAGGCGACGAGGCCGATCGCGTGCTCGGCCTTGAAGTTGGTGCCGACGACTACGTGCCCAAGACCTCCTCCGCTCGCGAACTGCTCGCACGTCTGCGCGCGGTCCTGCGACGCACCGCCGCGGAACCGGTCCGGGCCCGCAGCGAGGAGTACACCATCGGTGAACTGCACATCAACGTCGAGGCCCGCACCGCAGCAATCCGCGGCGGCGCACTCACGCTCACCCCGGTGGAGTTTGAGCTGCTCATCTGCCTTGCACGCGCTGCGGGCCGCGTGAAATCGCGTGATGAACTGCTCGATGAGATCCGCGGCCGCCAGTACGAGGTCTTCGATCGCTCCGTCGATGTGCATATCTCCGCCATCCGCCGCAAGCTGGGCGATGATCCCAAGTCGCCCCGGTACATCCGCACCATCCGCACGATCGGGTATTCCCTCCGCTCGCCCGATGACGGAGATGCGACATGACCACAATCCATCGTGCTCGCTGGCCGCTTTCGGTGGTCATCCCGCTCCTGGCCGCGGCGAACTTCCTGCTGGTGCTGGCGATCTGCCTGGCATTGATCGGCCTCCCCATGGGCCGCGGGTCCGATGAGGTGCTGCTGCGCCCGGTCAGTGACCGTGCCGCGGCGATTGCCGGTGACATCGATTCCGGGCTGATGTTGTTCCCGACTGAAGATTGGGATCAGCTGCTCGAGAGCGAATCGCAGAGGCTGGGTGTGACGCTCGCGTTGATCGAGCCCAACGGGCGACTGGTGGCTGGGCCGGATCTTGCGCTCACGGATGAGGTGGCCAAGGCGGCGCAGAAGCGCCGACTCGGCCCGGGTGGCGGCGAGGGATTCGGGCCGCGGGACCGCGGGCCGGGCGATCGCGTTTTCATCGTCAGGCCGGAGCCGACGCGCCAGCCGGTGGTCTGTGTCCGAGTGCCGATTCAGGCGGAGCTTGGGAGGCCGCCGCGGCCAGGCCTGCTGCTCATCGTTGCGTCGGGCGAGCTGCAACTGGCGGAGCTGGCAGGCCTGCACTGGTATCTGCTGGGGGGCATCGGGCTATTGCTGCTCTCGATGCTTCTGTGGTGGCCGCTGGTGCGACGGCTTCGCATTGATCTGCACGCGCTGGGTGAGACTGCTGCGAGCATCGCAGCGGGCAGATTCATCTCAACCCCGCCGAGCCGGTCGCCCCGTGAGCTGGCCGAGCTCGCCACACGCATCGATGAGATGTCCGCACGCCTTGCTCATCTGGTGGATGGTCAGAAGCGGTTCGTGGCCGATGTGGCTCACGAACTCTGTTCGCCGCTTGCCCGGCTTCAGATGGCGATGGGTATTCTGGAAGAACGCGTCGGCGAGGAACCCTGCGCCGATCTTCGCGGCGAAGCCGACCAGCTCTCCGAACTCGTTCAGGAACTGCTGATGTTCTCGAAGGCCGCCACCGGCCTGCCCGCGCGACTCGAACCTGTCATGCTGCGAGATCTGGCCCAGAAGGTCATCGCCCGCGAGCAGGAGGACGCAACGGTCGTGCTCGAGATCGATCCGGCCATCTGCGTTAGTGCTTCACCCTCGCTGCTTTCGCGGGCGATCGCCAATCTGGTCCGCAACGCTGTGCGATACGCCGGGCACGCCGGGCCGGTCCGCGTGACCGCGGCGGGCACCAGTGAGGGGCGGGTCGTGCTCAAGGTCATCGATCAGGGGCAGGGCGTTCCGGAATCGGCCCTTGCACATCTGGGGGACCCGTTCTTCCGGCCCGAGGCCGCCCGCACGCGTGAGACGGGTGGAAACGGGCTGGGATTGGCGATCGTCAAGAGCTGTGCCAAGGCCTGCGGCGGCGAAGTGAGCTTCCGCAACGTTGCTGGAGCGAACGGGTGCGTTGGGTTTGAAGCAACGCTCACGCTCAGAACGCACGTGTAAGAACTCGATGCTGCGGTTCGAACCTACGATGCCCCAGCACGCGTCCCCGCGGCGTGGGTGTTGCAATTTCGGCCCAGGCAGGTGCGTTCCACATGGCAGAATCGGTCACGAATCTCACGCTGATCACCGTCGATGGTCCCGCGGCCATCTCTCACGTCGTCACCCGGGAGCGACCCTGCTCCATCGGACGCCTCAAGGATTCCGATCTGTGTCTGCTGCATGAAAACGTGAGCCGGCAGCACGCTCAGGTGTTGCATCGAAGCGGCGCGTGGTTCATCGTCGATTTGGACAGCAAGTGGGGGACGTTCCTCAATGGCGTGCGGCTCACACGTCACAAGCCCGCAGCTCTGGCGGGTGGCGATTTGATGCGAATCGGACCTTGGACGCTGCGCGTGCAGGGGCTGGCGCATCCGACCTCGACCATCGGGACTTCCAAGCACACGACGACGATTGATGATGCGCCCGCCGCGGGTCAGCGGATTGAGCGGACCAGCGGCATGCAGGGGGCGTGGAAGTCCGACCGGCGGCTCAAGCTGCTGATGGAGTGCCTGACGGCGTTTGCGGACGAACTGGACGAAGAAACCCTCGCGGCGACGGCGATAGAGCTGTTGGTGGCGGGGAGCGGGTATGCGCGTGGGGCGGTACTCCGTCGGCCTGATGAGGGGGCCGAGGTGGAGATCGTGGCCTCCTGGCCGACGATGGAGGCTGCCGCGGCGACGGCTTCGGCGACGGGCGTTGCCCCGCTGGTCCGCTTTGAAATCAGCCGTTCGCTGCTGCAGGAGGCAATGTCGGGACAGGCGGTGGTGTTGACGGGGGCTGCGCCTTTCGCGCCCAGTCAGAGTGTGAGTGAGATGCGGATTCACTCGGCGATTTGTGTGCCGGTCATGCTTGGCGGGACCGTGGTGGGGTTCCTGTATCTGGATGCGCGGGGGCGGGAATCGACGGTCCAGGCCGATGCCGCGACGTTCTGTGAAGCGGTGGCAGGGGCGTATTCGCTGGCATTGGCGAACGTGAAGCGTGTTGAGCTGGAGGGGCGGGACAAGGTCCACTCTGCGGAGTTCGCCGCGGCTCGGGCGGTTCAGGAGCAGTTGTCGGCTCAGCTGGAGGCGAGTGTGGGGGAAGTCTCGTACGCCGCGAGGACGCAGCCGGGGCTGTTCGTGGCGGGCGACATCTTCGACGTCCTGGAACTGCCGGATGGGCGTGTGGCGGCGATTGTTGGGGATGTGTCAGGTCGCGGCATTGCGGCGGGGCTGCACATGGCGACGGTGCAGGCTTTCCTGCATGCGGAGCTGATCCGCGGGGTGCCGCTGGCGGCCACGATGGATGCTCTGAATGATTATCTGTGCAAGCGGGTGGCGCCTGGGCGGTTTGTTTCGCTGTGGCTGGGGGCGATCGGGTCGGATGGCAGCGTTGAGTATGTGGACGCGGGGCATGGGTACTGGCTGATTCAGCGTCGTGACGGGACGGTGATCCATGCGATTGATTCGGATTTTGAGCGGGACCTGACGCTGGGGGTGGAGCCTGGGTATCGGTTCACGGCGGGGCGGCTGGCGCTGGGCTCGGGAGAGCGGTTGGTGCTGTACACGGATGGGGTGATTGAGCAGCGTGGGCGGAGCAATGAGCAGTTCAAGAGGCAGCGGTTGGGGGAGGCGTTGCCTCGGTTGTTGCATGCGGGCCAGGGTCCGAAGGAAGCGCTTGAATCGTGTTATAAGACGTTGCTGGAGTTTGCGGATCGGAGCGAGTTGGATGATGATTCGACGGTGATTGTGGTCCAGCGTCGCAGTTGATTCGATAGGTGTTCGGTATCTTTGATCGTGGTTGGTTTCCGTTTGTGTGTCGTATAAGCGTGTGAAGCGGTGGGAATGGGCGGGAACCAGCAAAGAATCGTGACCTTTTTTGGGCAAGAACAGTACTTGCTATTGACATTCACCCTTGAGTACGTCAAACTTAGGGTGTTGCGACGTGAGACACCGCGACGATCGTTCGTACAAGCCCTTGGCTGCATTTCGGCCAAGGCGAGAGACCTTAGGAGGAAAGAGACATGACCAATCGATTCAGTGTTTCTGCTGCTGTGCTCGTCGCCCTTGTGGGTGGCGTTGCCGCTTCGGCCAATGCCGAAGTCATTGCCACGATGTCGTATGACGACCTTGCTGGTAGCTACGCACAGAGCAGCCCGACCACGGGTGTCTTCACGGCCATCGCTGTGAACACCGGTGCTCTTCAGTCCAGCTATGAAGCCTCCCGCCTGATTCCGGGCACCGGCAGCGCTTCGTTCGAAGCTGGTTTCCAGTCCAACCCCCTGAACCCTGCTGACTTCGTCATCTCGATGAACGTCGTCCGCATCAGCGCGTCGCTCGCCACCGGCAGCGGCACGTTCACCGCGACCGACCGCGATGGTGACACCATCACCGGCACGATCTCGGGCAACTGGGTTCCCGTTGGCTCGCTCTTCATCGCCTTCAACGGCAATCTCAGCGGCGTGTCGTTCAACGACAACGGCGCTGCAGACGGCACGTTCGACGGCACTGAAGGTGGCGACTTCGCCCTGGCCTTCAACGCCGCTCAGCCCTTCGTTGGCTCGATGACGCAGCTGATCACCCGTCAGGGTGCAGGCTTCTTCACCGGCAACTTCGCCGACAAGGCCACGGGTGGTGCGATGCAGATCATCCCCAGCCCCGGCTCCATGGCCCTCATCGGCCTCGGCGGCCTGATGGTCGCTGGTCGTCGCCGCAGCCGCTAATCCGGCTCGCCCGATCAGGATCACAGTCAGATCTTCAACGCGAGTTCGTATGTTCCGCATGCGAGCCCGAGCGGGTCTGACGATCTCCTAAGTTTCTCGAGAGCCTCTGGGCAACTACCCAGAGGCTCTTTTTCTTTTTTCATCCTTTCGTTCCGGGCTTGCTGGCCTCCAATGGCTGCTTTTGCCGCGTTAGGCACGCATCCCGTGTTCTCACCAGTGGACGTTGACCTCAACGCGGCGAATACTCTCTGCAACGTGAAGCCTTCTGCTCTCCATCATCGCCATCATCATCACCATGGGATTCTCCCGGTGCTGGTGATTGCATGCTGCTGAGCACTTCAGCCAACGCAATCAGTTCCACGACGCCGGGCTCTGCTCGGCGTCCTGTCGTTTTGGAACGGCTTGACGTTGCGGGATCAGGGCTCGGTTCACCACCTCAAGGAGAACCGTCATGTCCGTTGCCTCACCCTCTGCCTCGGTCCGAACCGCCTCTGATGCCTCCCGCCTGGCGGGCGGTCTTCGCATCGCGCTGCCCAAGGGACGCATGCAGGAGGGAGTCTTCAAGCTGCTGTCCGATGCCGGCATTCGCGTCGGACTCTCAAGCCGCGGCTATCGCCCGAGCATCTCGCTGCCCGGCGTTGAAACCAAGATCCTCAAGCCGCAGAACATCATCGAGATGCTCGACAGCGGCACGCGCGACCTGGGCTTTGCCGGTGCCGACTGGGCCAGTGAGCTTCAAGCGGATCTGGTCGAGGTGCTTGATACTGGGCTCGATCGCGTACGCGTCGTCGCCGCGGCACCTGCATCGATCCTGGTTGATGGTCAACTGCCTTCTCGCCCGCTGGTCATCGCCAGCGAGTACTCACGCCTCACCCGCGCCTTCATCGGCGTTCGCGGCGTGGGCGATCGCTTCGTCCGTTCGTACGGTGCCACGGAGGTCTTTCCCCCCGAAGATGCCGACTGCATTATCGATGTCACCTCGTCGGGCGCAACGCTGGAGGCCAACAACCTTCAGATCTGCGGCGACCTGATGGAGAGCTCGACACGCCTCTACGCCAGCCGCGCGGCAATGGCCGATCCTGCTCGCCGGCGCGACATCGAGGACTTTGCCATGCTGCTGGGCAGTGTGCTTGAGGCTCGCAAGCGCGTGATGCTGGAACTGAATGCACCCGCGGCGTGCCTGGATGCGATCATCGCGGTTCTTCCGTGCATGCGTCAACCCACGCTCAGTCAGCTTGCGGGCGATGGGGGCTTTGCCGTCAAGAGTGCGGTGCCGCGTGAGTCGCTGCCGCGGCTGATCCCGCTGCTCAAGCAGCGGGGCGGTACCGACATCGTCATCTCGCCCCTCTCGCAGGTCGTTGCCTGAACCATCGCCACCAGGGGAACTTCCAATGCCAATCGTCATTCCCGAGACTGTGCCGCCCGTGGCGGAGCCCAAGCCTGTTTCCTGGCTGTTTGCAAGGCCGTACGTTCGTTCCAGCGAACGCCGGCCCATTGACCTGAGGTTGGACGCCAATGAGGGGGCCGTGCCTCCTGAGGCCTTTCTGGCCCGCTGCGGGCTTACGAAGGCTGACGCGGCGACCTACCCCAGCACTGCGGCATTGGAGGCCCTGCTGGCCCAGGAGCATGGTGTTGCTCCGGGGCGGGTGGTCGTGACCGCAGGGGCGGATGATGCCATTGAGAGGCTCTGCCGCGTGACGTGTGAGCCGGGACGGACGGCCTTGGCGACCGACCCGACGTTCGAGATGATTCCGCGGTTCGTCCGGGCGGCTCTGGGCACGTTGCGGAGCGTGCCGTGGCTTGGGGGTGGCTTTCCGGTCGAGGCCATGGCGGACCTTGCGGATGCCAGCACAGGGCTTGCCTGCGTGGTCTCCCCCAACAACCCCACCGGCGGGGTGATTCAGCCCCAGGAGTTGGAGCGGCTGCGCGAGCGGTTGCCTGGGTGTCCGATTCTGGTGGATCTGGCGTATGGGGAGTTCGCCGCGGCGGATCTGACGGCCTTGGCCGCCGCCATGCCGAACACCGTGGTGACGCGGACCTTCTCCAAGGCATGGGGGCTGGCGGGTCTTCGGGTGGGGTATGCGATTGCGGATGAGCGTCTGGCTGGGTGGATGCGTCAAGCGGGGCTTCCGTACGCGGCGAGCGGGTATTCGCTGGAAGTGGCGCGGCGGTGGTGGGTGGAGGGGCGTGAGGTGGTGGGGGCGTACGCGCGACAGGTCATGGAGTGCCGCGAGGAGTTGGAGCGGTTGCTGGTGACGCTCGGCGTGACGGTGACGCCATCGCAGGGGAACTTTGTCTTCGCGAAGTTCGAGGATGCGGGGCTGGTGGCTGACCTGCTGGCGGGGCTTGGGATTGCAGTGCGTCGGTATCCGCCCGGAGGAGCGCTCGCGGACTGGCTGCGGATCTCGGTGCCGGTGGGGAAGGACTATGAGCGGCTTGCCGCGGCACTTCGTGCGGTGCTGGCGCCCGGTGCGATCATCTTCGACATGGATGGAGTGCTCGCGGATGTGAGCCTGTCGTACCGGGAGGCGATCGTGCGCACGTGCGCTTCGTGGGGCGTGGCGATCACTCGCGAGGATGTGGCCCGCATCAAGGAAGCGGGCAATGCGAACAACGACTGGATCGTGACGCAGCGGCTGCTGGCACAACGGGGGATCGAGGTTGAGCTGGCGGAAGTGACGCGGCGGTTTGAGGGGATCTATCAGGGGACGGGCGATCAGCCGGGGCTGCGGTCCACGGAGTCGCTGTTGCTGAGTCGCGAGGTGCTGGCGAAGCTGGCCTCGCGGTACAGCCTGGGGATCGTGACGGGAAGGCCGCGGGCTGATGCGATGCGATTCCTGCGTGAGCAGGGCATCGGCGAGGTCTTCGATGCGGTGGTGTGCATGGAGGATGCGCCGATCAAGCCCGACCCGGCGCCGGTGAGGCTGTGCGTGAAGCTGCTTGGTGAGCGTGCGTCGCTGAGTGTGGGAGGGGCGTGGATGATCGGTGATACGCGGGATGATGTGGTCGCGGCTCGCGGTGCGGGCGTGGTGCCCATCGGCGTGGTGGCGCCTCGTGATGACGCGGCGGTGGTGAATGAGAAACTGCTCGACGCGGGCGCAGGGCGTGTGCTGGCCCGGACACTGGACCTTCTGGAGATGCTGCCATGAGTACTGCTGGATTGATTCGCAGGACGGCGACGATTGCACGCACGACGCGTGAGACTCGCATCAGCGTGATGGTGGATCTGGATGGCACGGGCCAGGCGAAGATCGCCACGGGCCTTGGCTTTCTCGATCACATGCTCACCTCGCTTTCGTGTCACAGCGGGATTGACCTGTCGCTCTCGTGCGCCGGTGATCTGCAGGTGGATGATCACCACACGGTGGAGGACTGCGCTCTGGCGCTGGGCCAGGCCCTGGATGCCTCGCTTGGAGCCAGGGATGCGGTGCGCCGCTTCGGCAGCGCGTACGCGCCGCTCGATGAAGCACTGGCCAGGGTGGTGATCGATCTGGTCACTCGTCCGCACGCCAGCGTCGATCTGGGGCTGCGGCGCGAGCGGCTTGGCGAGGTCTCGTGCGAGAACCTGACGCACTTCTTCATTTCGCTGGCGATGTCGATGCGCTGCACGCTGCATGTGGATGTACTCAAGGGCGAGAACGACCACCACCGCGCCGAGTCTGCGTTCAAGGCGCTGGCACTCGCGATGCGCGAGGCCATCACGCCTTCGACGCGTCTGGCAAGCACGAAGGGAGTGCTCTGATGACCGCTCCGAACCGACTGGTCACCATCGTCCCCACGGGTGCGGCGAACATCGCCTCGCTCATGGCTGCGTTCACGCGGCTTGGCGCCACGGTGAAGATGGCTGCGGATGCACAGGATGTTCTCGCCGCGGATCGCCTGGTGGTTCCCGGCGTGGGCGCATTCGGGGCTGCGATGTCGCAGCTTCGAGCAAGAGGGTTGGTCGAGGCGCTGGTGCAGCGCTGGAACGATCCTCGTCCGGCTCTTGGCATCTGCCTTGGCATGCAGCTGCTCTTTGACTCAAGCCAGGAGTCGCCGGGGATCGATGGCCTTGCCATCGTCCGCGGCGGCATCACCCGCCTTCCCGCTTCAACCCCGCGCGTCCCCTTCTTTGGCTGGAGTGATGTTGAGGGTGCCGGCGTCGAAGGGTGCGCGTACTTTGCTCACTCCTTCTGCAGCGTGGCCGCCGACCTTCGCGGCTGGGACATCACTCGGGCCTTTCATGATCGCGACCAGGGCATTGTCGCGGCGATCTCGCGCCGCGATGGGTGCCACCTTGCCTGCCAGTTCCACCCTGAACTCAGCGGTCAGTGGGGCATGTCGCTGCTTGAACGGTGGCTGACTGCCAGTACGAATGGGAATGCAAGTACGTCATCGCAGACGCCATCGGGATTGCTCAAGACGATGGCATCAGGCCGGTCCGTTCGCGTGATTCCGTGCCTTGATGTGCGAGACGGGCGAGTGGTCAAGGGTGTGCAGTTCGAAGCGCTGCGTGATGCGGGCGATCCGGCGGTGCAGGCCGCGGCATACGAAGCACAGGGTGCTGATGAACTGGTGATGCTTGATGTGAGCGCGACGACGAGTGATCGTCGCACCGCGATTGCCACCGTCGAGGCGCTGCGGCGCGTGATGTCGATCCCGCTGACGGTGGGGGGCGGCATTCGCAGCGTTGAGGATGCCGCGGCGCTCCTCGATGCAGGAGCCGACAAGATCGCCGTGAACACGGCAGCGGTTCTGCGTCCTGCCCTCATAGGTGAGCTGGCAGAGCGATTCGGAGCCCAGTGTGTGGTGCTGGCGATTGATGCCAAGCGCGATGCGGGCTCAGAGAGCTGGCATGTCAAGGTGCGTTCAGGATCTCAGGCGACCGCTCATGAAGTGGTCGCGTGGGCGAGACTGGCCGAACAACTCGGTGCGGGAGAGATCCTGCTCACCAGTGTCGATCGTGATGGGACGGCGGGGGGCTACGACCTGTCGCTGCTCGAAGCTGTCTGCGGCGCGGTGGCAGTTCCCGTCATCGCTTCGGGCGGAGCTTCGAGTGCTGCACACATGGCAGAGGCGGTCGTCGCCGGAGCAGATGCCGTGCTGGCGGCATCGATCTTCCATGATGGGGTCTTCACGGTGGCTGACATCAAGCGGGATCTGGCGGTGCGAGGGGTTCGAGTACGCGGCATCACGACACGCGGTGCCGCCGCGGAGCAAGGAGTGGTTTCATGCTGATTGCATCGATTGACATCATGAACGGTCAGGCCGTGCAGCTTCGTCAGGGAAAGACGCTGGTGCTTGAAGCGGGCGATCCGCGCGAACTGGCCAGGAAGTTCGCGCCGCTGGGTGAGATCGCAGTCATCGATCTGGACGCGGCGATGGGCAAGGGGAGCAACGCGCCGATCATCCGGGAAATGCTCAGCCTTGCACGCTGCCGCGTCGGTGGCGGCATTCGCGACGCAGCGACCGCGCTGGAGTGGCTGCACGCGGGCGCGGCGAAGGTCATCATCGGCACCGCTGCGACGCAGTCGCTGCTTTCGCAGCTGCCGCGAGAGCGTGTCATCGTGGCGCTTGATGCTCGCGATGGCGAAGTTGTGGTTGAAGGATGGGTGAAGCCCACGGGACGGGGCGTGATCGAGCGGATCGAGGAGTTGCGCGGGTTGGTGGGCGGGTTCCTGGTGACGTTCGTCGAGATTGAAGGGACGCTCAGTGGGCTTGATGCCGCGCGGGTGGATCCAATCGTGCGTGCCGCGGCGGGCTGCCGCGTGACCGCGGCGGGTGGCATCCGGACTGCTGCGGAGATCGGTGCGCTCGATCGTGCTGGTGCGGATGCGCAGGTGGGGATGGCGCTCTATCAGGGGCTGATTCACCCGGCCGATGGCTGGTCCGCGGCATTGTGCTCGGACCGGCCTGATGGATTGTGGCCGACGATTGTCGCGGATGAATCAGGTGTGGCGCTTGGGTTGGTCTATTCCAATGCCGCGTCGCTGAGGGCGGCTGTGGATGAACGCGCGGGGGTCTTCTGGTCGCGCTCACGCAATGGGCTGTGGCGCAAGGGTGAAACGTCGGGCGCGGTGCAGAAGCTGGTGCGGCTGGATGTGGATTGCGATCGCGATGCGATTCGCGTCACAGTCCGACAGGAAGGGACGGGCTTCTGTCACGAGGGAACGCGCACCTGCTTTGGTGATGCGACCGGGATTGCCGGGTTGCAGCAGCGAGTGGCGGATATGTCGCAGGGTCGGGGCGTTGCGAGCGGCTCGTACACGCAGCGTCTGTTCAACGACCCGGCGCTGCTTGCCTCGAAGATTGCGGAGGAAGGGCGCGAGCTGGCCGCGGCGGTGACGCGCGAGGAAGTGATCGCCGAAGCGGCGGATGTCATCTACTTTGCCTCGGTTCGTCTGGCGGCGAGCGGTGTGCAGATGGCGGAGGTGGGGGCGGAACTGGATCGTCGGGCGCTTCGCATCAGCCGTCGCGGCGGCGATGCGAAGCCCGCAGCGGGTGTTCCGCTGCGTTCTCAGTCAGAGAACGCGCAGTTGCTGCCTCAGGTCTCGCCAGAACAGCTGCTGGGTCGGCGCGTGTGTGCGGTGGAGCCCGATGCACTCGCCGCGGCGGGGAAGATCATGGCCGATGTCGAGTCCCGTGGCTGGGAGGCTGCGGTCGGGCACGCAAAGGCCCTGGGTGACATCACGGAATCTTCACAGGTGGTTTACACACGCCCGCAACTGGCCAGTGTGCTGGAGCGGGTGCGGAGGGAAGACCGGGAGCTGCTTCTTCGCACCAAGTCGCGCATTGAAAGGTTCGCACTGGCACAGCGTGCGTGCCTTGCGGATCTGGATCTGGCCATTGAAGGAGGACGAGCCGGGCACGTAGTGAGTGCGCTCGAATCGGCGGGGTGCTATGCGCCGGGCGGACGCTTTCCCCTTCCATCATCGGTGCTGATGACGGCGGTAACGGCGCGGGCGGCGGGGGTGGAGCGGGTCTGGGTTGCTTCACCTCGTCCAACCGACATCACGCTCGCCGCCGCGGCGGTAGCGGGCGTGGATGGCTTGATCGCCATCGGTGGGGCACAGGCCATTGGTGCCATGACGTTCGGCGTTGCTTCGATCGGGTTGCCGGCGTGTGCGGTGATTGTCGGGCCGGGCAACCGGTTTGTGACGGCGGCCAAGCACCTGGCAACGCGGCACACTCGCATCGACATGCTCGCTGGTCCCAGCGAGGTGCTCATCATCGCCGATGCTTCGGCTGACCCAGAGGTTGTTGCGGCTGATCTTCTGGCGCAGGCCGAGCACGATACGGATGCCTCGGCGATCCTGATCACAACGGATTCGTCGCTGCCGAACAAGGTGCGTGCGGCGTGTGAGCGTCAGCTCGAGCGTCTTTCGACGCGAGCGACCGCGATGGAGGCGCTGCGGCGTCAGGGGCGCGTGGTGGTGGTCGATTCGGTTGATGAGGCCATTGCACTCAGCGATTCGGTGGCGCCCGAGCACCTTGAGGTGATGACGGTGCGTGCTGCGGATGTGGCATCACGACTCCGGCACTATGGGGCGTTGTTCGTTGGTGGGCGTGCCGCGGAAGTGCTGGGGGACTATGGCGCGGGGCCCAATCACGTGCTGCCCACGGGCGGGCTGGCGCGGAGTGTGGGTGGCTTGAGCGTGCTGGATTTTCTGAAGGTGAACACGCGTCTTGCGTGCGAAGCAGGCGCGGAATGGGAGGCCTTGTGCAAGGACGCGGCGGCACTCGCGCGGCTCGAAGGGCTCGAGGCGCATGCGAGCGCTGCTGGGATCAGGCTTGGGTGTTGAGAGGCGTGGCGTGAATCAGTCGGGAATGAAAACCGAGTATCCGCGCTCGAGCAGGCCGGTCTTCTTCTTGTGGCCGTCCATGAGGCGGACCATGGCATGGTCGATGGCCTTTCCGGTGTCGGAGAGGATGGAGGCTTCGTCGGTGCTGGAGCCGGCGGTCATGAGGTACGCGAAGGTGCGGGCCATGCCGCAGTTGGCGACAAAGTCGGGGATGATGGCGAAGGCCTTGTCGGCTTCCTTCTGCAGCGAGAGCATGTCACGGACCCAGTGGCCCAGGGTCTTGCTGCTCGGCTTGTAGGCAAAGGGGTTGTTGGCACCGCAGGAGACGACGCTGACGCCGGTCTTCTTGAGCTTCTTGAGGCGTGCCGAGGTGAGGGTGTGGCTTCGTGCGGCGGGCACGAAGATGTCGGCATCGACATCAAAGAGCTCATCGCCAGAGGCGCTGGCGACCAGATCAGTGTTGCTGCGGGTGGGTGCGGGGAGCGTGGTGCCTTCGCGTGAGGTGATGAGGGCCTTGCAGTCAAGGCCCTCGTTGTTGCGTGCGACGCGCACCTTCTTGGATTTGCGGTCGTAGGTGCTCGCGGCGACGAGGGTGGCGCCGAGCATGTCGAGGTAGTACGCGGCGAATGCACCGACGGCGCCCAGACCCTCAATGATGACGCGCTGGCCTTTGAGTTCGATGCCGCGGAGCTTGTAGTACTGCTCGATGGAGCGGCAGACTCCATAGCCGGTGACGACGTCCGCAACCATCCAGGAGTGGGTGGTGCCGCGTGGGCCGGGGAGGTTGGGCAGGCTGATCTGTGCTTCGCAGCCGGCGTGAAGGCGGCGGACCTTCTCGGAGGGATCTTCGCCATCCTTCCAGCTGTGGCCGCGGCAGATGCCTTCCTGCGGGTGGCCGATGCCGACGATCTTGCGGGTGAGTGCGGTGGCTTCGCTGACTTCATCGACGTTGACATCGCCGCCGGTGCCGTAGCAGTTCTTGAGGTACGGGCCGATGTGGTGATACCAGCGTTCGAGGACGCCGCGTTTCTCGGCGGGGTTCTTGGAGGGATCAAAGCGGATGACGCTTTTGCCGCCGCCGATGGTGGGGCCGCAGACCTGGAACTTCACGCCCATGGTCTTGGCGAGGAAGATGGCTTCCTCGGAGGTGGCTTCGGCGTGCATGCGTGTGCCGCCGCCGGCCGCGCCGCCCAGGAGCGAATCGATGCACAGCCAGCCCACGGCATCGGTCTGGCGATCGTGCCATTCGACCAGGATGCCGGGAGCCCGTTCATAGAACCGCTGGTATTTGGCGAAGCCCTTCATGCGTCAATGCTCCGAAGAAACCGTGAAAATCAGGGGAGTTGCGGGGCTGGAAGATAGACGGCCAGCGAGCCAAAAACCAACGTACAGCCACTGAAACCGGTCTGTGCCGCGGGTGGCGGGGGTCGCGTGCGTTGGTCGATTGGATCCAACGACACAAGCACCCCGCCGCGAGGCAGGGTGCTTGAATGTGAACCCATTGAGATTCAAGAACGGCTCGTGTGGCTTACTTGCCGACGAGCGTCTTGGGGATGTTGAGCGCGGTGCTCTTCTTCTCATCCCACTTCTTTTCAATCTTGAGCTTGGCGACGCGCTCCGTGCGGGTGAGCACGCTGCGCTTGCCGGCGAGATTGGCTGAAATCTTGAGTGAACGGTCGAGGCTCATGGAAGATCCTTTCTGCGAGTCGGTGCGAGCCACGGGCAAGCCGCCTCGTCGCCGCGAACAATGAATCCAAACTTACTTCTTCTCCCACGCCGGTTTGGAGAAGTTCGAGGAGCCTTTGCGCTCCTTCTGCCACCGCGGGCCCAGCCGAGCAACGGCGGCTTCGACATTCGTCTTGGCCGTCATCTTCTTGCTGTACTCATCCGACGTGATCCCCTTGGAGGCGTAGAGCTTGTAGGGACGGGTAGGGCTGAAATTATTGCCTCGAACCTGCGACGGATCAACATAAAGCGCAAAGGTCTCTAAGCCATTCTCAGCAAGAAAACTGATGGCATCTTCGGCTTCTGTTTGGGAAACGTACGCAAGAAGGAGGTAATTGAGGCCATCTTCGCGTTGATCGGACGTTGTCCACCCCTTTGAGGTGAGGCAGAGCGCATCGCTCGGACGCGGCACCGACGGCACCGGAGTTTCGGCT
Organism: Phycisphaerales bacterium; assembly: GCA_044371005.1. Taxonomy (GTDB): domain Bacteria; phylum Planctomycetota; class Phycisphaerae; order Phycisphaerales; family UBA1924; genus UBA2402. The sequence continues at coordinate 2,071 of JBILUL010000005.1, read as the reverse complement.
GCCGGCGTCGTCGCTGAGCTGATCTTGGGTGCTTCGCCGCGGGACGGTGGCTTGGTCGCGGGGGCTGCATCGAGTGCAGTGCCGGCGGTTCCTGGTGAATCAACTGGTTCGGAGATGGGAGGCTGCTCGCGTCCGGCGGCCGATTCACGTTCCGCCGCGCGGCGCGAGAGGAATGAACCAACGCCGTAGGCGATGACCATGAGAAGCACGAATCCCGCCGCGGCGAGGTAGACGGCATTCACCGGGACTCGGACGGTGGCGCCGCTGACGCCCGACTGTGCAGCCCATGCATCGGCGCCAGCCGACCCTTCGGGCGGCAGATCGCGCGATGGAGAGTTCTTCGCGCCTGCGATCGGCGAGTTGAGCGTCATCGGCCCAGTGGCGGGCCGCGTGTCTGCGGTGTCCGGAGCGGGTCCGGGCTCGGAGCCTGGGGCCATGCCCGGTCGCCATCCCACGCCGGGATTCATGGTGGTGCGACGGTCCTGGGGCGTGTTGACATTGCCCCGGTTTCGGACCAGGTCAAAGAGAGGCTGAGAGTGTCTGCCGCCTGCCATGCGACATGATGATACGCGGAGGGCGGAGGTCAAGGGGCCGGGCGGACAAGTGACTCATTTGGCGGGTGCGGGGTAGGGCTGTGACTGGGCGGCCTCCGCCGCGAGCATCTGCCGGCCCAGTTTGGTGGAGGCGATGCGTTCCCGCCAGTGTGCGGTGTCCTGGTCCTTGCCCCATGCCTGGTAGAGGTCGTAGAAGAGACTCCAGGCCATGATGATTCCGGGGTCTGGTTCATGTCCTTCAGCTGCCGTGCCGAAGGTGGTCGTGGCGTCAATCAACTGCGTTTCGCAGAGCGGGAGAGCTTCATCGAAGCGTTTCTGGCCGACCAGGAGCGTGACGAGCATGCCGCGTGATTCGATCCGGACGCGGTTGGGTCGGTTGAGGTCGGTGCCGCACTGGGCGAGCACTTCGCGTGCGATCCGTTCGGCCTGATCGATCTTTCCAGACTGCCAGTAGGCGGTGATGAGTCGGCGCTTGGAGTTGAGGATGTCGGGGTGATCGGCGCCGATGAGTCCGATTTCGATCTTCAGCGCTTCTTCGAACGTGGTGCATCCTTGCTCAATCTGACCGGAGTTGAGCAATGCGGCACCCAGCGAGACCATCGTTGCCAGCGTGTTGCGGTTCTCGCGTCCGTTGACCTGGACGTTCAGGTCCATGCACTCTCGCAGCAGTGTCACGGCCTTGTCGTGCTGGCCTGAGCCGTCGAGTGAGTAGCCAAGGTTGGACATGGCCATGAGTGTGGAAGGGTGGCGCGTGCCCCACAGTTCGCGGGCCATCGTGTAGGCTCGCTCATAGAACAGCGTGCCTTCGGGCGCCGGGTCGAGCGCGTTGCCCAGCTGCAGCATGATGTCGAACAGGCACTCGGAGCGGGGCCCGTGATCGGCCATCGCGATGTCGTAGGCCTCCCGCATGATGGGCAGCGAATCCGCCGCCCTTCCCTGGCGCTGCATGATGTACCCGATCGAGGAGATTCGGGAGATCACATTTGCGGAGCGGGGGCCGAAGACGTTGCGTTCGGCTTCAAGCGCGCGGCGCTGGAGCATTTCAGCGCGGCGGTAGTCGCCCAGGTTGCCAAAGGCTCTGCCGACTTCTGCCGCGACGCTTGCGACGACGCGTTCGGACTTGATCTCGCCGTTTTCGATGCGTGATGCGGCCATCTCAAGGACATCGCGCAACGTGGGGTCCTTGCCAAGGCTTGATCCCGGGTCACCGCTGCCCAGAACCTGCACCATGAAGGCAAGTGCCGACTGGCTGACATCGGATTCGCGCTGCGCCTGCGAGAGCGCATCGACCGTTCGTGACGCCTGCCAGAGTGTCGCGCTCAAGCCCGCCAGCAGCGCGAGAAAGACACCGGCAACCCCGCCCACGAGAAAGCGGTTGCGTCGAGTGAACTTGCGCACCTGATACCACGTGGAGGCCGGGCGGGCCTGGATCGGTTCGTCGTTGAGGTAGCGGCGGACATCTTCGAGGAACTCCGCCGCGGAGGGGTAGCGGCGCGTCGCATCCTTCTCGATGGCTT
>JBILUL010000054.1:0-25955 GCA_044371005.1 Phycisphaerales bacterium | reverse complement strand
GTCTGTTCGTTCTTACCACAAAGGACATTGAGGCAGCCAAGGCGCAGGTGCAGACCGATCCAGGCGTACAGACGGGGATCTTCGACGCTGAGTACCGCAGCCTCCTGGCAAGCCCGACGATATTGACGGCTGCTTCGCTGGATGCCAAGCGCCGCGCGGCACCCGCAACAGTGCCGCCCACACCGCCGGTTCGTCCTTACGTCATCATCATCGCAGCGCATGGCGACCGATGCATGGATGCGCTGGCACGCAGTGGCCACGCCGCGCAAGTCGTCTGGTGCGGTCGATTCACCGGGACCACAGAGGCGGTGGTGGTGGTCGATGCTCCGGTGCCCGAGCCGGTGCGAGAATGGCTCGGAGTTGAAGCGGCCCATTGCAGCGTCGACGGGTGGTACTCAACCGATGCCCTCGTTGACCTGCCCGAAGATGCACGCATCCTGCTCCGATGAATCTCAGGGCCGTTGCTCCCAGCGAACGCGCGAGGCTCCCATCCAGTTCGCGTACTCCACGGTGGCCTTTTCGAGCAACGCGCGAAGGCGGCGGGTCGGACGCTGCGTGGGTTCCCACCAGACGCCCTTGATCACGAGCTCACCCTTTGCGCGATCCAGTGCCGGGTTCACGCGTGCCACCAGCGTGCAGTCGCATCCACGCGACCAGAGCACCGGGAGTACGTAGTACCCATACGTGCGTTTGGGCTCTGGCACGAAGGCTTCGAACCGATAGTCAAAGCCAAAGAGCCGAAGGCAGCGAGCGCGATCCCGGATCAAGGGGTCAAACGGGCTGAGCAGACGCATCTGCTCGTGGTTGCCGCATCGGTCCTGAATGGTCGCGGAGCGCGCGACCCAATCCGGAAATGCAACGGCGCGGCGAGCGGTCGTCGCGGGATCCGCTTCAACCTGCACCGGAACGACCTCGCCGCGTTTCTCGGCCTCGACGCACCACGCCGCGGCGACGGCAGGCGTGAGGCCGCCCCAGAACTGCGCCAACTCCCGCGGCGTTGCAATCCCCAGTCGTTCGAGAGCCGATCGGCACGACCAGTCCACGTATTCCTCAGGCGAATGCGCCTTTGCGAGAATCTCACCGGGAAGAACGCGATGGGTAAGGTCGTAGACCTTCTGAAACTGCTCGCGTCGCGGAATCGCCAGCTCGCCTGTGCGCCACCAATACTCGAGCGCCGCCTTCGCTGGCTTCCAGTCCCACCAGGGCCCGCTCTTTCGATTCGGCGCTTCGAAGTGACGTGCCATCAGCGGCCCTTCATGCTCGATCCGACGCCGCACCTCTTCGAGTGTCTTCCTGTAGTTCCGGCCCATCTGCTGGCGAAGCCACGTCCCCCACGCCACCTTGTCGAATCGGTGCCTCCACATCGGAAAGAACGCGGCGGGGATGATCGACGCATCGTGCGTCCAGTGCTCAAACACGTGACCCTTTGCTTGCAATTCGTCCAGATGTCGGGCTTCATAGCCATCGAGCCGCGTGTAGAGAATGTGGTGATGCGCCCGTTCAACCACACTGATGCTGTCGAGCTGCACAAAGCCCAGCCGGTCGATCATCGCCTGAACATCGCCTGGACCCTCACATCGCGTCCTTGCTTGCTCCAGAGCCAGCCCGGAGACGAGCAAGGTCCGCGCCGTCGCGAGCGGCACGACTGAGAGTCGGTCGCAAGTGGGAACGGTGGGAGATTTCGGTCGTGTGCGTCTGGCCAATCAGCCGTGAGGATACGAGACCCGAACGAGCGCAGGGTCGGTCCGCCGCGGCGACGATTCAACGCCGATTCCTTCCATTTCACCCGCGCCGCTCGTACGCTCTGGCATGGCCGGTGCCATGTCTTGTGCACCCACTCAGCCCTTCCGGCGGCCCGATGCATCTTGATCGTTCAGGAGCTCATCTCATGCGTCTTTGCCTTTTCGTCGGGGTCGCTACGTGCCTCATGCTGACCGCCTGCAGTGCAGGCCCTTCGCGGAGCAAGAGTCCGCACGGTGCGATGGCCCCGGTTTCCGCAGAGGCTGCACGCTCGCTCACGATCCTGAGGGGCGATGGCTCGCCGGCCTCCTGGAATGATGTGGTCGCCGCGGCGGCCGGTGCAGACGCTGTGATTGTCGGCGAGAACCACGGGCATCGCATGGGGCTGGCCTCTGCCGCGGCACTCTGGGACGATGTGCTGGCCAAGTCGCCCAAGGCCGTCCTCGCCATGGAGTTCTTCGAACGCCACGAGCAGGCCGATCTCTCCGACTACCTCACCGGAGTCACCGATGACGCAGGCTTGCGCAAGGCCCTCAAGCGCGATGACTCAAGCTTCCCGCCCGGACATCAGGCCATGGTGAAGTCCGCGAAGGAAGCGGGCCGGCCGGTCATTGCCGCGAACGCTCCGCGCCGCTACGTGCGACTCGCCCGCACCGAGGGGTTTGATCGCCTCAAGGGCCTGACTCCGGAGCAGCAGCGGCTCTTTGCGGTTCCGCAAGTCGTTCCCACCGGCAAGTACCGCGAAGATTTTGAGAAGGTGATGAATGAGAACGCGGGCATCAAGCCCGAGCAGCTTGCCGACGAGAAGTTCGCGGCAGAGCGCCGCGCCTCCATCGACAACACCTTCCGAAGCCAGAGCGTCTGGGACTGGACGATGTCACAGAGCGTGGTCAATGGAATGAACCAGGGCACGCCCGTGCTCCTGGTAGTCGGTCGATTCCACAGCGATCATACCGGCGGTCTGGTGCAGGCACTCAAACTCCAGAACAACGCGGCGAAGGTCATCGTGGTCAGCTACGTCGACGCCGCCGCCCCCGCAGACGGGAAACTCGCCGATGCCGATCAGGGCCGCGCCGATTTCCTGATCTTCGCTGGCTCCGATGGCAACTGAGCCTCGTACTCGCAACGCCTGAACCGTGTGTTCAACTGAAAAAAGACAACGCCCGGGGATCTCTTCCCGGGCGTTTCTTGTTCCTGGTTGCCCGTTGCTCACTGCAGAACCCCTCACCTCCTGAGGGTCATGCGTGAGTGCCGGGTGTCTGCTCGCGAGTCGGAGTGTGGAACGAATCGCAAGACGCGGGTGGTCCGGTGGGTGTGATTCCGGGTGTGTGCGATGCAATGCTGTGTGGGGGCATTGCATCCCGGAAATCTGGAGAACCGAACGACCGCCAACCGAGTCGAGGGAGTGCCGCCCTCGTACTCTTCAATGCGACGTTCGCGGCACTTCTGACAGCGAAATCTCAAAAAACCATCAAATGTCCGATTCGCACGAGTCCGAACATCTCACCAGACTCCTCCGCCAGGCCGGTGAGGGAGACTCCAAGGCAGCTGCCGACCTGCTGCCCTTGGTGTACGACGAGCTGCGCCGCCTCGCCCGCGCACGCCTGGCCAACGAAGCCGCCGGGAACACCCTGCAGCCCACCGCGCTCGTTCATGAGGCGTACCTGAGACTTCTGGGGCCCGATGATGCCCAGCGATGGAATAACCGTGGTCACTTTTTCGGTGCCGCGGCACGGGCCATGCGTCGGATCCTGATCGAACGCGCTCGCGGGCACGCCCGGATCAAACGCGGCGGCGATGGTGAGCACCGAGCCCGCCGCGTCGAAATGGTCGACGAAATGCTCGCCAACGAGCCCGACCCTGCCGAACTCCTCGCGATCGACGAAGCACTGGTTAGGCTTGAGGCGTACGACTCCAAGAAGAGCGAGATCGTGATGCTCCGCTACTTCGCGGGCCTGACAATTGAGGAGATAGCCGCGGCCCTGGGCCTCACGGTCGGAGTCGTCAAGGGCGAATGGTCCTACGCCCGCGCGTGGCTCCACCGCGAGTTGACCAGAAACTGAACGTGTTGAGTGGAAGTGACGGGGCCGAACCCGGTTCACCGAGGCGAACCGACGCTCACGGGATCAGACCTTGCCGCCCGAGGAACGAACCAGATCAGCCATGAGCTTGGCCCGCTTGGTGGCCTGCGCCTGGGCGGTTGGATCCTTGATCGAAGCCGCGGCCTTCAGCTCAGCATCTGCCTCGGCGGCGGTGAGAGTCTCAACCGCGACGGCACGCTCGGCCAAGATGGTCATCACATCACCCGCCATGCGGATGAAGCCACCATCAAGCAGGTACGAACGACTGCCGCCCTGACCCTTCTCGGTATCGGCCAGATCAAGCCGGAGCTCGCCAAGACCCAGACGCCCCAGGAATGCCGCACGGCCGGGAAGGAAGCCCATCAGGCCATCCCAGCTGGGAACGGAGGCGTACGCCACCTGATCGTCCATCAGGGCGGCGGCGGGGGTCACGAGCTTGCAGCGAAAAGACTTCTTGGCCACGGCTGGGAATCTCCAACAAAAGGGGTCGCAATAGTAGGAGCCAATGCCCCCTCAGGCGACGACAAACGCCAAACTCGGACAGGAAGTTCGGGAGTTGTGCCCCCCGGCAGACTCCAATGGCAGCGTTGCCTACCCCGTCCCGGCCCGCTGCGTGGCCTGTCCGCCTGCCGCTGGATCGTTTAACGGGCCGGGAAGCCCGCCTGGACCCTTCGAGAGGGTTGGCGCGTACCCTGCCGCGTTCATGACTCGCAGGACGTCCCAGGCCCTCATTGTCCTTCTCGCATTGCTGCTGGCAATGGGAGTGTGGCGGATATTGGGGTCCGGAGCCGCCGCGGCCATCGGTTCGGAAGTCTGGTGGCTCCGCGTCAACCGAACCGGTGCCTCGATCATGGTCGGCACCTCACTGGCACTCGCGGGCGTCTTCCTCCAGTGCCTGCTCCGGAACCCACTGGCTTCTCCCGACCTCCTGGGCCTTGCCTCCGGGTCCGGGTTCGCAGTCCTGCTCGCCATCTGGCTCGGTCTGGTCGGGGCCTCGGGGGTTGCTGCAGGCGGGCTGGCCATGCCGATCGTGGCCACCGCCGCGATTTGCGGGGCACTTGGTGCTCTGATCGTCACGTATCTCCTCAGCCGCCGCCGCGGCGTGCTTGATCCGGTCCTCCTGGTCCTCACCGGAGTGGCCGTGGGGATCGTCTGTGGCGCGGGCATCATGCTCCTGCGGCAGTCGCTGCCTTTTCAGTACACAGCCGCGGCGGATCGCCTGCTCATCGGCGGCATCCGCGACGATACCACACCCACCGAAATGTGGACCATCGGCACACTCACCACCCTGGGCGCGATCACCTGCTGGTGGCTGGGCCCTTCCATGGATCTTGCCTCCCTGGGCGAGGATGAGGCCATCAGCCTCGGGGTGCGTCTGGGGCGGCTGCGATTCTGGATGTTCCTCTGGGCCGGCATCCTGACGGCCTGCTCGATCATGCTCGCCGGGCCGATTGGATTTGTTGGGCTGGTGTGCCCACATGTCGTCCGGCTCGTTTGCGGGCCGCGGCATCGTCCGTTGGCCATCCTGGCAGCACTGGCTGGCGCGGTGCTTGTGCTTGGGGCTGATGCGATTGTGCGGAACATTGAGCTGCCGTCCGGGCGATTGCCGCTGAATGTCGTGACGGCATTGGTGGGGGGCCCGGTCTTCATCTGGATGCTCCGACGCGGCTCGATGGTGTGAACACGCTGCGGAATGTGCAGCTCCTTTGCTGTGGACAAGGTGTTGTTTGGCTCCGGCCGTGTTCGGTGGCGTTACGCTTGCCCCGTCATGGATTTCGACGCCCCGATTACTCCCGACTACGACGAGCCCCAGGCACCCCAGGCGACCCGCGCTGCTGCGCCGCATGCCGCGGCGGACCCGCGTGCCTTTGCCGATTCGCTCGTGGCCGATCTGACCGAACCTCAGAAGCAGGCGGTGCTGCACACCGAAGGACCGCTGCTGATCCTCGCCGCGGCAGGGAGCGGCAAGACTCGCGTCATCACGCGCCGAATCGCCTACCTCGTGAACTGCGGCGTCCCTCCGTACCAGATTCTCGCGGTGACCTTCACGAACAAGGCCGCGGGTGAGATGAAGGAACGCGTCGCGCACGTGCTTGGCGGGCCCGGGCAGGATGGCTCTGAAAGCCGCCTCATGCGCGGGCTGACGATCACGACCTTCCACTCGCTCTGTGCGAGGCTGCTCCGGCGGTATGCGGAAGAGGCCGGGCTCAAGCCTGACTTTTCGATCTACGACAGTTCCGATCAGTTGTCGCTGGTGAAGAAGGCCATTGAAGCAGCGCAGCTGTCAACTGCAAACTTCCAGCCTCGCAGCGTGCTCAGCGCCATCAGCAACGCGAAGAACGATCTGGTGGATGACCAGCAGTTTGCCAGTGAAGCCTTTGATTTCTCGACCAAGGCAATTGCACGCGTCTACTCGGCGTACACCAAGCGGCTGCGCGAGGCCAATGCGGTGGACTTTGATGATCTGCTCATGCTCTCGGCCCGCATGCTCGCGCTGAGGGAGAATGTGCGTGCGGAGTGTCAGCGGCGATGGCAGTATCTGCTGATCGATGAGTATCAGGACACCAATCAGGCGCAGTTCAAGATTGCAAGTCTGATTGCGGGTGATGCAGTGGCGGGGGGGCGTCAGCCCAACATTTGTGTGGTGGGCGATCCGGATCAGGCGATTTACGGGTGGCGTGGCGCGGACATTTCGAACATTCTGGACTTTGAGAAGAACTTTCCCGCCGCGGCGGTGATCAAGCTTGGCGAGAACTTCCGCTCGACTGCGCCGATTCTGGCCAGTGCCGACACGCTGATCAAGTACAACCGCAACCGCAAGCCCAAGCCTCTGTTCACGAGCAAAGAGGGTGGCGACCGGATTGAGATCGTGAAATGCAGCAGTGAGCGGCATGAAGGAAGCCGCGTGGCAGCGTGGCTGCGAAAGCAGCACACGGATCAGAAGATTGCGTGGCGTGAAATGGCGGTCTTCTACCGGACCAATGCGCTGAGCCGCGTGATGGAAGAGGCGCTGCGCGAAGCGAACATTCCCTACACAATCGCGAAGGGAACTGCCTTCTACGACCGCGAGGAGGTGAAGAACTCGCTGGCGTATCTGCGCGTGGTAGCGAATCAGGCCGATTCCGTCTCGCTGTCGCGCATCATCAACGTGCCCACCCGTGGCATCGGCGATACCACCTACGAGAAGGTCGAGGCGATTGCCTCGCAGCATGGAGTCCCCGTGCTTCGCGTGCTGAGGCAGCTTGATGCGGTGCCTGACCTTTCGGCCCGTGCGATCAACTCGGTGAACAAGTTCGTCACGATGCTCGATGCCTGGACCGGCGGCGGCACGTTCATGGGTGCCGAGATCTCCGGCTCGCTGGCGGATCTGGTGGACCGCGTCATCAAGGAGTCGGGGCTCGAATCGATGTACCGGGCGCAGGCCGCGACGACCCGCAACGAGAGCGATGCGGAGCGGCTCGACAATCTTTCGGAACTGGTGAGCTCCGCGAGGCAGTTCGAACAGGAGTACGACCCGTCGGCCGATCCGAGCCTTGAGTCGCCTTCCGCGGCAGGAACTCCCGCAATGCCGCCGCTGTTGGCGATGCTTCGCGGTTTTCTTGAGTCGATTGCACTCGTGGCCGATGCCGATGCGGTGGACCCGGCTCAGGGAAGTGTGACGCTGATGACGCTGCACGCCGCGAAGGGCCTTGAGTTCCCGGCAGTGGCGATGATCGGCCTGGAAGAGGGCATCCTGCCGCACATGCGAGCACGCGAGAGCGAGGCCGCGCTCGAGGAAGAACGGCGGCTGTGCTTCGTGGGGATCACCCGCGCGATGCGGCGACTGCTGATGACCGCCTCGAAGTTCCGCACGCAGCGAGGCATCAGCGACCGGACGATCCCCAGCCGATTCCTCGATGAGTTGCCCTCCGAGCATGTGCTTCGCAGCGATGATGCGCAGGTCGATGTCGATTCTGATTTCGATGATGAGTCGCAGGATGCCGACTGGGTGCAGACCGAGGATTCAACACAGCGTTCGGCGCGGCAGAGTACCCCCGCGCTTCCGGTCGGATCCACGGTGCGTCACCCGCAGTTTGGCATGGGCGTTGTGAAGTCGTTCACGGGCGGAGCGCAGGCACGCGTGACGGTGGCGTTCAAGGCCATCGGGACCAAGACGCTGGTATTGGAATATGCGAGGTTGACGGTGGTTTCAAAGCCAGCGTGAGATTGGTTCGGAGCCGAGCGCGGTGGGCAAGAGTGTCTTGCGACATGTCTGGTGGCCGTTCTGGCGGTGAATCAAGCCGTGGCGGGTTTTCGGTACGCACCAGCTGGGCGGGCCGGGGCTGCAGTACGAACAGATCGTGAATCGTGCATGAAGGCGGCGCTCAGAACGGGCCATTTTGGTGGCCCGATGGATTGCCACAATTCTGCTTGAAGTAGGACTTTCAGGAAATTTGAAAAATCATGAAGGGTCATCAGCCGCGAAATCGTTAAAGTGACGGAACGAGTCGGCATTGCTGGATCTTCCGTCGCCAGTGCTTGGTTGCCTGCGATTCGCGGCAAAGTGCGTTGGATGCGGATTGACGGTTGGCGGCGAGGCACCGGCATCGCGTTTGATGGTCGGGGAAGTGTTTGGGATCTCAAGAGCGGGCCAGGATCAACGGGAGTGCTTGACGATGCGGCGTAACTTCCTTCACTGGGCGTCTTTGGCGTGTGTGTTCCTCGGTGGTGGTGTGGCAGCGGGACAGAACATCGCGATCAACAAGCCGGTTTCGGTGGTGGCGGGTGCGCCGTCGGGTGCGAGCCTGTCGACCTTGACGGACGGGGTGTTTCGCCCGCGCGGAACCGCATGGCAATCCGGGACGATCTGGTGGAACTCGACCGCAACGACGATTGAGATCGACCTGATTGAGCAATACTCGGTGACGGGGCTTGTGCTTCAGGCTGATGACAACGACTCATACCGGGTTCAGTATCGCCGGCCGGCGGATGGGGTATGGGTAGATGCGTGGGTTGCGCCAGTGAGCTCTGGCGGCGGTGGCATGCAGACGCGGCCTGACCCAACGAACGTCAACCGTGTGCAGCAGTTGGCGGTCCCAGCGACAACAGACCGGTTTCGGATCACCGCCCAGAGTGGCGATGGGTCATTTTCGGTATCTGAGTTTCAGGCCTTTGGCGCGGCGCTGACGCAGTGCACTTCCGAGTGGAGGAGGGTCCAGATCGGAGCGCGTGCCTACGCGCCCGCCGTCTTTGACACGCTCCGAGGTGAGGCTGTGCTGTTTGGAGGCACGCCTCAGGAATCACTGGCAGTAGCCATGAACGACACGTGGACCCGGTCCGGCGCCGCTTCACGGTGGTTGTCAAGGGATGTGATTCCGCCACCTGGCAGAACATGGCACGCGATGGCGTTTGACGAATCGCGCCAGAAGCTGGTGCTTTTTGGCGGTCAGGCCACAGTGAACTTTGCCGACACGTGGGAGTGGGACGGCACCGTGTGGACACGCCTCTCGCCAGCCAACTCACCCTCGGCCCGGTTTGGGCACTCGATGGCGTATGACCCTGCTCACCAGAGAGTTGTGCTCTTCGGCGGGTTTGGGGGTGCCGGAGCTGGATCTCGCCTGAACGACACCTGGACCTGGGACGGTGTTGACTGGGTCCAGGTAAGCACAAGCGGTCCTGCACCTCGCTACTTTGGCGCGATGGCCTCCATCGGCGAACTGCGCGGACCGTTGCTTGTTGGCGGCGATACCGGTGCGACAACTTCGGCCGACGTGTGGGAGTGGACAGGCACCGACTGGGTTCAGTTGCCAACGCCGGCAGTTCCGGCCTGGGGCAGTCGCAGCCGTCATGCGATGGCATTCGACACCGCCAGGGCGAAGCTCGTGCTGTTTGGTGGCGTTGGTGGGGCCAGTGCGACTTACCTGGCCGATGTATGGGAGTGGGATGGAACCGGATGGTTGCAACGGGGCGGAGCGGGTCCAGCGGCGCGTGCGGGTCACACGATGTACTTTGATACGGGGATCAATCGCGTCGTTGCGTTCGGCGGGAGCGGATCAACCGGATACGGTGACGTGTGGGAGTGGGATGGGACGGGCTGGACCGATCGCAGCGAGACTGTCCCTTCGCCCCGGTCGCAAACGGCCATGGTGGAAGTTGCGTCCACCGGTCGGTTGATGCTGTTCGGCGGGTTGACCGCTTCGGGCGAATCCAATCAGACCTGGGAACTGATCAACGGGGGCTGGGTGCTTCAGGCTGTGACCGGGCCCGCGGCACGCTCAGGGCACGCGATGGTCTATGACTCCGGACGCCAACGCGTTGTGCTCTTCGGCGGCGCGGTGTTCGGCAGCGCGGCACAGGACACTCACGAATGGGATGGCTCGCAGTGGATTGCCCGGAACATTCCTGCAGCCCAGTCTCCCTCTCGTCGAACAGGCCATGCAATGGCCTACGACTCCCAGTACCAACGAACCATCGTCTTCGGGGGCGTGGGAACCGGGCTTACTGCGGACACATGGGCTTTCAACGGGAGCACTTGGTCTGTGCTCGCTGCAGCGGGCGCGGGCAGACCGACGCTGCGCAACGCGCCTTCCATGGCGTACGACCCGCTTCGGCAGCAGATTGTCATGTTTGGCGGCCGGGGAAGCGGCAATACACGCTTCGATGAGACCTGGGTCCTTGAGAATGCGACCTGGCGGCTGTTGAGTCCAGCGGTGAGGCCCACGGCCAGAAGCAATGCTGCGTTTGCGTTTGATGCAACCCGGGGCACGCTCGTGCTGACGGGGGGGGCTGCCGCATCGGGTCTTCTTTCGGACACGTGGGAATGGAATGGTGTCACTTGGACGAGCATTCCGATCGCCGGGCCTACGCCGCGGCAGAGCGCTTCGATGGCGTATGAAACGGCAGCCGGTCGAATCGTGCTGTTCGGAGGCAACGCCGGTGTGACATCGGCAGTTTACGTCGGAAGCACATGGGCGAGGAACTCGTCGAGCCAGGATGCGCCGGCGTTCTCGGTGCAGCCCGCCAGTCTTGCCGCCGCGACCAATGAGCCACTGGAGTTGACAGCGACCGTAGTCAATGCGTCAACCTATCGCTGGCGGCGTAACGGGCAGAACCTCAGCGACGGGCCGGCACCGGGTGGTGGAACCTGGAGCGGAACGTCGACGCCGGTGCTCCGACTCTCGAGAGCCGCGAACGCGGATGCTGGCACGTATGACATGGTTGCGTTCAACACATGCGGCGCGACGATCAGTTCGACCGCGACCGTAACCCTCTCGCATGGACCTGACCTGGTGATCGGGACGTTGGTGGCCGAGCCTGCGAGTGGATTTGACCTTGATCCGCTGACGGTGCGTTGGACTGTCAGCAACATCGGCGATCGCACCGTTCCAGCGGGCTCGGCCTGTCAGGTGTTCCGGTCGGGTGTGGCTCCGGCTTCGGCTGAGGTTGCGGTCTCGGGTCTGCTGACGCTCAATGAAGCTCTTGCACCCGGGCAATCGTTGCCCATGGAGTTCGCGACCACGCTGCCGCTTCCTTCGGGGTCCTCTGGGACGTACAGGTTCGCGGTTCGGGCCGATGCAAGACCCGTTCAGGATGTGCAGGAACTTAGAGAAGACAACAACAGTCTGTCGAGTGCGATTGTCACGGTAAATCGGTTCCAGAACGTGGGAGTCGTGACTCAGCCTAGCAATGTGGCGGTACCGGTCGGTGGTCGCGCCGAGCTGAGCGTTGGCGCCTCGGGTACAGGGCCATTGTCGTATCAGTGGCTGAGGAACGCAACGCCGGTATCAGATGACAGTGTCATCTCCGGCAGCAGCACAGCAACTCTGGTCATCGATCCGGTTCGCCCGACGGACGTAGGGAACTACTCGGTGCGGATCACCAACGCCCGAGGGAGCATCGTCTCATCGACCGCTGCCCTGACTCTGTTGGTGCCGCCTTCCTTCACGCTCAGCCCGTTGTCAACCACCGTGCAGGAGACGCGGGATGCTCAGTTCGCAGTCGCGGCATCGGGCAACCCCGTTCCGACGATCAGGTGGTACCTAGGCGGCATTGCGTTGTCGGATAACGATCGGGTCAGTGGTTCGACAACCAGTACATTGACCATCCGGCAGGTCGGGCCGTCCGACGAGGGAAGCTATTACGCGGTCGCGACCAACTCGCTGGGCAGCGTCAACAGTTCGTCCGCAGTGCTGACGGTTGGCCGCGTGGTGCTTGCGGTCCGCCAGGTGACGGTTGCAAGCTCGGCCTGTCTGGGCGTGCCGATCGAAGTGAGTTGGGATGCGGTGAACCCGGGAACGATGCCCGCGGCATCGGCGTGGACCGATCGCGTGGTCCTCTCTCGCAACGAGGTGCTCGGGGATGCTGAGGATCTGATCGTTGGACAGACCCAGTCGGGACCAGTGGCTCCAGGTGCGACCGTTCGTCGCAGCGTGCAGGTCACGCTCGGGGATGGAACGGCCTCAGGGAACGTTTACTTCTTCGTGTTGGGTGACCCCACGGAGCAGGTGCTGTTCAACGATCGCACCGAATCTGCTTCTCTGAGCGGTCCCTGCCAGGTTGGTTCCGCAAACCTGGAAGTCTCGTCGGTTTCGCATCCTTCAACGGCCTCGGTCGGGGGTGTGCTCGCGGTCGCGTGGAACGATCGAAACGGTGGTGCGTGCGCATCGGGGAACTACTCGGCTCGAGTCGTGCTTTCTCGAAATCAGGTGCTTGGCGACGGAGACGACTCCATTCTCGCCACAGTACCCGTGACGACGCTCGAGCCTTCGCAGAGTGGTGCGAGGAACGCGTCGGTGACGATTCCTTCCACCGCCGCGGTCGGTCCGGCCTTCATCTTCGTGCAAGCTGATCCGACTCGCTCCGTGCCGCACAGTGTTCGCGAAGACGCGGAGGCGATGGGGCCGGAGTTGATCATCGGTGCCCCTGACCTGGTTGTCCAATCGCTGACCCCTCCGCCCAATGTGCTGCCGAACACGTCGGTGCAGTTGGCGTGGTCGGTCGCAAACGTTGGAACCGAGCCGGCTGTCGGTCCATGGACCGAGTCAATCACTGGAGCGGGGCCTCCGGGTTCGCTGCCTCTTGGGAGCTTCTCGGTGCCTGCCGGCTTCACGCTTGCTCCAGGGCAGATCGTGACCCGCATTCAGAATGTCGCGGTCCCAGGTATCCCTCCGGGTAATGGATACACGGTGACCATCTGCGCCGACTCGGGTGGTGCTGTCCCGGAGGCGATCGAGGACAACAACTGCCGCACGGCTCCAGTTTGTGTTGATTGTGCGGCACCGGACCTCCAGCCGATGGCTGTGGCGGGACCGACATCGGGTCAGGCCTACCGCGGACGCGCCATCGGCATTTCGATGCTTGCTCGAAATGCCGGGAACGGCGCGGCCAACGGCACGTGGATCGATCGCGTCTTCCTGTCTGCTGATGCCATACTCGATGCAAGCGATCTCACGCTTGGGGAGATTTCAATCGATGGTCCGGTGCTGAGTTCAAGCCAGTATCAGCGGTCGACGACCATGCTGATTCCCGGGACGGTCTTGCCCGGTGAATACTACCTGATCCTGTCGGTTGATGCCACAAACACGGTCTCCGAGCCTGGAAATGAGGCAAACAACCTGGTCGCCAGCGTTGCTCGAGTTCGGGTTGAGGCGCTGCCCGACCTGCAACTGTCGGGAACTCTGTCGGTTCCCAACGCGGCGACGAACGGGGAGACGGTTCGAGTCATCTATTCAGCCCGCAACAGTGCGCCAGTGAATGCGGGAGGGCCGTGGCTTGATCGAGTCTACCTTTCCACGAATCAGACGTTTGAAGCTGGATCAGACCTTCCGCTCTTCGTTGCGTCAAGCCCCTCAGTTCTTGCGCCAGACGGAACATACAACCGTGAACTGGACGTGCTGTTGCCGATCGACTATGTGTCGTCCGGACAGCGATACCTCCTGCTTCGACTGGACGATGGCCTGATCGTTGATGAAGCCGACGAGCAGAACAATGTCGCGTCTGCGCCGATCACGCTTGCGGCAACTCCGGCTGCCGATCTTGCTGTGAATGCTGTCGCAGCGCCGGCGGAGGCTTCCTTTGGCGGCACGATTCGTGTCTCCTGGACCGTTGCCAATCAGGGGGTTGTTCCTGCGATTGGCCCGTGGTCCGATGTGGCAGTGCTCTCGTTGAACACGACATTCGGTGATGCGGATGACATCGCGTTGACTCCTGCGATTCCCGGCACCGCGCCACTCGCAGTCGGAGGTTCGTACGAGCGCCTGGAAGCCGTGTTTGGAATCCCGGCCCGGTATGGTCCTCAGGCGAGCTACCGAGTGCTGGTCCGGACGGGCGATCCCGCCAACGCCACGCCCGGCGAAGCGAATCGAACCAACAACGTTGGCGTGAGTGATCCAGTCCTGATGAGCCCTGCTCCATCGGCCAACCTGACTGTGACCGAGATTGTTCCTCCTGCGTCCGGTGTGGCCGGTGCGGCGGCCACGCTCCGATGGACCGTCACCAACACGGGCACCGGCCCGGTCTTCGGAACGTGGACCGATCGGGTGATCCTCCGAGATCCGGCTGGAGTAGTTCCCGATGTGGAACTGGGCGTCTTCGCCAAGTCGACCACGCTCCCGCCCACGCAGGCATACACGCAGCAGTTTGCAGTGTCGCTGCCTCGAGAAATCGTCGGAACGCGAGTTTTCGTCATCACCACCGATTCGGGCAACGCTATCAGTGAGCCCGCGGCGGGTGCGGAAGGTGATAACTCGGCAACCTCTTCACCGGCGACCAGCATCACGCTGCCCGATGGGCCCGACCTGATCGTCACGAGCGTGTCGCCCCTGACCAGCGGCGGTGTGTTTGGAAGTCCGATCAGCGTGCAGATCACGGTCCGCAACCAGGGGACGCAGCCAGCGACCGGTGGATGGTCTGACCGTGTGCTGCTGCAACGCGATGGTGCGTCACCCGGCACGGACTTCCCGCTCGAACCGCTTTCACCAGCTGTGGTGACACCGCTTGCACCCGCCGCCGAATACTCCGCGGTCGTTGCGGTCGTTCCCCCGGTGCGCAACGAGTTCACCGATGGGGCCTATCGATTCGTCATTCGCACGGATGCCAATGGCGGCGTGAGCGAGCAGCGGGAGAGCAACAACGAGGCGCAGAGTGCCGCGTTCATGCTTGTAAGACCCACGCTGCCGAACCTGCGAGTCAGCTTCATCTCCGTGCCGGCACCGGCCCTTCCGGGCGCTCCGGTCACGGTGACATGGACGGTGGTGAACGCGGGTGGCGCACGAGCCGAGGGCTCGTGGGCCGAGCGGCTCTACATCTCGTCGGATGCGTCCGTGGGCAACGACACCCTCTTGTCCACCATCGCCATCAACGAACCACTGGACCCTGGGCAGACCTCAACGATTCGCAGCCGGACGATTCCCGTGCCGTCGGGTGGTCTCTCCTATCGCGTCGTAGTCTGCGTCGACGCTGGCGAAGCTGTGGTGGAGGCCAGCGAGACAGATAACTGCGGAGTATCGCTCAGCGATTCGACCATCGAGCGGTGCGATCTGACTGTCCGCGATGTCGTCGGCATTCCGCTCAATGTCATGGCGGATGACACGATCACGGTCTCGTGGGTCGGCGAGAACATCGGGGCTGCACCCACCCCCGGGAGTTTCGTCGAACTGGTATCGCTGGTCGATGTGTCCAGCGGCGTGCGTCATGTGCTTGGCAGCCGGCTGCAATCAACCCAGATGCTGCCCGGAGTGCCTGAGTCGCGTCTGGAGACATTCGATGTACCCGGCAGGATCGAGGGTGAGTTCCGGATCGAAGTGACCGCGGATACAGCGAACGCGATCTTCGAGAGCGTTGAGTCCAACAACACCGCTTCGAGTGCGCTGGACGTGACGGTCAGTCAGCCGCTGCGGCCAAACCTGGTGGTTTCGGATGTGCAGTTGCCGCTATCGGGTACGGTGGGTTCCGCGGCGTCGATCTCCTTCACCGTCACCAACGTCGGGCCGGTGCCTGCGACCGGGACCTGGGTCGATCGCGTGGTGGCGAAGAACGCCCAGACAGGGACCGAGCAGGAGTTGGCGATTGTCTCGCATACCGGTGCCGTAGGGGCAGGGAACAGCTACCCCGTCACTGCGACCATCAGACTGCCTCAGGAGGCAGGAGACTACTTCCTGTGCGTCAATACCGACAGCGGAGACCTGATCAATGAAGGGCTTCTCGGCGGCGAGATAGACAACCGCCGTTGCAGTGAGGCTGTCTTCCAGTCTCAGACGTACCTCGTCACGGTGGTGCCGAGCCTGACGGAGGGTTTGGCTGGAACGCAGGTGACTGTCACCGGCGTGGCCACCAGCACTTCGGGTGGGCCTGCGATTGCGAATATTCCGGTCGCACTCTCGGTCTCTGTTCGAGGCACGGTGCGGACGTATTCCGACCCAGTGACACTTCGGACCAATGCTGCGGGGGCCTATTCGTTCTCGTTGCCGCTTCTGCCCAACGAAGCGGGCCAGTATGCGCTGCGGGCCGGACCTCCATCGAACATCAGCCCACTCGTGCAGAGCACATTCGTGCTTCATGGGCTCAAGGTGGCTTCGCAGGCGAACCTGCCGCGAATCGCACCAGGCGCTGCGGCGATCAATCGGGCGTTCACGGTCACGAACGTCGGCGACCTGCCGCTCACCGGCCTCACCATGACCATTGCAGAGGCACCTGCCGGGCTGCAGATCACCGGTGGTCCATCGACGACGCCGCTCCTGGGGCAGGAGGCACGCGCGGTGAATCTCGCGTTCACCGCCGCCGCGAATGCCCTGCCGGCTTCGGGCCCTGTCCGGCTGGTCTTCACCACGACTCAGGGTGCTTCGTCAGAGGTGTCATTCAACGCCGAGATCGCCCAGCTCGCACCTGAACTGGCTCTTGTGGGATCCACGAATGTTCAGGCGAACATGCTCGTGCATGCTGAAGGTGCCGATCCGATTCAGACCAGCGTTGAGCTGCGCATCGTGAACCGAGGCGGTTCGCCGACGGGGCCGATCACGGTTCAGCTTCCCAGTGCCTACTGGCTGGGCCTTGCGACTCCGAATCCCATGGCCTCGCTCGCCCCGGGCGAAGAGGCAGCGATTGTGCTCACGCTCACGCCGGGACGCAACCTGCTGAATGCCGATCCTCGGTACCCGGGTACGTTCCAGCTGCGTTCGTCAGCTCCGACGTTGAACGTTCCCTTCGTGTTCACCGCGGTGCCCACCGCGACCAGCAGCATCATCGTGCGGACCGAGGACGAGGCTACGTTCTACAAGGAGGATCCGCCCGACCCGTTCCCGCCGGTACGAGGCGCGTTCGTTCGCATCGTGCGGCCGGATGGGAACATCGTGATGGCCTCCGGCCTCAGCGATCAGAGTGGTGAGGTACGCTTCGACGGGCTGCCCGAGGGAGACTACTACGTCGAGGCCTCGGCGGACAAGCATCAGCCCTGGCGAGAACTCGTCGCCATCCGTGGCAGCGAGCCGGTGCGAGTCTATCCGTTCCTCTCATTCAACGCGATCAGCTATTCGTGGACGGTGGATCCGATCCAGATCGAGGATCGATACCGGTTCACGCTGGAAGCGATCTTCGAAACCAATGTGCCCTATCCTGTGGTGGATATCACGCCGCGGGTGATTGATCTGGATGACTACGCGGACGGCCAGCCGCATCAGATCAACTTCACGTTGACGAATCGAGGCCTGATCAGGGCCCAGCAGGTTGAACTGGCGGTGGGTGAATCGTCGGATTGGCTCATCACCGCGATCAATGGGGATGTTGGGCAGTTGAGCCCCGGGCAATCCGTGACGGTACCTGCCATCATTCAGCGCCGTCCGCCAGCGTGCGAGACGTGTTCAGGAGGGGCGGGTTGCACTCCGCCGGTGACGCGGGCACGGCACGTTGTTCGTTGCCGGAGCGAGCAAGTATTGGAGCAGGGCGTTGCATACAGGCTTGAACCCTGCGGGCAGCCGACTGGCTTGGGCGGTGGTGGGGGTGGGGGTGTCGTGATCGTGCCTCCACCCGGTGTACGGAACCCTGGAGGCGCACCGATCGTTAATCGACGGGGCTGTAGCTGCGTGAAGGTTGCCGTCTTCTTCTTCGGTGGCGGCTGCGGCGAAGAGCGGTCTTCAATCAGTGAAGACGGAGCTATTGGTACGCTCCTTGCCCGGCTTGGAAAGCTCCCCGGCTGTGTTCGGGCTTTCGATGTCAGCGGTGTTCGTTGCCCAGATGAGGCCAGGGAACAGGCACGCGCGCAGGTCGAGGCGATTGCTGAGATGAACCGGCAAACAGGATGTTGCATTGAGTATCCATTGGTCGTGACGATCGGACACAGCTGGGGCGGCGAGACTGCACTGAACCCGGTTGGCATTCCCAATGTCAGGCAAATCGTGGTGATCGACGGGATCAACCACCAGACTGCGATGAACGCAACAAGTGCACTCAATCCCGCGTGTGCGCTGGCAGGGCTGTTTGCGTGCAGGAGCAATTTCTTGTGTGGGAACTTGTTGCCAGAGCTTTCGAATTCTGACGGCAGCGGTCCGTATCCTTATGGACTGGATCAGCAAGGTGGTGTGGCGGAGGTTCCCGCGGCGGCAGGTGACGCAAATATTCAAAACGTCCGAGCAGGCATCGCCGATGCGTGCTCACCCGATGGTAACGTTGTGCCGGAACTTTGCTTTGGTTCGCTCTCGCGCGGATTCAACATCTCAGGTGTTGCGCCAGTCGATATCGCGACGGCGACCCATTGCAATGTCATATCAACGCCCGAGTTTGTAACTGCAATCAATCGTGCGATGCAGGAGGTCTTCACCGAGGTTCCGATTTGTCCACAGGAGGCACCCCCATGTCCGCCTCGATAACATTGTTTGATGGCCTTCGATCGGCTTTGTGGTCGCTGCGTAGCTGCATCGCAAGTGCGATGGTGGTTATGCTCTTTGTTCACGCCACCGCCCACGCTCAACCCGCCCGCTGCGTCCGCGTCACCATCCGCCTCGAACAGGAAGCGGTCATCAGCCGCTCTGCCTTCCGCGCTTCACTCACCCTGAAGAACGAATCGGCCGGGCCGGTGACCTCCATCTTCGCGGCACCCGACATCCGCAACCCCCAGGGCGAGGCCAGCAACGCCAAGTTCGGAATCGCAGCGCCCGACGTGACCGGCATGACCTCTGTCAACGGCACCGGCACCCTCGCGCCCGGCGCCGAGGGCACGGCCACGTGGCTCATTGTGCCCCGTGACGAGGCCGCGCCCACCGAGCCGCTCATCTACGGCTTCGGCGGCACGCTTCAGTACGTTGCCAACGGCTCCACGCTCACGATTCCAATGGAGCAGGTGCAGCTCACCGTCGTCCCCAACCCCCGCCTCCAGCCCAAGTACTTCTGGGAGAAGTACGTCTACAGCGACGATCCCTTCACCTCAACCGTCGAGCCCAGCCGCCCCTTCACCGTTGCTCTCATGATGTCGAATGTCGGCGCCGGCACCGCGCGCAACATGCGCATCACCACCGCGCAGCCCCGCATCGTCCGCAACGATGATGAGCTGGTCATCGCCTTCCAACTCATCGACTCGCAGGTCGACAACCAGCCGCAGACTCCCTCACTGAACCTCACCCTCGGAGACATCGCGCCCGGCCAGAGCCGCATCGCCCGCTATCGCATGACCTCGACGCTCCAGGGCAAGTTCATCAGCTACACAGCCAGCTACCAGCACCTCTCTGATCTTGGAGGCGTCGTCTCCTCTCTCATTGATGAGGGCTACCCGAAGGTCTTTGAACTCATCCACCCCGTGCAGAGCCAGGAACAGGGCGCCGATGCCCTGCCAGACTTCCTCACCGATGAGAAGTCCGGGCTGGAGGACCCCAACGAGAGCGACACAATCCCCGAGTTCTTCGATCTCCCCGACACGCTCCACCTGAGCGACAACACCATCGCCCCCGTCCAGAACATCATTGACGCGACCGTCAACACCACTGGTGCGGCTTCCGCCTCGCTCGCGGCAACGGCTTCCACTGATGGCGGCTGGCGGTACATCGTCGTCGACGACCCGTTCGGCGGCGTCCGCCCCATCCAGCAGATCGTCCGTTCCGATGGCCGCATCCTCCACGTGGAGAATACCTGGCAGACCGACCGCATCTTCCAGCCCGCAGGCAACAACGTTGTCTATCGCGCTCGCCTTCACCTCTTCGACAAGGGTGGCAGCGGCCAATACACCATCACCTTCGGTGAACCCACCGTCCTCCCGGCCCTGCCCGTCATCACCACCTCACCCATCGCTCAGACCGTCTGCAACGGTCAGCCAGCGACGCTCTCTGTCGCCGCGACCTCCACAGCACCCTTGAGCTACCAGTGGCGGCGCGATGGGCTGCCCATCACCGGCCAGATTTCACCTTCGATCGAGATTCTCGCCGCGTCGCTGGCGGATACCGGTTCCTACGACTGCGTCGTCTCCAACGCCCGCGGCGGCGTCGCCAGCTCTTCCGCCCAGCTCACCGTCACCGACAGCGCCCTCATCACCGTCCAACCCTTCAACCGCGTCGTCTGCACCGGCGGCGCCACCACCTTCAGCGTCACGGCCATCGCCCCCGGCACGATCAACTACGAGTGGAGGCGTGATGGGTTCCCGGTTGCCAACGGCAACGGGCCCACACTGATCATCTCCAACGCCTCTGCCGCGAACATCGGCACCTACGACTGCGTGCTCACCAGTTCCTGCGGCAGCACCACCACCTCAGCCGCGACGCTGCAGGTGGTCACTCCGCCCAGCATCACTCAGCAACCCGCACCCGCCATCGCCTGCTCGGGCTCCTCAGCTTCGTTCACCGTTGCTGCGACCGGTGCGGCTCCCTTCACCTACCGCTGGCGCAAGGATGGCGTCAACGTGCCCGGCGGCACGGAGCAGACCCTTGTCGTGAGCGGCATCTCCGCCGCAAACGCGGGTGTGTACGACTGCATTGTCTCCAACGCCTGCGGCTCGGTGACCTCCAGCGGCGCATCGCTGCGCATCCCTGGCTCGGTCACACAGCAACCCGAGAGCCTCGCCACGTGCTCGGGTGGAAGCTTCTCCCTCACCATCGCCGCGGCTGAAGCCACCGGCTACCAGTGGTTCAAGGATGGACAGCCCCTGGTCAACGGCCCACGCCCCAGCGGTGCACTCGTGAGTGGCGCGACTTCGCCCACGCTGAATCTCTCGGGTGTCGCTCTCGCTGAGAGCGGCGAGTATCGCTGCGAAGTGACTAGTTCCTGCACCCCCGTCTTCAGCGCCACCGCACAGGTGACGATCAGCGATCCCACCATCCGGGCCCACTTCAGTGGTCCCATCGCAAGCGCGACGGGTGACTCTCCGCAGGGTGTTGTCGGCTCGTCCTTGGTCTTTGACTCGCTGCGAGGCTTCGCGCTGCTGTTCGGCGGTCGCCGCGGCAGCACTCCTTCAGATCAGACCTGGGTCTGGAACAACAGTGAATGGGCACGGGCCTTCCCCGCAGACCATCCGCCCGCGCGTTCCGATGCCGCGGTCGCCTTCAGCGCCGCCAGCGGCGTCACGCTCCTGATGGGCGGTCAGGGCAGCACCGACCTGCTCGCCGATGCGTGGCTGTGGGATGGTTCCAGCTGGCAGCAGATCGCAGTTCCCGGCGGCCTCAGCAAACGCCGGGGCAGCGCGTTGGCCTTTGACGAGATCCGCGGCGTATTCGTCCTCTTCGGCGGATTCGGCAAGCGTGCAGACCTTTCCACCGGCCCTTTGAACGACACATGGGAGTTCGATGGCAGCGACTGGACGCTCGTCTCCACGCCCTTGGCTCCGCCCGCACGCGAGCAGGCGGGTCTCTCCTTCATGCTTGGACAGGATGTCTGCATCCTCCATGGCGGCTCCGCCAGCGCGGGTGTCCTTGGCGACACCTGGGCCTGGAATGGCTCGACATGGACACCGATCTCCGGTGAGCGCCCCGTGGCACGCGCCACGCATGCTCAAGTGTTCGACTCCCGCCGTGGTGTTGTTCGCATCTTCGGTGGCCGCTCCGCCGCGGCGACGGCCTTGAGCGATGTCTGGGAGTTCGACGGTTCCACATGGTCGCAGGTGCCCACAGGCTCCTCAGGTGGAATGGGCGGTCGCGTCCAGATGGCCGCGGCCTACGACACCGTCCGTGGCAAGCAGATTCTCTGGGGCGGTTCAAACGGTGCCGGTCAGCAGGTTGAAGAACTCTGGTCGATGTCGCTTGGAGTGTTCGGGCTTTCCGAGCAGCCAGTCGCCGCGGCATCGTGTCAGGGTGCCGGGTTGATCCTCCGGGTCACACCCGCTGTTCCGGGCGTCTACACCTATCAGTGGCTGCGTTCGGGGCAGCCGATTGCGGACAGTGAGTTTGTGACGGGCACGACGAGTCCGGTGCTCGATGTTTCGTACATCCCCTCGGCAGTCGTCGGCTCGTATGGGTGCGTGGTCCGCGATTCATGCGGCGAGGTGCGTTCGGAACTCGCTGCGGTTGAATCGGTGGGCAGCGACCTCATGTCGAATGGTTCGTTCGAGTCGGGTACGACCGCGTGGGTCTTTGTTCAGGGGCTTGAGCCTCTGTGTGAGCCGGGAGCGGCGCGGACGGGGCAGTGTCACGTGGCGTTTGCGGGCGAGTTCGCCGCGGGGGCGGCGACGCAGCTCCTGCAGCGGCCCGTAGAGCGTTTCGAGATTGCGCAGCTTTCGTTCTGGGCCCGACGTCATACACCGGGTGAGTCCGCGTACGCGTCGCTGGAGACTTCCAACACGCAGACAGGTGCTGGAGACCTCACGCTGGTCGAGCTGACGGATGAGTGGCAGCTCTTCGGTGTCGATGTCAATGCGGCGGCTGTGCTGGATGCCATCGACCGGATCGTTGTGCGGGCGGCGATCGGGCCCGGCGGCGAGGTCTCCGCGGCGGACATCGACGATGTAGTCCTCCGAGTGCGGTGTGCCGCGGACTTCAACTGCGATGGCGGCGTGGATGGCAGCGATATCGAGCCGTTCTACCTGGCGTGGTCCGATGGCGACCTCTCCGCGGATGCGAACCAGGATGGCGGCGTGGACGGCAGCGATGTCGATGCGTTCATGACCGCGTGGAGTGAGGGAGGCTGCTGAGTTCTGGATGATGGCAAACAATGCACGGGCGGCGATCACGTGGGGATGGTCGCCGCCCGTTTTCTTTCGGTGCCAAGGTGGTGACCGGACTGCGATGACAGATGGCAACCAGATGCAGCACCTGGGAGGACTCGGGCTGCCGCGACGATCGGAATGGGCGTGGCGTTGAGGGGCAGAGGCGACGGTGCGAGGGCGTCAGGGCCTGATGCCGCGGAACATCTGCTGAACGCGCTCGTTCTCGTGCTTCACGACGCTGGTGAGCACGTGCCGGGCGATCTTGTATTCTGACTGGCCGCGGGTCACGCCCGCGCAGTGTTCAGTCATGCAGCGGTAGATGAGCTTGAAGGCATCGCGGGGCTGATGCACGCGGTCGAGGGCATCGACGACATCCTGGCGGGTGACATCCTCGGCGAAGAGGTCGATGAGCTTGGGGGCCGCCGCGGCTCCGGGGCGCATGCACGCGGCGATCCGGCTCTCGCACAGGTCGTACAGCGTGGCGCCTGTCCAACTAAGGTGCTCGATCAAGCTCTGCTTGTCGAGACGAGCTTCCTGGAAGAAGGTGCTGCTCTCGCGGAAGACCGCGTGACGCAGTTCCATCGGCAGGAGCATCTTGAAGCCAAGGCCATCCTGTTGAAGGAACTTGTTGTTCAGCAGTGGCCAGATGACCGCCTTCATGCGATCCGGATCGCCACGCACGAGCGTGGGTTCATCCACGCGGTCCATCACGACCACGAGCCCGGCGTAGCCGAAGGTCCGCAGGACGCGCTTGAGGCGTTCGAACATCGCGTAGCGAGATTCGTCGGAATCTGAGAGCGGGAGGTTGGCCCCGTCGATCAGGCTGGAACGGAACTGGCGGAGGGAGCGGGCGTAGGAGACATCGCCGCGGCTCACAACGCGAAGTTGCCGCTTGATCCGGTGGGCGGTCCGCAGCAACCGGAATCGATCCCAGATCACCAGCTTGAAGGCGAGGATGGCGTAGATGCCGGCCAACACCGCCAGGCCCCACGCCGCGTACTCCTGGGGGACTGATGCGGGCGCAAAGTACTTGACCCAGATGAAGGCCCCGACCACCATCAGCGGCCAGGCAGCAAGAAAGAGCGTGCCCCAGAGCACACCTGGCGGAGGCCCGATGCGAAGGGTCCGCCTCAGGTGCAACGTCCGGACATGAGCATGATCCGTCCGGTCGTAGACGGCCTGCAGAAGCAGGAGCTCAAGTTTGCCGGTTCGATCAAGGCGTTTGGAGGGCTTGCGATCATCGTTGCCCAGATCGATCGATTCCGGGCTGGCCGAACGAGTCGAACTGGCCGGATTCATCACCGCATCAACCAGACGCGGAACCACGGCATGCAGGATGGCATCCATGTGGTCGACGAGTCGCATCTTCTGGAGTGATTCCAAAGGCGACTTGCCACCAAGACGTTCATGCAGGCGATCCAGGACGCCGTTGAGGTCGTCGTACCCCACCATGAGGAGCTTGGCACCCGGGTTCTGTTGATTGAACTCGCCGATGCGGCGGGTAAGCTGAAGCCGGATCGCCGTCTTGCCCGAGCCCTTTTCGCCGAAGACCACGCTTGAGCCGGGGCGACGCAGGTCGCCCAGAATCTTCTCAAACTCGCTGTGGAAGAGTGAAGCGTCGTCTGGCGTTTCAGGGGCTCCGCCCATGCGTGCGAAGACCGCATCCGAGCGGGCCTCTTCGCCCCGGAACGGGTTCTCAGTCAGATTCCAGTGCTGGAGGAAGTCAGAGACAGTCATGAGGCAAACGACAGGAACGCCAGAACCACCACACGCCCGGCCTTCGATGCCGGTTGCTTAATGATCGACCTTCTTGCCCAGTCGGGGAGAGATTTCCGCCAGCATCCTGGTGAGCGTGGCCGAGTCCTTGGCTTCCATGTTGAGGCGAAGGAGGGGCTCGGTGTTGCTCTTGCGGATGTTGCACCACCAGCCGTGCTTGGCGAAGCAGTCGATCGTCACGCCGTCGAGCTCGTCGAGCGTCGCACCCTTGGCCGCGACGGAGTATTCCTTCCGCAGCGAGTTGAGTGCGCCGTCCTTGTCCTCGATGGCGAAGTTGATCTCGCCGCTCTGGGGGTAGCGGGCAATCGGTGCGATGAGCTGGCTCATCGGCTTTCCGGCGCGAGCCAGAATCGAGAAGACCACGCACATGCTGATCACGCCCGAATCGGCATTGAAGTTGTTGCGGAAGTAGAAGTGGCCCGAGAGCTCACCACCGAAGATGCCCTGATTCTCGGCCATCGCCTGCTTCAGGAACACATGGCCCACGCGGCTGCGCACCGGCTTGCCGCCGGCCTTGGTGATCTCCTCAGCCACCGCCTTGGTCGAACGCAGGTCATACACCACCGCCGCGCCCGGGCTGATCGCCAGGAAGTGCTTGGCCAGCAGCGCGGTCAGGTGATCGCAGCCCACCGCCGCACCGGTCTCATCGATGATCACGCAGCGGTCGGCATCGCCATCGAAGCAGACGCCAAGGTCGGCCTTCTCGCGGATGACCGCTTCCTGGACCTGCTTGAGGTTCGCAGCGACGAGCGGGTTGGGCTCGTGAGCAAAGACGCCCTTGGTGTTGTCGAAATTGATCTCGATGATCGTGAGGCCCGGCACCTGACCCATTGAAGAGCCCTTGCCGAAGATCTTGGGGATCATCGTGCCCGCCATGCCGTTGCTCGCATCGATCACGACCTTGAGTTTCGCCGTTGCCGGGAAGTCAAGGAATGCACGCACGTGCTTGGTGTACGCAGGCCACAGGTCACGCTGCTCGTTGCGGCCGCTCTGCTTCACCAGCGTGGCCTTGTCAACCATTGCCGCGTGCTTGCGGATGTCCGCCAGACCGGTCTGCTCACCCACGGGCTTGGCGTTGCGCTTGGAGATCTTGAATCCGTTGTACTGGGGCGGATTGTGGCTGGCGGTCACCATCACGCCGCCGGCACAGTCGAGGTGATTGACCGCGAAGTAGATCATCGAGGTGTCACACATGCCAAGGTCGATCACATCGCCGCCCTGGTCGTTGATGCCCTGGATCAACTGCTTGGTGAGCGTGGGGCTGCTGGTTC
>JBILUL010000210.1:0-7387 GCA_044371005.1 Phycisphaerales bacterium | reverse complement strand
CTGGCCAACCCTGAGCTTGCCGGCCACATCGAGCAAACCGCCGAGGGTGGTGTTGTTGGAAACCTGGAGGTTGTCCCACACCGAGAGCGTCCCAGTTCCTGGGATATCGAGCGTGACGGCGTTGGCAGTCGAGACTCCCTGGAGTGTGCCCGGCACGACACGGAGCGTGGTTGGGAAGGTGCCGCCCCTGACTTCGATGGGGGCAGTGGGCGCCGCCACACCGATACCCAGGTTGGCCCCGATGGACATGCTACCCGTGACATTGGAGTTGCCCGCCACGGTGAGCATGTTCGTCGGATCGCTGGTTCCGATGCCCACACCGTTGATGCCCACGCTGAGCATCGGAGTCGACGCCGCGCCGGTGACGTAGGTTCGGAACATGTAGTCGCGGAAGTCCGGCCCATTGGTACGGCCTCCCGGATACGAGTTGGCATCCGAAGCGCTCAGGAAGAAGTTGGAGCCGGTCGCGACGAGTCGAACGGTGTACCGCCTTCCTGCGACGACAACCACCTGGCCTGGAATCGTTGAACTCACCCACGCACCCGCACCATCATCGATGAGGGTGATGGAGCTGCTGCCCAGAAGCGGACCGGTTGTTCCTTCGCCTGAATAGACCTGTAACGTTGCCACACGCGATTGCCCGCCAATGCCCGATGCGCCGTTGAACTCCACCCGCGTGAGCTGCCCACTCTGGCCCGCGGTGAACGACTGCCACACATCCGTGCCGCTTCCAAAGGAGTTCTGGACCGTCTGCTGCTGATCGACCGCGGTAGCCGCACCCGTCCGGTAGTAGCCGACGACATCGAGCAGACTCGACGGTGCGGAAGTGCCGATGCCGACCTGACCAGCAAAGGTGTTGATGGACGTGTTGAAGGCATTCTCGCTGTTGGTGCGTGCCACCGATGACGGGAGCCGAGTCTCGGCGAGTGTTCCCGAAGCGATGTTCGAGGCGCTGATGCCAGTGATTGCTGATCCGTTGCCCGCCAGCACATTGCCAGCGTTACTCAGCGTCAGCTCGCTGGAGTATGTTCCCGACAACAGCGTCGACCCGATGGTTCCGTTCACAATGTTCGAAGCGTTCAGGTTGGTGAGGCCCGCACCCGATCCGGCCAGTGTGCTGGCAGTCAGGCCGCCCGTGAAGCTCGCCGCTCCACCAACGCTCAGACCACCACTCACTGGCTTGGCCGAGGTTCCAATCACTACGCCCATGTTCGAAGTGGCCGCCAAAGGCACGGTTGAGCGCAGCAGCACGCTGTGGTTACGAGCTGCAGCCAGCCCCGAATAGACCGTACCGAGTGGCAACGCTGGGATAGGGCCCGCGGATTGTCCCCACTGGTTCTCGCCGAACCCGACCACCACTCCATCACTGCGAAGGCACAGCGTGTAGTGCAGCCCCGCGGCGATGGCCGTGTAAGTCATTCCTGCGGGAAGTGCGGGCGGGGCCGTCTGCCCGTACACCGCGTATCCCCACCCCACCACCTGTCCATCGCTGCGAAGCGCCACGCTGTGCAGCCCACCCGCCGAAATGGCGGTGTAGGTCACTCCCGGCGGCAACGCCGGCACCGAGAGCTGTCCCTCATTGCTGCGCCCGAAGGCCGCGACCGAGCCGTCGCTCAGCAGTGCAAGACTGTGAAACAGCCCGGCAGAAACTGCCGTGAAGGTCCGTCCGCCATCGAGCGTGGGAAGGTTGAGTTGTCCCGAGGTGTTG
Source organism: Phycisphaerales bacterium (assembly GCA_044371005.1). GTDB lineage: Bacteria > Planctomycetota > Phycisphaerae > Phycisphaerales > UBA1924 > UBA2402. The sequence continues at coordinate 5,679 of JBILUL010000210.1, read as the reverse complement.
CTCCCCCACCCCACGGCCGTGCCATCGCTGCGAACGGCAAGGCAGCTGGAGTCGGCTCCGGACATCGAGGTATAGACCACGCCAGGGGGCAGCGCCGGAATCGCAAGCTGACCAAACCCCGGACCATTGAACGTCAGTGATTCTGAGCCGAACCCGACGATGTTGCCATCACTGCGAAGTGCAAGGCTGTAGTTGCCGCGTGCCACGACTGCGGTGTAGGTCATGCCGGGAGGCAACGCAGGCGCGATCAACTGGTTGTAGAAGCCGTTGCCCCAGCCCACAATGGTTCCATTGCTGCGCAAGGCGATGCAGTGATTCTCGCCCGCCGCGGCTGCGACGTAGGTGAGTCCGGGTGGCAACGCGGGCACGTTGGTCTGCCCCTGGTTGTTGAGCCCGTAGGCAATCGCATCAGCCCGCGTGGCCTGAGCCATCGATCCGTTGGCCGGCGACCACTGAGAAAGCACAGATTCCACATCCGAGCCCACGCGGCTGCGCGTTACCGTACCCGCCTGGAGATTCCCGCCATTGAGATTCGACAGGAACGCGCCATCACCCACGAAGTTGCCGGTGAAGACGTTACCGGGGTTGGAGAAGTTCAAGGTGCCGGTGAAGGTCTGGTTGCCCGAGAGGGTGGCGATGTTCGCCGCGGGCTGGCCGCCGACCTTGAGGGAGTTTTCAGCAAGTGCCGCCGACCCCGCGGCGAGGGCAAAGCCAGCATTGGGTGAAGCGGTCAACTCCTGCCGCGGCGAGAGCGGGGAGAACCCGGCGTCATCCGAGCAATCCTGACCGGCATCCTGACGGACTTGAATCTCAAGGAACCCTCGCTGGCCTGCCAACGCTGGGCCAAAATCCAGTGTCACCGTGAAGCGGCCATTCTCGACGACCAGATCGTCGGAGCAGAGCGTGCTGCCGATCTGAGCCCCCGCACCCGCGGCATCGAACAGCCGGAATTGAAGGTCAAACGTGCCAGTGGCTGGAAGACCAGCCGCGGCGAGTTCGCCCTGATAGGTGAAGGCGGTGGTCAAGGGCTCCTGACGAGCCGCGGCGGGGTGAACGGCGACCAGGGAAGCCAGCAACGCGGTTCCCGCGGCGGCCCGAAGGCTGATAATTCGTGCATTCGCTCTCATGGAAGGACTCCTGAAACGGGGGACACCCCGGGTCAAGGAGCCTGGGGCACTTTTCAAGCGAGCGAATTGGGGATGAGGCGCACAGATTTTTCAAAGATGCAATCGGCCGCGGGTGGCACCTGGGCGTGAGAGCCCCCAATCGCTGCCAGAGCCATGTTGATCCCCGGTCCATAGACCAGAATCGCCGGCTTGCAACTTGGGACTGAACCGGCACCAAACGAGGTGGGTGGGATGACGTCACTTGCTGTCAGAGCGGCGTACCGCCGGCAACGTCCAGAGAGCGAGGGACGCTTGCATCGCACGATCGGATTGCCCAAGAACATCAACCGGCAGTCGTATCACACAGCCGCTCCAACGCCCGCTGTACCAGCCTCAAAACACCGTCGTCGACTTCTCGGTGCGTGCGGGCTTGGGTGACGGCAACTTCGCCACGCACCTTCTCCTGGGCCTCAGCGAGCTTGACCTCGTAGATCTTGACGCCACCGAACCCCTCGCCGGTGTTCGTGAGCGTGATGCGGGCCATGGTCGAGCGTCGGGTGGCATCGCCGCCGGGGAGTCGGTTGATCTGAATCTCGATCATGAAGGAGCATACGTCGCAGCGGGGACCCCGCGCATGTTCGGGTCGCCAAGAATCCCCCATGGCAGTCTACTTCACCGCAGACACGCATCTGGGTCATGCCAACATCATCAGGCATTGCCGTCGGCCCTTTGAGAGTGTCGAGGCGATGGATGCGGCGATGATCGACCGCATCAATGCGACCGTGAAGGCTGACGACTGGCTCTATCACCTGGGCGACTTCAGTTTCCGTGGCGGAGACCCTGCCGCGTATCGGGCGAGGATTCGATGCAGGAACATGGTGCTCATTCTGGGCAATCACGACCCGAGCTTTGCCGATGAAACGCCGCGGCCTGAGTTTGTTTCACTCTTCAAGGCAGTCCACACGCTGCTGAAGGTGAAGGTGCAGGTCGAGGGGCGTGCTCAACTCATTGTGCTCTGTCATTACGCCATGCGCGTCTGGGATCGCTCCCACCACGGCACGTGGCACCTGTATGGCCACAGTCACGGCAGCTTGCCCGATGACCCCAACGCGCTCTCCTGGGATGTGGGCGTTGATGCCAACGGATTCTCGCCGCTGGGTATGGACCAGATTGCCCAGATCATGGCACGCAAGAAGTTCGTGCCCATCGACCATCATGGCAGGGATGAAGCCGCGGCTGACGATGAAGGAGAGGCCCCATGACCACACCGAACGACCAGACCACGCGCTTCCTCTACGTGACCGATCTGCACGGCGACTCGCGAGCCTATGCGGAATTGCCCTATCTGTGCCAGAAACATGGCCTCACGATCCTCATTCAAGGTGGTGACATGCTCCCCAAGGGCCGCGACATGTTTGCCGAACAACGTGCGTTCCTCCGCAGCGAGTTGCCCGAATGCCTTGATCGATGCGAGTCGCAGGGCATTAGCTTCTATGGGCTTTTTGGCAATGATGATCTGCAGGGGGTTCACGAGCAGTGGCTGGAACTGACGCGTACGCGAAAGGGCGTGCATGACCTTGCCCAGCAGTGGCACACACTTCCCGGCGGCTTCATCATCCGGGGCTGCTCATGGGTGCCTGACTATCTCTTTGGTCTCAAGGACTGGTGCCTCCGAGATGCGCCCGAGGCACCGCCCGTGTTCACGCGCGGGCGTTCGGTCGTGACCACAACGCAGGGCGTTGAAGAAATCCCAAATCCCGCGGCGTTCTTCGCCGCACGTCCCACACTCGAAGAACATCTCGACTCGCTCATTGCGCCAGGCATGTCGATGGAACGCGCGGTGATGGTGAGTCACGCCCCACCGGCGAACCTGGGTCTTGGGCGGCTCTGGAGCGGTGAGGATGTCGGATCCAAGTCGGTCTTCTCGTGGGTCACGCGGCATCAACCCTTGCTGACGCTCTCGGGGCACATTCATGAGAGCCCGGATGTGGGCTTGGCACTCGATGGCACGCCGCGGTATACGGCGAAGGTGGGCCGCAGTACCTGCCATCAGCCCGGGCAGGTGCTGCCGGGTGAGATGAACTATTCGATCATTGAGCTTGGGGCGGATGGGAGCGTTCGTGTTGATTGGCGGCAGCTGATCTTCAGGTGAGCGATCGAGATGTCCTGATCAGCGGTGCTGGACTTGGGCAGGGCCAGATTCTGGAAAATCCGGACCGCGACGAATGTTGGCGCGGGCTGCGAGATGCACGACGCCGGAGGGCGACGCTGCCACTCCCCGAGGATGGCGTGCCATCGCCGCGCCATGTGCTTGGTGGTTCTCATGGGGCAGGTGATCGCGGCCTGAACGGGAAAGTGAAAATGGAGTTCGTCCATGGCTTATCTCCGGTGCGTGAAAGTCAAGACCTCCATGAGCACCAAACGATCGTGATCATGCTTGCGATTGGGCCGGATGTCGGTCCAGCGTCTTGGCTGCTTGAGCGCGTGCATGCAGTCGAACGACGCCGCGCCGACCGGGCCCCATTGCAGAACGCAGGTGACCATGGGTTCTCGAACTGCGCATCGCTTTGGCGAGCCTGCCCACCTGCCGCCAGGGGCGGTTGCCGGATCGGGGTTGGCTGCGGCAGTGAAGTGATGCTCAATGAACGACCGCGGCCCGAGCGTGTGCCCGGGCCGTGGAGGATTGAACTCAGGTTGTGCGGTCAGCGGCGAGCGCGAACTCAGCGGCGGCGACGCGCGGCCGTGAGGCCGGCCAGACCGAGGATGGCTGCGGCACCGGGGGTGGGAACCACGGCGACGTTGAAGATCTGCTGGCTGAAGTTGCCGGTTCCCGAAATGCCTTCCCAGAAACCAAAGCGGGTGTTCGGTCCGAAGTCGCCGTCGCCGAAGGTTGCTCCGCCGTTCGAGCGGAGGATCGCATCGTAGTTGACGAAGTACTGCACGCTCTTGGTCAGGGCCATCGAGCCGTTGTCGAGCACGGCGAAGCTGCGCGTCGGGAAGTCGGGGAACGCCGTGGGGCCGAACACAGGGTTAGCGTTCCACGAGTACGGCGCCGTGAAGTTGCCTTCGGCGGGCGTACCGTTCTGGCTGAAGCCGTTCCAGAGCGCGTAGTGCCGCACCTGCCCGCGAGGGTTCCCGGCGGTGGTCGTCATGTAAGACGCCGTGTCGCCCACATCGAAGGTGGAGACACCGTCGTTCGCGCCGAAACTGGAGGCCGCGGCGATGTTGTTTCCGCCAGCATCGCGATGGAAGAAGAAGGTCGAACCGCGGGTGGTGCCCGTGTACTGGATGCCAATGCCGACGATGCGGTCACCAGCCTGCCAGACGCCGCTGAAGAGGCTGCCTGCCGTCTCGCCGGTGTAGCCGACTCCGTCGCCCGCAGCGCCGTTGGCGATGCGCGTGCCGCCCACGGTCTGACCCGCGCTCAGAACGAAGGAGGTGCTGTAGATGTTGTAGGTGCGGGTGGTCGAGCCCTGCACCCAGGTCCCCGAGGTTTGCGAGTTACCGACGGAGTTCCAGCCCGCCCACGAGTTACCGCCATTGATGTCGATGGTGGAGGCCGAGGCGATTGATGCGCCCAGACCAGTAACGGCCGCAATCGCGGCCACGCTGATGAATGACTTCACTGACATGGATCTCTCTCTCATCGCTTCCACGCCTCTCACGCGTGGAGGCTTGTCTACTGGTTCCCATCGCCGGCGGGAGACTCACCGTGTCTTCCGAGAAACCCGGCGATGCTGAACGCTCAAATCGAATCGAGGCGCAGCCGGTCGGGGCTGGGCCTCGGGTGGGTTTTCAAAACAACGCGGTCAGGCGTTGGCAACGCGGCGGCGACGGGCAACCAGCAGGCCTCCGAGACCCAGCATCGCGGCTGCACCGGGAGTCGGGACGACCGTCGAGGAGCGTCCGTTTGTTCCTCCCCCGGAATCCGTGTTGTAGTTCAATCGCATCTGGAAGAGGCGATTGTTGATCAACTGGGACGGGTTTGCATCGATGGTGACGCGCACAAGGAAGTTGCCCACGCCAACAATCGGACCGGGACTGGAAAAACTCACAAGAGGCCCGAACGTGCTGCTGTTCGCGAAGGTGCTTGAAATTCCCGAGTAGGGTGACCATGCTCCGCCGGCGTTCAGCGAGTACTCGACGAGCGAGATGGGCGTTGAGTAGAACGTGGTAGGGCCGGTGCTGAAAAGGGTGACGTTGATACGGAAGTCATTCAGTCGGCTGGACCATGAGCCATCGGTGAAGCCCGAATAGGTGATGGTGGTCGCAGTGGTCCCTTCAAACGTTGCGCAATTCGAGCCGGAGCCCGGACCTGTCACAATCGCGCCGTTCGCCGAACCTGCCATCGCAACGAGGGCAACAGCACCGACTGCAAAACGATTCTTCATCATCTCGATCTCGCTCTCTATTCGCTTCCACGCACACTCACGCGTGGAGGCTTGTCTCCTGGTTCCCATCGCCGGCGGGAGACTCACCGTGTCTTCCGAGAAACCCGGCGATGCTGAACGCTCAAATCGAATCGAGGCGCAGCCGGTCGGGGCTGGGCCTCGGGTGGGTTTTCAAAACAACG
>JBILUL010000209.1:0-7467 GCA_044371005.1 Phycisphaerales bacterium | reverse complement strand
GCGCTTCTTCAGATCCTCGGACAATCGCGAGATCAACCCATCCCCATACCGCGCTCGATCCGCCCCGTGCTGCTCATACTCGACGATGCGACGCCCAATCTCCCAGTATGTCATCGTCATGATGCCATTCACGACTCGTGCTGTCCGCCGCCGCGCGGCTTCCAGCAATCCGACCATCTCCTGAAGTACCGAGTCATACGGTCCGCTCAGTCCGCCCGCCACTTTCGTCAACCGCTTGGTTCCCTTGGCCATGTGTCCTCCTGAAGTTGACACATGGTGGGCAACCCTAACAAACGGCGTCAACCAAGGTTCACGTTCAATCGGTACGTTTCGTGAAGTGGTGCCGTCTCGAGCACATCGAGTGAAACGGACGTGGCAACCCGACAGTCGACCGTGGGTCGGGTAAGCGGATGGCCGTGTGTGCGCACGAAAAAACCTCGTCGATCACGATTCGGGTGATCGACGAGGTGGTGAAACTTCACGCACGACCAAGCTCAACGCTATTCACGAAACGTTGCGGCGCCGACGGGCCGCGGCGAGCCCGGCCAGCCCGAGCATGCACACGCTGGCCGGTGCGGGAACGACATTGGTCGTCACCACCAGTGAACCGGAGTTGTCGTTGTAATGGCCAGGAAGATCGGTCGGGTTGCCGAAGTCCAGTGCGTCAACGAAGCCAAGATACAGCCGCGTGGCACCAGCTGGAATGTAGAAGCGCTGCAGGTTCAACGCGCCATCGCGGCCATCACCCATGAAGAACGTCTGCGCCAGCAGCGGCGAGAACTCGGTCACACCATTCGCGCCAGTCACATCAAGCCGCGGCGGAGCCGGATTGCTCGCACTCGACGGCCCGAGGAAGACGCCGGTCAGAAAGAGCGTCCGGTTCGAATGAATCAAACCCGAAATGCCGCCAAGCGAAAGCACATCCGTCGTGCCGCTGGCCGAAGTGCCGCCGTCCGCGCCGTTGAGTGGAAATGTCACGCCTGCCCTCACCGACCCGGTCACGCTGGACAACTCCACATACCCCGATGAATGTCCCGCCAGTGACACCAGCACAGGCAGCACACCGCCACCGCCACCGCCAGGTGCCGGAGGCGTCACAAGACCCGCACCGAAGATGTTGCACTTGCCATCGACGGTTACCTGCGCGCCATGACCAATGCAGGTCAGCGCCAGAACAGTGGAAACACAAATCGCTCTCATCGTCTCGCTCCTCTGGTGCAGCTATTGGTCCTCGGGCCTTGGTCCTGTTGACCTGCTCTCTGAACCGCTGCACGGAACTGTAGCGTTACTCCGCAGGGCTTTCGGTTGCCTCGCACCTCCACGCCTCCCACCACATGCGATGTTCGCTCGCCGTTCCGGCGAAAATGCCCCCAGTAACGCATGAGAGGCTCCTACCCTTCTGTCTGCGGGCGAGATTTCACTGGAATCAGGAAAGCCTCATCACGTCCGGTAATGGAGGAGAGAAGAGATGAACACCAGAACCAGACCATGGATCCTGACGGCCTGTGCAGCAGCTGGCCTTGTCAGCACCGCGTGCGGGCAGAACCTCGTCGTGAACGGCAACTTCGAATCCGGCAACACCGGGTTCGTTTCCGACTACTCATTCACTGCCGGCGGTAACTGCTGCGAAGGCCAGTACACCGTGCGTCAGTTGCCCAACACGTTCAACGGCGCGTTCGTGAACCCGCCGCCCGCCAGCCCCGGCAGCGTCCGAATGATGATCGTCAACGGTGCGCTCACTCCCAATCTCAGGGTCTGGTCTCAGACCGTACCTGTCATCCCCGGCCGCACCTACCGCATCGGGCTCTCCGCCTGCACGGCCGTTGTCGGAGGCCCCGCGATTCTCGCGTTCCGCGTGAACTCACAGCCCGTCGGGGCACCGCTCACACTCGAAGATCGCACCGGCATCTGGACGCAGCTCGAATCAACCTGGACCGCTGATGCTGCGGCCGCGACGCTTGTCATCGCCGATTTGAACACGTCCCGCTTCCCCAATGACTTCTACATTGATGACATCTCGATGGAGGAAGTGATCAATCCCTGTGCCGCCGACTTCAATCAGGATGGTGGCGTCGATGGGGCCGATGTCGGAGCCTTCTTCGCCGCGTGGGAGCAGGGCGATGCCGTGGCGGATGTCAACAGCGATGGCGGTGTGGATGGTTCCGATGTGGAAGCCTTCTTTGCACAGTGGGAAGCTGGCGGCTGCTGAACCCGACAGCGCTGCATTGATCTCGCGTGTCGGACTTCGTGCGGCGCACGCGAAGATGATCTCGATCAAACAAGAAAGGGTCCGGCGGTGCTTCCGCCGGACCCTTGGTGCATGTCATGCCGCGAAGCTGCTGCCTCAGCAGCCGCCATTCTCCCACGCTGCAAAGAACGTTCCGATGTCGCCGCCGTCGACGCCACCATCCTGATTCACGTCCGCCGCGGGTTCGCCCAGTTCCCACGCGGCGAAGAAGGCATCGATGTCGCTGCCGTCCACGCCGCCATCTTGATTGAAGTCCGCGGGGCACGCCGACCCGATGGTCAGCATCGCCACGCGGCTGATCGTCGGCACGGTGGGATGGCACCATCCGTAGACGGCCACGTCATACGCCCCCAGATCCGCTTCCGTCACGGGATCGATCGTATATGTCGCATCAATCGCCCCGGCAATGGGCACGCCCAGGTGCCTCCACTGGAAGGTCAGCACACCTGCGCCCTCTGCCGCGATGGAAAGCGAAGCACTTGCTCCGAGTTGGACCGCCTGGCTTTGAGGCTGCGTCACGATCGAAGGGGTGCCGTTCGTGTTGAGCAGCACGGAGACACTCTGGTCGATGTAGTTGGCGCTGGCGAGGTCAAGCTTGCTGTCACCGTTCAGATCGGCGGCCGTCAGGGCGATGGCTGAGCGGCCGTTGTCGAACTGGACACTTGAAGCAAACGTACCATCGCCCAGTCCGCGCCGCACGGTGATCTGTGTGTCGGTTGAGCTGCCCGACGCAAGGTCCGTGATGCCGTCGCCATCCAGATCGCCCAGTGCGATGCCGTGCGTGGAGGGACCGGCCCGATAACTCACCGCTGCGGCAAGCGTCCGGGCGCCCTCAGGCCCGCCGATCAGACTGATGGCATCAATTTCTTCCAAAGTCGAAAGATCATGATCGGTATCGACCGTGATGTGCAGACCCTTCACCAGGTACGGCGTCCGCGGCCACTGCACCGCAAAGTTCACCACCTCGCCGGGTGCACTGGTGTCAACACCAGCCCACACCGTGTGCAGCACATCATTCATGTCGATCGCATCGATGCGACGCACGAACCCATTGCCCTGATTCTCGCGGATGATCGCGCCGCTGGCATACACCGGCGTCGCGAATCCCACCGCCAGGAACTCCTCCGTGCCGTTGATCGGAAGCGGCGCCCATGCAGTGAAGCAGTCGCAGTAGGAGAACGTATCGGGCTCACCCAGTGCCTGCGCCGCAGACCACACATCAGTCGTGAACTGAGAACTGAAGCCGAGTACCTGATCGGCCCACTGCGAGATCTCCACAGGGACGTTCATCAGCACGGAGGCATCACTGCTGCCGGCGTTCACCACTGCGGCATCGAGGTGACCATCGCGATCAAGGTCAGCCAGCGCCACCTGCCGCGGCAAACTCCCCGCCGCGTGAAACTCCGGTGATGCCAGCGAACCACCCCTGATGCCCGCAAGCACCGAAAGCGTCCCGCCAAACAGATCCGATGTCACCACATCCGGCACGCCATCGCCCGTCAGATCACCGATCGCCACCGAGTTGGGACTGTTTCCCGTCGCATACCCCAGCGGCGGGGAGAACTGCCCCAATCCATCGCCCAGCATGACCGATACCTGGTTCTGATTGTGGTTCGCCACCACAAGGTCAAGGGCTCCATCACTGTTCAGGTCCGCAGCCTTGACGTCGTACGGAAACTCCAGATGGGGCGTGACCAGCACCGGTGCGTCAAACGTCCCGTCGCCCAGGCCCGTCAGCAGCGACACCGCTCCCGAGGCCGCGGCCGTCACGAGATCGGGTAGCGAATCGCCGTTGAAATCGGCGATGACTGAGTTCGCGATGGAGTTGCCCACCACGTAGTTGGAGGCTGGGCCGAAGCCCCCGGGCGAGTTGATGAAGACTGAGACGGAGTCGGATGCAGCGTTCGCGCACGCAAGGTCGTTGAGGCCGTCGCCGTTCAGATCTCCTGCGGTGACGGCAAAGGCGCCACGCTGGGTGCCAAGAACAGCCGAAAGTTCAAGTGAGAGGTCGCAGTTCTGAGGCGCATTGCTTGCAAGATACGCTCGCGCCGCCTCCACGTTCACAAGCCCATGCCCGAAGAGGTCATCGCGGCCCGGATCGCCAAGATCGGTGGCGGTCTGCTCCATGGCGGCGCGAAGCAGCTCGGGCGTCAGCCACGTGTTGCCGAACTCGCTGATCAGCAACGCGGCGACGCCGGAGACGTGCGGGCACGCCATTGAGGTGCCAGACTTGAGCCCATATCCATGCCCGCCGCTCGTGGAGATCGAAACAGTCACCGCTCCCGCCGTCTGCAGGGCATTGCCATCTTCCATGGAGATCGCCACGACTGGAATGCTTGAACTTCCATTGAGTGTTCCGGAGAAGTTGCCCGGCACGTTGTTCGCAATGATCACGCCCACCGCACCCGCTGCCGCGGCATTCGCGGCCTTCACTGCAAACGTCGCAGCGCCGCGACGGATGAAGGCAATCTGGCCCGCAACCTGGGGCGGGAAATCACCGGGAACATTACCAAGCCCGCAGTCCACCGAAACACCCGAGGCCGAACCCGCGGCCGATCCTATCAGCGGCAGCGCTGAGCGGGAAGTGCCGTCCCACGTCGCATCGCCCGTCGGTACCGTCGAAAGCACATCCACGCCGGGTGCCGCGATGCTGATCAACGGGCCATAGTTTGAAAAGCCCGCACGGTTGTTCGATGCATCCACAGCGGCGACCGATATCACGCCTGGATACGACGCGGGATAGAAAGGCGCCGAGGTGTTCGCATTCCCCGCCGCGGCAATCACCGTAGCGCCCGCGGCTACCGCGGCGGCATACATGTCCGCCGCAGCCTGCTCGTACCCGCCGCCCCCCAGTGAGAGACTGATCACATGCGCGCCCTGATTGACGGCCCAGTCAACACCGGCGAGAACGCCCGAGTTCGGCCCCGACCCTGAGTTTGCAAGCACCTTGCCGATCATCAGCCCCGCGGCTGGCGCCACGCCCACCACGCCGATGTCGTTGTCCAGCCCCAGCACCGTGCCCGAACAGTGCGTTCCGTGACTGTGAATATCCTGAACCGCTTCTCCGGCGATGAATGATTCCGCCGCCAGTGGGGGAGGCAGGTCCGGATGACCGTAATCAAACCCCGTATCAAGCACGGCAACGACCGCGCCCTCCCCCCTGGTCACCGGCCACACCTGCGGCGCGCGGACATTGCCGATGCCATAGGGCTGGGTCTGCGCCAGCGCTTCAAGGATCTGATCCCGGTGGGCGTAGAGAACATCAGGACTCTGCTCGTACGCAGCCAGCGACTGCGCAATCGTTCCCGCGGGCACTTCAACGCAGCGGAGACCCGGAACGAGGCGATACTCGTGCACGATCCGAATCACGTCTGCCTTGCGGTCGGCATCGCGGATCGCGGCGGCGGGCGCGCCGGGCTTGTGCCTCACGAGAATCCGCGTCGGATGAACGAACTCGCCTTCCGCTCGCGCCGGAGCCAACTGCGCGGCGGCATCGATCGCCAGTGCGGTACCAGCGGCACATGCAAGCGCCAACGCGGCCACGACCATACCACCATTTGACTGAGCCATGTGTCCTCCTCGAAAAGCAGGCGAGTGCTGCCCACCGGGTGGGGCACCACGGAAGAGCCACCGGTCAGCACGACGCCCAAGTTGGTGAAGATAGGCATGCAGGCCTCGTGACACGCGCGCCGCCAGCACGCGGCGATCCTCGCTGCCGCCCACTGGAACACCCAAAACCCGCATGTAATGAGCCCATCAGCATGTGCCCACGGGGCGATGTGTGCCGGAAATCCCATCTCATCAAACCGAAGCGCGATCCGCACAAAGGCGGGGGCGATAACTACTCAAGCGCGATGCTGGGCGTGATCGGCGACCTTGGCCAGCAAGCCCGAGATCTCGCGGCATCATTTGCCGCGACATCGCTGCCGACCGCGAGGCGCGACACGTTGTGGAACCGCAGTTCAGCAGACGCTCCGGCGTCGCCGGCGAGCAAACCCGACGCACGCAGTGATCGCCAGCAAAGAACTGGCCGGAGTTGGAACTGCCATGCCCCAGATCTCCACATCAGGTGTCGCCGCGTTCCCATCACTGATGAACGCCACACCATTCTGAGTGCCCGCAGCACCCCAGAAGTAGACCCGAAACTCAGCCGTCTCGCCGGGAAAGACAATCGCGTTGCCGGGCAGCGAGGTCAGGTTGAGGAGTGTCGTCGTTGCCGGTGAATTCATCGGCAGCGGTGCGTGGAGGGCAAACGGGGCTTGGTTGGTGAAGAAGCCCCAGACCTGGTACTTCATGCCCGCAGCACCTGCACTGAAACTCCCGCACGCGGCACGGAACTGCGTGATCGCATACTCCGCGCCCGCAGACTGATTCAGCGTGAACCCGAACCTGACGTAGTCGTTCTCCCCAACCGCGAGTTCGGGCGAAGTCGAAATGCGTGTCGCCGCGAACTGATTGAACCCGCCAGCCAGCCCAAGCCCCGCTCCGCGAACGGCCGGTAGCGCTGTTGATTCAAATCCACCCACGCCATTCCACTGCGCCGCGTTGCCGCTGACTCCCTGGGTCGTATAGCTCGCAAGCGTCATTGTCGCGGCCGCGCACGGCCACGAAACACACGCGATCACGAGGGGCAGTGTCATCTCTCTCATGCCACAGAGGATACTGGACCAATCCACTGCGTCGCAAGGACAATCAGCGTGATAAAGATGGCGTACTGCCGCAAACATGCACAATCCTCACAGACAGTTCGCTAATCGTTTGGGCATTGGGGGAGGCGGGGAGTGTGTGATGCGTTGGGTGCGGATCTGTAAGGGAATCCCTGGTGTGCATCCCACTCAAATCCCAACACTCTTCAGTGTCAACGACCGTACGGAGCTGTGCTGTGCCCGTGAGACGACCACCGCCGTACGCTCTCCCGATGAAGCCCGATGTGGACGCGATGTACCAGGATCTGAACTCGCGCGTTGCGAGCCAGCCGCTGCTTGCCGACCTCAACCTTCCCGCACTTGTGAAGCCCGCGGTGCGACTCGCGACCCGACGGTCTGCTGTGGAGAACGGCGCATCGCGAATCGGTGGACTTCCAGATGTTCCGCCGGGTTTTGAGTGGCCCAGGTGGGTAAGGCCCAAGGGTGGCATCTCCAAGTATCTCGAACGCTTGACCGGACCCATGTCCACACCGCTAGGCTTTGTCGCGCAACTCGATCTGAGCGCGATCCCCA
>JBILUL010000208.1:0-7505 GCA_044371005.1 Phycisphaerales bacterium | reverse complement strand
CGACAAGGCCGCCGCGGCTGATCCGACGGACCGCTATCAGAGCGCGGCGGAACTGCTGCAGGACCTGATCCGGATCCGCGAGCATCGCGTGATCCTCGCCAAGCACGCATCGCTTCCGGAGATCGCGTTCAAGTACGCAAAACGCAATCGCGGATTCTGCCTGGGCATTGCATCAGTGACGCTGATTGCCCTGGCTGCGGTCATTTCACTGGTGCTCTTTGCCGGGCAGACTGCACGGGCCAACGCAGAGGCGCGGGATGTGGCTTCGTTCATGCTCGATGAGATGATCGATCGGCTTGAGGACCGCATCGGATCCGCGGCGGAGCGGCGGGAACTGGCAACACGACTGCTGGTCCACGTGGATCGCCTCGCACTTCGATCGGCCGAGGAGCCGGCCAATGTCTCTCGCGCGCGACTGCATCGCATCCTGGGCGACGAAGCACAGTCGGCGGGCGACAACACCAGCGCACTTGATCATCTTGGACAGGCGTTCACGATCCGCCAGCGTCTTGCAGCCGCTCGCCCCGATGACAGGTCGCGCCAAGCCGAACTCTCGATCGCCGTAGTCAGGGTTGGCGATCTCCTTGGGTGCGTCGGACGCCCCGACCAGCAGCGTCTGCATTACGAACGAGCCATGGAGATCGATCGAACCCTGGTGGCAATCGACCCGGCGGATACCCACTATGCGAGCAATTTGATCTACAGCCTGCTGCGCGTGGCCGACCTGGCCATCAAGAACGATCAACCCGATCTGGCCATGCGACTCGCCACCGAGCAGCTCGACATTGCCAGCGCGTTTCTGAAACGCCAGCCTCAGGATGTCACCTGGCTCTGGGAGGTTGTTCAGGCGCAGTCGTGGCTCCACGATGTTGTGCGTTCTGCGGGTCTTCAGCCACGGCTGGTGCCCTCGCTCAACGATCGGCTCGATGTGGCCCGGCGACTGGCGGGCACCGATCCGGAGTCGCGGCGATTTGCCGTTCGATTGACCAGCGTGCTGCTTCAACTGACATCAGAACTCGCCGCGGTCGGCCGGTTTTCCGAAGCAGTTGCCGTGGCTGAAGAACACGTACGGAATTCGCAGCGTCTGATCGATGCGGATCCATCAGATCTCACCGGCATCGCCTGGCTCGCACGGTCCATGAGTTCAAAGGCAGGCGTGCATGCGAAGATGGGTGATCAGTTGATGGTGGTCGCGTGCATCGACCAGGCGAAGGACGCGTGTGAGAAGTTCGAACAGGTGCGGGGCTTGGACTGGGAAACAACCGAACTGTGGACCGATGTTCTGAGGCGGGAGGCTGATTCGTTCACGACGCTCGGAATGCATGATGTCGCCAACGCTGCGAATCGTGCTGGCGCCTCAATGCTTCGCAACTTCCGCGATCAGACCGCAGGCACGGTGCAGTGGCGCGAGATCGCCCTGCGGATCAGGTGCGCTGTCGCAACCATCACGGAGCCAACCCAGGCCGAGCGACTTGAGATCAACGCCATGACCGAGGTTCTCGGCGACCAGAACCAACGCCCTCGCCAGGCAGACCTGGCGGATCAACTCTGTCAGGCCGGTCGATGCGCCGAAGCCCTCGACCTCGTCCATCGCATCAGGGAACTGCGGGGCGATCCTGCGGACCCGATCGGGGCACAGATCGACCGCATCGAACGCACGTGTCGGGGGCTTCAGCAGGACGAGCCCTCTGTCCGTTGAGCAATCCCGCGGCGGACTCGCAATCGAGGCGGACCGGCGATGGACGCACCAGTGGTCTGCCGACCACATTCCCACAAACTCTCGCGTTCAGGGGGCAGCAACGGGCATCCAGGTGCCCGGGATGATCTGCATGGAGGCGGTGAAGTACCCTTCAGGCGGATCGGCAAAGAGTGCCTCATCAAACGTGAGGAACGCTCCGGAAGCCGGGATGGAAGCGATGCCGGTGGTGAGGAGGGTGCCGCGGAGGCTCGCGCCGCTTCCGATCAGCACGCTTGAGCCGCCGAGATTGCCGGCAGGGAAGATGACATGGACCAGGCCATCGATGCGTGAGGGATACGAATCGGTCAGGGTCGCGTTTTCAGTGCGATTGAAGGGTGATCCGATCGGGTTGAGATTCTGGCCCAGGGCGGACTCGCTCAGGGTGCCGATGGCCGGTGAGATGGAGTCCTGTGTGTTGGTTGCGGTTGTGTGACGGATGAGGAGCGTGGGCAGGTCGGTGCGGTGGGCTTCCCAGGAGATTGCCTTCGTGATCTGCACGCACGCCTTGTCGCCACATTCAATGACGAGGGTGCCGCGTATGCGGTAGAGTTCAAGATACAGGACCCTTGATGATGGGACCGTAATGGTGTAGATTCCGTCGGCGTTGGTTCCGCTCCCGGAGGGGTTGATGCCAGCACTGAGCAGAGGCCAGGTGATGGTCCAGTCTCCGGCACCTCCGCCCCAGGCGATCGGGGTGGCCCGGGTCTTGTACGTGTCGAACACCGCGTTTGGGGGCATGGATGGAGCAAGGCTCAGAATGACGGTCGTGCCGGTGACATTCCCGGTGCCCAGGGCGAGCAGTGCCGAGGCATCGCCGCGGATCACGCCGTTGTTCGTGAGCGTGCCGGCGGTCGAGACGCCGCGGCCCGAGGTGGTGAGAATGCCACTGTTCTCGAGCGAGCCTGCCGCGTGAATGGTCGAGGCCAGTACATCGAGCGGCTGTTTGCTCGGCCGCAGACTCACCGCAGTGACGCGGGTGCATCCAGCGAGGGTGGCCATGCCTTCCACGACGATTGATTCGGATGCATCATCCGCGAGATTGCCGTCGGCGGGATCGATCAATCGCCAGCGGATCTGGGCGGTCCCCAGCGTGAGCGGCGAACTCCATGATCCGCTGGTGAACGTGGTGCGCCACGACGCGTCACTGGCAACGGCCAGACGGGCAAGTTCGACCGCGCCCATGCTCGCGGCCTGAACCCGAAGTGTGCTGCGTATGTCAAGGGCTGTTCCAGCATGGGCACGCGCCGCCAGCAAGCCACCTAGGCCCAGTGTCATCACGAGCAGGCAGACGCCAAGGACTGCCACATAGATTCCGCCGTGATGGCTCTTGTAGTTGCTCATGGCCCCTGATGATCAGTTCACATTCGCCTTCAGCGATACGACGTTGGCAACGGGCTTGCCCCGGAACGTGACTATGACTTCAATCCGCTTGAGATTCGTTTCAACGAGCAGCCCCGCCGCGGCACCCGGATCCGCGGGGTTGACCCACTCGACATCGACTGAGATGGCCCAACTCGGATCGGTGCTCAGAAGTGTTCCATCCCGTACCGTGGGTGGAGCCTGGGTGTAGTCCTTGTAGTCATCGATGTCATCGAAGGTGCTTCGATCCTGTGGTCGTTCTCCGGCATCCAGCCCCAGGAGCAATGAAGCCAGGTCCGGGTCCTTGTACGCGAGGCTCTCGATCTCCGTCATCAGGAGGGCCGCCATGTGCTGGGCTCTGAGGGAGGTGGCCGTCGCGGATTGAGTGCGAGCAGAAGCTCCGACGGTGTTGATCGCGGCGACCAGCATGGTGGCGACGATCACGGCGGAGATCATGGCCTCGACGAGGGTGAATCCGTGGAGTCTGGTGTGGCGCGGTGATCGCCTGGGGCTCATCGCGTGACCTCCGGTTCGCTGCGGATGCGAGCCGCGGCGTCAATACGGCCTGATTCGTCGTTCTCGGGAATCAGACAGATCTCAACACGCTTGAGGATGTTGACGGTGCGATCGATCTGCTTTCGCGTCGTTGTGGTATAGGTGCCATAGACCGCAAAGCGGTGGTCATTGGTGTTCTGACCCGATGCCGCGGGATTCCACGTGGAGCCCGAGTCACTGGTCCACATGGCGATGCCTCCATCAGCCGTGGCCAGAAGCGACGAGTACATCTGCGCTGTTGCCGTGCTGCTTTGAGTGCCTTTGGCGATGATGACGAAGGTGTTGACGTTGCTTTCAACCCGGACATCAGCAGGCAATGCGAACTCCACCCATGATGCCGTTGAAGGAAGCGAGCTCGCCGCAACCTGCGCCGGGGTGCCGACGGGAATCGTCGCCGGACGGATGCCGGTGCCAATCGCGTGAATGCCGACGCTGACCGAGCCCACGGTCGAGGTGCGCTGCATCACAAGCCGCACGCGGGTAAGGGCGACGGAGGTGACGCTGGAGGGAAGTGAGACTCGGTTGATCGTGAAGTACTGAGCCGCCCACGCGGCAGTGCCCACCGGGTTGTTCGTCACAGTGGGGAGCAGCGTGAGCGGCCATCCATCGAAGTTGGTCAGGAGCGTCTCGGGGCTGGTGACTTCCTCGGTCGTGTACTCGCTGACCAGACGCTCACCGATATCGAAGGTGAACGACGCGCTGCTCAGCGGCGTCGAAACCGCGGCGGCACTTCCTCCATTGAGCTGACGTGCCAGGCCAGTGCCGCTGGTCCATTCGTAGCGGATCAACTCGGGTTGCCCGTCGCGGTTTCGGTCAGGCACGAGAAACTCCACCGCCCGACCATTCAGCAGAGTGAAGGAGGTAGCGCAGGTGAGGTCGTCGGTCATCATGCGAGCGGCTTCGGAGACGGAGAGGGCCGAAGCCAGACGGCTTTGTGCCGCGGGGACGGCACGGGAAGCGATGACCACCGCGGTGCCCATCCCGACGAGGACGACCGACGAGATGCCCATGGCGGCCACCACTTCGATCAGCGTGAAGGCACGCCGGGAGTTGTGGGCGTCAGCTCGCTTCATCGAATGGTTCCGATCCCGGAGGCTTCGTCAATCTTGATGATGATGGCATGGCCGCCGGAAGTGAGTGTGATGGCGCCGCCCGAACTGGGAGTGCCGAACATGTCGTAGGTCAGCGAATCGGTGCCGCCCAGGTCGGCAGAGTCGACCTGGGTGTAGTACGGTGCTGCCGTCAGCGTGACCAGTGCGGGCATGGCACGATCCGGCGTGCGCTGGTCGCCGATGACCTCATAGGTCAGTCGTGAGAACCTGAGAGTGACGCTTGCGCTCTGAGCGATGGCGCGGGATCGCGCACGGGCAAGGTCTGCGATGATCCGCTGCCCGGCGGATGTGACTCTTGCGTTGGAGATCGACCCGGACAGTCGCGGAACTGCAACCGCGCTGGCGATGGCGATGATGCTGATGACCACGAGAAGTTCAAGCAGTGTGAAGGCACCTGACCGGCGTCGGCGCAGGACCGCCCTGAGGCTCCGGGCCTCTGCTCTGTCGGCGTGGTTTCGTGCGCGTTGCCGCGGCACAGCAATCATGACCACCGGATCGGCACATGCGAGGCAGAGCGTGAGGCCTCTGATCGCAGCCGCGGATGGTGGTGCGGGCACGAGGCCCCTGATCGGGGCAACTCAAGTCTGGGCCGGTGGCCCGATGCCCCGGGGCGGGGGGCATGGAACTGCTGGGACTCCACCGGTTCGCGTCTGAACCATCAAGGGGTCGGTTCGGGGTGCCGAAAACCGATGCATGCCAACCGATGCCACGATCCTGGTTGTGGACGACGAAGCCATCGTTGTCTGCATGCTCGCGATGCGACTGCGCGACCATGGGTATCGCGTGGTGGAGGCCCGCAACGGACGTGAGGCACTCGATGCGGTGTCCCGCGCAGCCCCCACGCTGATCATCACTGACTTTCAGATGCCTGTCATGAGCGGCCTTGAACTGGCGCAGGGACTCCTGGCCGATCCTGCCGCGCGAGCCATCCCGGTCATCATGCTCACGGCACGCAGTCACAAACTCAACGTGGCCGAGCTCAAGCTCACCAACGTCCGGCACGTGCTGCCCAAGCCGTTCTCAGCCAAGGAGGTTCTCTCCCTGGTGGATGAGCTTTTGACATACGAGCAGGCCAATGGATCGCTCGTGAAGAAGGACAAGGCGGCATGAACAACCAACAGGATTCAATCGCTTGTCCGCGGCAGAGCATCGCCGCACGACTGGCTGCCCGTCTGGCGGCGCTGGGTTTGGCCACTACCAATGGGCCTTCGATGGCCGGCTGGGTGACCGTGACCGCCCCCGATGGCGAAGCGTTGCAGATCCGCGTCCCTTCTGGGGTTGAGCCCGGGCCCTTCGAATGTCAGATCCTGAACATGATGTCGGAGATCTCGTCGATCGACGAACAGGCGAGCGTCATCCGCGAGTTTGGCTACAAGCTCATGCAGTCGTATGAGGAAGTCAACGCCCTCTTCCGGATCATTCGGTTCACGGGCTCCGCGGAAGACCCGGGATCGCAGATGCAGCTGCTCTGCAACATCGCCCATCAGGTGATGCCCTTCGGCTGGATCGCCGTGCTCTTCCGCAACTCACCGACGGTCACAGCCCGGCTGCGTGGGTGCATGATCACCTCTGGCAGCCAGGTGCTCGGGGCTTCGCTCACGGATGCGGCACATGATCTGCTGCATCACAGCGACAAGGACAACTGGACCAGAGTGCTCGAGCCGCAGCGGCACACGCTAGCCGCAATCGCCGGATGCGAAGTCGTCCACGAGACGATTGCTCATGATGGTGAAGCCATCGGTATCCTCCTCGCAGGCGCAAAATCCTCCGAGAACGGTGAGATTGCAAGCCCCGAACTGCTCTTCCTGAGCGGCCTGGCCGATTTCATCGGCACGTTCCACGAGAACGCCTGCCGCTTCGAGGAACAGCGCGCCATGTCGCTCGGCACGCTCGAAGCCCTGACCACCGCCATCGATGCCAAGGACCCATACACCCACGGCCACTCGGAGCGCGTCGCGATGCTCTCCGCAGCCATCGCCGCGGCGATGGGCATGCCCGCGGCACAGGTCGAACGCGTTCGAATCGCAGGCCTCGTGCATGATGTCGGCAAGATCGGCGTGCCCGAAGCAGTGCTGTGCAAGTGCGGCAAACTCACCGATGAGGAGTTTGCACTGATCAAGCGGCACCCCGAGATCGGGCGTCGCATTCTGTCGGGCGTGCCACTGCTCAGTGATGTGCTTCCGGGTGTTCTGTACCACCACGAGCGCGTTGATGGTCGGGGCTACCCCGAAGGCCTCAGTGGTGATCAGATTCCGCTGCTGGCCAGAATCATTGGCGTTGCGGATGCGTTCGATGCCATGTCGTCGACGCGTTCGTATCGATCGGCCATGCCGCGTGCAACGGTGCTTGGGGAACTGACCAAGGGAGCCGGGAAGCAGTTCTCGCCCGAGGTGCTTGAAGCATTCATGAAGGTGGACCTGAGCCGGTACGACCAGTCGCTGGAGTACAGGCTGCGGGCGGCGGCGTGAAGGGGATTGGCGGCATGAACTGGACTGCATACGCACGAAGGCATCTTGGAGTGGATGATGCGGTCCTCGCAGGCTGGGGTGTGGCCGCATGCGCTTGCGCACTCCTTTCCGGCGGTGGATTGATTGCGTGCATCTGGGCCTTCGGTGCCGCCAGTGCGCTTCCCGCGGGAATCGGGGCGGCCCTCTTCAATGCAACGCTTCTGGTCATGCACCTGCGGCTCATTCGGCGTCGTGCCCGGTCGCTGTATGCGATCCGGGCCGCACTGGTCGCCG
>JBILUL010000053.1:0-26542 GCA_044371005.1 Phycisphaerales bacterium | reverse complement strand
AGGAGGGGGGTTGGGGGAGGGAAAGAGAGGGGCCCTATGCTCCGGGTATGACGACTGAATCCGGTGCGTTGCCCGAGGTGATCCGTGAAGTGCAGCAGGCCTTTGGCCAGCTCAAGCGTGAGATTCACAAGGTGATTGTGGGTCAGGATGCGGTGGTGGATCAGATGCTCATGGCAGTGTTCTGCCGCGGGCATGTCGTCGTCGTCGGTGTGCCGGGTCTGGCCAAGACGCTGCTCATCTCAACGATTGCCCGGACGCTGAACCTGGGCTTCTCGCGCATTCAGTTCACGCCGGACCTGATGCCCAGCGACATCACGGGCACGGAAGTGATTCAGGAGGACAAGACCAGCGGCCAGCGCGTGCTCAAGTTCGTGCGTGGCCCGATCTTCTCCAATGTGATTCTGGCGGATGAAATCAACCGCACGCCGCCCAAGACGCAGGCGGCGTTGCTGGAAGCGATGCAGGAGCGGCAGGTGACGGTGGGTGGTCAGCGCTATGAACTGCCCAGTCCGTTCTTCGTGCTGGCGACGCAGAACCCGATCGAGCAGGAAGGCACGTATCCGCTGCCTGAAGCGCAGCTGGATCGGTTCATGTTCATGATTCAGATCGGGTATCCGACACAGGAAGAGGAACTGGAGATCATCCGCCGGCAGACGGCACGCGGCACGGAGACGATCACGCCGGTGCTCGATGGCGATGGCATCAAGCGAATCCAGGATGCGGTGCGATCCATGCCCGTGGCTGATCATGTGATTGCCTATGCGCTGCGGCTGGTGCGTGCGACGCGCATCAAGGAATCGATGGACAACGGGCTCAAGCGTCCGCAGCGGATCACGGACTATCTCTCGTGGGGTGCGGGGCCCCGTGCGAGTGAGAACCTGGTGCTCGCGGCGAAAGCCGCGGCGATCCTGAGCGGCTCCACGCATGTGACGCCCGAACACGTCAAGCAAGTGGCCCTGCCGGTGCTGCGTCACCGTCTGATGCCCAACTTCAATGCGGAAGCGGATCAGATCACGACGGACGATCTGGTCAAGAGTCTGCTCGAAGAGATTCCGGTGGATGGCCTGACGCCGGGCCAGAAGCGCACGATGGACGAAGTGCTGCGGTAAAGTGGCAAGCCTCGTGGCACGACTCTCCGAGTCGTGTTCTTCCGTGGCACGGCTCTCTGAGCCGTGTTCCTCAGTCTCATGGCTCTCCGAGCCATGTCGGCGTTCTGGCTCACAACGATGGCCAGGTTCACGGGCGAGTGTCACAGCAATTCGTAGAGTTTCGGAGCAGTCCAAAACGGGGACACCGATTCCGAAGCCGGGAATCGGTGGCACTTTACCTTGGGTTCTTTGGGGGTGGTTCAAGAGGTCGGGCGTTTGGGTTTCTGGTCCGGACTGCCGTCATGCAATTTCTTTTGGGAATCCATGCGCCGCGCAGACCCCTGATCCGCTGAGTGGTGTGCAGGGTGCGGTGGGCGCTCTGCTGGTCGGCCGTCGTGAAGCGGCACCAGTGCATGGGACCAGAAATACACCAAACAAGGAAAGTGCAGTCATGAACCAGCGAACGAGGCAATCAGGCAGAACCTTCGGGCACGGGGCCGGACGGAACGGGATGATGGTGGGGATTGTGATTATCGGCGGCCTGACCACCAGTGGTGCGTTCGGGCAGCACGCGTGCAACGGGTCCGATGGATGCGGAAGTCTGCAGGGGCCCGCGCGGCCCTTTGCACGATTTGCTGCGGGCTGCGGACATGATCGTGAGCCCGGCTGGAGTCTGATGCCGCGTGACAGTTCGTTTCCTGCGTTCTGCTTTGCGCCGGGGACCGAACTGACGCCGGCATTGCTGGCGCAGTGGCGGTCGCTGGCGAAGATGCCCGAGCCCGGATACGGCGACCGCTACTACACGCTCGGCTCGTGGGGGAGGTACGCGGGTACGAGTGTCAACCTCACCTACAGCCTCGTGCCGGACGGAACAGCGCACGACAGGGGGTATCCCTCCACACTCTTTACCACGATGGACTCGAAGTTCGGCGGATATCGCGAACAGTGGACCGGGTACATCGACAGCTGTTTCGAGGCGGTGTCCCGGGTCTGCGGTGCGCGGTTCACGAAGGTTTCGGACAATGGTTCGGCGTTCCCAAGCACCAGTGCGTCCCAGACCGGTCAAATCCGGATCGCCGCGATACCGATCGACGGAACCAACAGCACCCTGGCATTTGCGGGCTATCCGACCTGGGGTGACATCACGCTGGATACCTCCGAGCACTGGGAACGCTTCGCCGATTCATACCGATTCTTCCGCAACGTCTTCACCCATGAAATCGGGCACGCGCTGGGCCTGAGACACTCGTGCCCCTCCGTCGGGCTCAAGCTCATGGAACCCTTCTACTCGCCCAACTACGACAGCCTGCAGCACGACGACATTCTGGGCCTGCAGTATCTCTACGGCGATCCGCAGGAGCCCGACAACTGGATGGAAATGGCGCGGGTACTCGTGCCTTCCGCCACCGACAACGTGCCGATTCACTTCTACACCTACGAGCAGGTAGCCAACAGCGCCACGGCCTGTGTGCTCCCGGGCGATTCGGACTGGATGCGCTCCTCGGTGCCCGGCGCGGTCCCCGTGACATTCACCGCAAGGCCCATGGGCAAGACCTACGACACGAGCACGCAGAACGGCGAAGGCTCATGCAACTCGGGGAACACGGTCAACTCGCTCATGCAGACGGGTCTGCGCGTTGAAATCCGCGATTCAGCGGGCAATCTGCTCGCGGCGAATCAGGGTGCACCCGGCCAGAGCGTCACGGTGAGCGCCCAGGTGCCCGGCGGCGACTACTACTCGGTGGTGAAGCCGGTGAGCACCAGTTTCACCATGCCCCAGATGTACACGCTGACGCGCACCGTGGGTGCGCTGCAGCCACCGATCAACAACCCCTGGCTCGAGGCCACGATGCTCGGTGAGCAGGGCTACGGCACTCCCACCGCTGGGACGACCGTGGGTGCCACCAAGGATGGCGATGCGAACTTTGATACGTTCGGCACGCAGGGCAACGCCGATGTCTACTACTCCTTCAACCTCTGGGACGGCGACGGGCGCGTCCGCATCACCGTTGCCGACGCTCCCGGGCATGTCGTTTCGGTCCACCGTTTCACCGGGCCGGCGACGACCGGAACGCAGATTCGAGCTGCAACCAGCAACAACGGGATCGGCGGCATCCTCGATATCGACCTCGGTATCAACCAGACCTACCTCATCCGTGTCGCCGTGAGGAGCGGCTTTGCCCCCGCGGCGCACGTTATTTCGGCGCGGTACCTCGATGCTCCCGCCAACGAGGAGTGCACGACTCCCGTCGACGTGGTGCCCGGCGTCTACAACGGCACGACCATCTACGCACGGCCTCAGATCGAGAAGGTCCCCGCTTCCTGCTCCACCGATACCTTCACCAGCCCCGCTGGTGTCTGGTACCGCTACACCGCGGCGACCGATGGCACGCTGACCTTCAGCACCCCCTGCGGACTCGCCCTGTTCACCGATACGATCATCACCGTCTGGAACAGTTGCCCCAGCGGCGGCGGACAGATGATCGCCTGCAGTGACGATCGTCCCGGTTGCACTGCCAGCGGTTCATCCGTGTCGGTGCAGACCGTGCCGGGCGGACAGTATTACGCCCGCGTCTCACACCGGCAGAATCTCTCGGGCACCTTCCCGCTCACCGTGGGCTTCGCACGTGATGCTGATACCTGCCCCACGGCAGCGCCGATCGTCGAGGGCGTCACACCCTTCACCACAGTTTCCTACAACACCGAAGAAGGCGGATGCGCCGGTCAGTCGGATCGCTGGTATAGCTATGTGCCCCGCTACACCGGAACCGTGACCGTCGATACGTGCAACGGAACCAACTACGACTCATTCCTCGCCGCGTACCTGCAGTGCCCTTCAGCCGGTGGTGCCGCCATCGCCTGCAACGACGACACGTGCGGTTATTCGTCGAGCATCACCTTCCCGGTCTCGGCGGGTCAGCCCGTCCTGATCCAGGTGGGTGGCTACTTCGGTCAGCGGGGTTCGGGCAATCTCACACTCGTCGAGACGCCTCAGGCCGGTGAACTCTGCTCCAACCCCATCAGCACCAGTGATGGCTCAGTCGCGTTCTCCACGATCGGCTACACCACCGATGGCCCAGCTGAACCCAACTGCTCGTTCTGCTGCGGCGACTTGCAGGTGCACGGCGATCAGTGGTATGCGTACTTTGCTCAGGCCAACGGCAGTCTCACCGTGAACACCTGCGGCTCGGGATTCGATACCAAGCTCGCCGCGTATGTCGCTTGCTCGGCACTTGATGGCCAGGCCATCGCGTGCAACGACGACTCGTGCGGACTTCAGTCGAGCATGACCTTCCAGGTGGTCGAAGGCCAGCGGTACCTGATCCGCCTGGGCGGATACAACGGTCAGACCGGCAGCGGCACGATGAACGTTGCTCTCACCCCCGACCCGCTCCCCTGCCCTGCTGACTTCAATCAGGACGGCGGCGTGGATGGAGCGGATGTCGATGCGTTCTTCGCCGAATGGGAAGCTGGCAACTCGACCGCCGACACCAACCAGGATGGCGGCGTCGATGGATCCGACATCGACTTCTTCTTCGCGGCGTGGGAAGCCGGCGGCTGCTGAGTTCGACGGAATCACACACATGCACTGCGCGGGAGCCGGACCTGTTCATGGGTCCGGCTCCTATGCGTTTTGAGGGAGCCTGTCGTATGTGCAGTGCATGCATGCGAAGCCAAGCTCTGAATCAACACCCTCTTCAGGCCCAGCGGGCCTGGAAGTGCGTAGGCATGGGTGAAGCACGGCTTTGCGTGCGCCACCCGTGTGAAGCGGCAAGAAAGCGGACCGCACGCCGGAGGCGTGCAAGTTGCACGAACCAATCGCATTCGCGTTTTCTACGTGCACTCCTGCCGGGGTGCGGCCAACCACGCGCACCGTGACCACGGGTGGCGCACGCCAAAGGCGTGCTTCACCCGTGGTGCCTGACTGCGAGGCCGCTGGCCTCCGGGAACGGTGATTCTCACGCTCCAATCCGGTCTGACATCCTTGCAATTTCAGCACGCCATGCCGAAATTGCAAGGATGATGTTCAAAGAGCACGGAATATGTTCGCAAATCGATGGCAGTGTGTTCGGTTGATTGATATGCGGGAAAAACCCGGGCAGTAGAGCGGCTACCCCTTTGCCATTAACCGCAGCCACCAGCCTCCCATGCTGCGAAGAACGAGCCAACGTCGTCGCCATCAACCCCGCCATCGGCGTTCACATCGGCATCGCAGTGGCCCGATTCCCAGCGGAAGAAGTAGGCGTCGATGTCGGTGCCGTCGATGCCCCCATCCTGGTTGAAGTCCACCGGACATTCGAGACAGGCGCACAGACGCAGGGTGGCCGGGTCACTGGTCGCACTCGAGCAAGGATTGCTGACGATGCACCGCACACGCAGCGACTCGAGCATGCTACAAGTTGCCGGTCGCCGGTTCAAGCCTGACTTGCCTCAGTACCACTGCACGCGTGAGAGAAGACTCAGAGCCTGCCGGCTGCTTGCATCAGCGCGCGCGATGCCTGTTCGAGAATGTCGTTGGCAATCAGCTCGGGTCCATAGCCGGCGCGAATGTTGATCAGCACGATTCCGCGCTCGCGTGCGATGGCTCGCAGGCGATCGGCATAGAAGTGGTCGGCGATCTTCACGACGAAGAAGAGCAGCGACACATCATCGCGGCGCATCATCGGCTCGTACTTGGTGAAGTCCTCATGACGGCGTGTTTCGGGCCATTCAAGACGCGACAGCCCGAATGCCTCGCGGATCGCTTCGATGCGCTGCGCCTTGGGTACGCCGCCGATCACCACCGCCGCGCGACCCTGCACAAGCTCGCGCACCCTGGCGATCTGCTGACTCACCTCGCGCCGAGGCGAAGGCTCAGTCTTCGCCCGCGCCCAGTTGGCCTCGTTGAGCATGATCTCGGCACCCGTCGGCACCGGATACGCATCGCCCAGCACTTCCACTGCGCGCATCACCCAACCCTGCCACGTGGCATCATCCGGCGAACCGCCCGCCTTGTGATACTCATCCGCGGCATGCACCATCGCGCTCGCATGCGTCGCCAGCTCCTCATACGACGTCTCGCGCGAGTTCACCCGCAGCATCCGATCATGGCGCCTGGCTTCAGACGTTGCACGTATCCGCGCCCTGGCATCGAACGCATCCCGCTCCAGCAGCGACTCAAGCTGACCCGCCGCGGCATGAAACGCAGCCAGCGCCTCGACCGAGAGCATCACAGATCGCACCGGCCACTTCGCATCCGCCAGTTTGCGCACCTGCCGAATGGCCGTACTCCAGCCCTCAATCTCAATCAAGTCACGATCAAGCCCGCGCACCGTCGGGCTCGTCCGCGAAAGCACGGGCTTGATGCGCCGCACACAGCGCATGAGCAGGCCCACCGCCTGACCGAGCACCTTGTTGGTCCGACCCTGAATCTGCCGCGCCGCCTTGCAGAGCCGCAACACCCGCGCCAGAATGAGCAGCGCATCACGCGATGCCTCATACCGCTCCATGCTCGCGGCATCCGCCGGCGGCATCAGTTCGAGAGGCCAGCACTCGCGCTTGTGTGCGTGCGTCAGGTTGCGGTAGTAATCAAGACGATGCGTGCGCAGCACCGGGTCGGCCTCGGGAGCCGTGGCCTGTTCAAGAAGCAAGTCCAGCACTGAGAGCTTGATCTGGATCGACTCGATGGTCGGGTCCAGAGAGTGCGGATCCTGCGGGCGAGCCTTGTGAACACGCTTGGCACGTGGCGGCTGAGGAATGCCGCGTGCAAAGGTGGGCTTGGGAGCCACTGCGGTGTCGAGTGTGAGCTTGCCCACCAGATCCCTGATCAGTGCTTCATCGGGCGCGGCCTTGAGCAGGGCGCGGATCACATCAATCGTCGGACGGGGCGGGTGACTGCCAGGCTCGAAGCCCTGATTGCTGGCGCGGAGCCGCGCGTGTTCCTCTTCCTGCGCAAGCCAGCCCGCAAACTCGAAGACCACATCGCGCAGGCGCGGATTCTGCGTCAGTGCGCGTCGGAACTCCGCCAGCACATCCTGTTCCCGATCGGGCTTGAGATCGATCATCGTGTCCAACGGCATCTCCTGTGCATTCGTGGCGAGCGGAGTCGGGTCGGATCAGCGGCGGAGTTTCTCCGCGGCTTGTTCGAGGATTTCATGCGCAACGGCATTGCTGCCAAGGCCGCCCGGCAGACGGACCAGTGGTTTCTTGAACTTCGCCGCGGCATCCGCGGCGGCCCACGCGGTTGCATGACGCACCCAGCGGATCGCAATCAGCACCACATCCACCTCCGCACGCCGGATGTCGGGCTCGAAACGCGTCGCAGGGTTCGTGGGTGTGCTGCGGATCCAGCGCAGCTGTGCCAGCCCCAGATCACTCTCGAGTGCCAGACGCCGGGCTTCGCGGATGTCGCCGCCGATGAGGATGGCGGTGCGACCCGCGAGCAGAGGTTTCGCCGCGGCTGCAGGGTGGGGTGGCGCGGTGGGCCCATCATCTTCCTCCTCGCGAGCATCGGCTGCATGGAAGATGCGGTCGAGGAGCTTCTCGGTGGCAGCGCTCAGGAAGAGTTTCTCGGGCAGTTCATCGATGATGGTGCCAAGGAGCTCGCGAGCTTCATCGCCAGGCTGAAGGGTGCCGCCCTTGGAGATGTAGACATCAAGCGCGGTGGCGGCGCGGCCGATGTGGTCAGCCGCGGCGGCGTGGTCTTTCGCCTTGAGGCACTTTCGCATCTGTTCGCGATGATGGGTGGCCTTCTGCACCGCCAGAAACATCTCGCGCTGTGCTGCTTCATTGGGTGCCGGACGCGGCGTTGGTGACGCGGCGGGTGGCGCGGGTGGTGGCGGCGGCGGCGCAGGAATGGCAACGCCGGGGGCGCTGGGCGGTGGTGGGGAGAGGCCGCCGACCAAGCGAGGGAGGTCGGCTTGTGCCTGGGCGATCATCTGATTGACGGGATCGGGTCGAGTGGTGCCGGGCTTTGGGGGTGTGCGAACCGTTGGCGTTGCCGCGGGTGGTGGTGGCGGAGTGGCGGGACTCGGCGAAGCGGACGGTGCCGAACTGACGCCGCGGCGTGGTTCGGGGGTCGCGGCGAGTTGGGTGAGGTACGCGCCGAGTTCACTGATGAGGGCGCGGTGCCTTGGGTCCTGATGCATCCAGGATTCAATCAGCGGTGCCGCGAGGCGGATGAGTTTGTCCGGATCTGGTGTTGGCATAAAGGCTCAGGGAGTGGGGTGAGTGGCGCGTTGAAGAGATCCGTTCACGCTATGGGACGCATCCGGGCTGGGTGGACGTGCAAATAGTAGATGAAGATGGTGGAAAGGGTGACGCGGGCGCGCAGGGGATGAAGACTTTCGCATACCTTTGGCACCCCACGCGTGAAATTCGGCATTTGTCATCCCCAAGTGTTTATCGGCATGGCACTTAGTTGTTGTGTTGGTGGCCGTGCGCTCGCACAGGAGGCTTGGATTGTGCCGCTGTCGCCTTTGGCGGGCGATGTGGCGACGCAGCCGGCCTCGGGTGTGGGGATTGCTCAGTTTGGAAGTGTTCAGGTCGGGACATCGATTTCGAGTCTGGGGCGACAGACAGCGGTGCGGATGAGTGGGGGTGTGACGACGTCGATTGGGGTGTTGCCCGGATTGACCTCTTCGATCGCCGCGGCTTGCAGTCTGGATGGAACGACGATCGTGGGCGCGTGCTTTTCTGGCGGGCCGGCACGGGCGTTTCGGTACTTTGGTGGTGTGATGACTGACCTTGGGATGCCGCCGGTGGTGCCGGCGAGTTTTCCAAGGTGCAGTGGTGTGTCGTGGAGCGGTGGGTTGATCGGTGGGGTGGTTGCAACGGGAGCCGCGGCGACGATGCTGCGGGGCTGGGTGCATGAAGCTGGTGAGTTCACGATGGTGGAGTTGCTGCCTGGTGCCATGGGGAACTCTGTGCGGGCGGTGAGTGGTGACGGGGTGTACGTGGCGGGTGATACGGATGTCGGCGGAACGACGGTTGCGTACCGGTGGTCGCGTGCGACCGGGAGTGTCGCGTTGGTGTCGCCCGCGGCATCGGGACCATGTGGGGCGCTTGGGCTCAGCGGAGATGGGTCGGTGGTGTTGGGGAACTGCGGAAGTTCGGGTGCGCTGCGGGCGGTGGTCTGGGTGGAATCGTTGCCGGTCCAGTTGCCGCCGCTGTTTGCGACAGATTCAACGTGGGAAGCGGCGTCGGTTTCCGGGGATGGGAGTCTGATTGGTGGCCAGAGCGGCGGAAGGGCCTGTGTCTGGTCGCTGCTGGAACAGCGGGCCAGAAGCGTTGAGGACCTGCTGTCGATTCGCGGCGTCGATCTCACATCGTGGAAGCTGCTTTCAGTGACGTCGATTTCGCCGGATGGGCAGTACATCGCCGGTGCCGGTGAGTTCATGCAGTCCAGTGGCGTGCGGCGCAACATGGCGTGGCTGGCGCGCGTCCCCTCGTTCTGCCCGACCGACTGGAATGCCGATGGCGGCATCGATGGTGGCGATGTCGATGCATTCTTTCGCTCGTGGGAAGCCGGATCGGCGGACCTGAATCTTGATGGTGGAACGGATGGGCTGGATGTCGGTGAGTTCTTCGCACGCTGGGCCGACGGCACCTGCTGAGGATCCCCCCTCCCCCCCCCGTCGCTCTGGATCAGGGAAATTGTCTGTGTTTTGTTTGGAACGATGGAGGCTTGAGCGTGCCTACTTTTACGCATGCTCTCATTCATCCACCGTCGCGAGTGCACCGGCAGCCTCCTTGCAAGTGCCGTCCTGGCAGCATGTTGCGTTGCGCCGCTCCAGGCACAGGAGACATTGTTCAGAGGAATGGGCGTGCTTGCGGGCGATGCCTCGGGTTCGATGGGCATCGGCCAGAATCTCGCCGCGGATGGTGCGACTGTCGTGGGCTGGTCGTCGCGATTCTCGCCCAGTGTTCGATCGCTTGCAACGCGGCATACTTCAGCGGGTGTCGTGAGTCTGGGCACGTTGACGGGAACAACCAGTTCGGTGGCGTTTGCCTGCAGTGCGGATGCGCAGACGGTGATCGGGTTCTGCACCGGTGGTGCGACGACCAAGGCGTTCCGATTCGCATCGGGCCAGATGGTGGATATTGGTCTGCCGCCGGTTGCGGGTGCGCAGCGTTCAATTCCGCAGGGTGTGTCGTGGAACGGGTCGGTGATCGGTGGTGTGGTGTATTCCGGGGCTCTTCGCCGCGGGTGGAGGCTGGTGGGTTCAACCTACACCGTGATCAATGCACCCTCCGGTGGGACGTACGTGGATGTGAAGGGCGTGAGCGGCGATGGGCTGGTGCTCGTCGGCGAGACGGATCAGGCTGGTGTCGCGGCTCCTTTTGCCTGGACGAGTGCGGGCGGCATGACGATCTTCTCGCCGCCGGCGGGCATGACAGGCGGCACGTCGCGGGCGGTCAATGGCGATGGTCAGGTGCTGGTCGGATCGGCGCGGGCTTCTGCGAATGACCGGGCGGTGGTGTGGCGCGGCGGTGTTGCATCGGCGTTGGTGCCACTGACGCCAACGGACACTGCCTGGCGGGCCAACTCGGTGAGTGCGACGGGTTCGATCATCGGCGGCGAGAGTGGCGGCACCAACTCGGGCGAGACGCGTGCGTGCATCTGGACCCCGGATGGCACCGTCTACTCGGTCTCGGATCTTCTCAGCATCCGCGGCGTGTTCCTCAATGACTGGACGCTCTACTCCGTGAACTCGGTGACACCTGACGGCCAATACGTCTCTGGTCTGGGGCAGCGCACACTTCCCGATGGCACGCGGCGTCAGGAAATCTGGGTCGCCAAGCTCCCTGGACTCTGCCCGGGTGACTGGAACGGAGATGGCACGATCAATCAGGCTGATCTCCTGCTCTTCGTTTCCGACTGGGAGAACACTCGGGCCGACTTCAACCTCGATGGCGGGTGCGACGGAGCGGACCTGGAGGCCTTCAGCAACGCATGGTCGAATGGGCGCTGCCGGTAAGTACCTGGGGGCTGACGCCAGCGGACCCGGACTCTGCGTCCGGGCGACTCACGTTCTCACCCGACCGGCTTTGGCGGACCCACTGATTATTCAGGCCAATCGAGCTGGTCAGGCCGGTGATGATCACTCGGAATGAGATGTCTTTGGGTTTGGACCGAGCTTGAGCCGATAAGAGGGGCAATAATCTTCGCTGTAGGAGCGGCTGCATGGATGCATGCCGCGTGGAGGTTTGACTTTGTGTGCGGCCCACGGTTGGGCCGGTGTGGACTGCCATGGCCAAGAAGCCCTCGCCCGAAACTCCGTCTGCGCTTGTGACCTATTCCAGTGCTGCTGCGCTCACGCTGATGTGCGGCGGGTTGGTGGCTGGCGTGCTGTTTGGAACCCGCGCCCTTGAGCGGCGTGCCTCGGAAGCGCTCGATCCGGGCGATGTTCGACTGGCCATTGAATGGCCGGTCGCGGCAGGTGGCGAGGGGACGTGGATGCCCCGGGCGTGCAGCGAGGCACTCGAAGCACTCGCGCATGACGCCGCGGGTCCGTCTTCGGATCTGCTCGACCACGAGCAGCTGCACCGAGTGGCCACCGCGCTCTCGCAGTCGGGGTGGTATTCCAAGACGCCGCTGGTGACACGCGAGCAGGGCGGCATGATCCGCGTGAGCGGTGAATGGCGCATTCCCGCGGCGAACGTCCGCTACAAGGGCGATGACTTTCTGATCTCCTGGGACGGCAATCCGATGCCGCCGGGCGCGCAGGCTTCGAACTGGATCTTTGATCCGGCGATCGGTCCGCCGCGTGATGGGGCGGGTGAACGCGACTATCAGCGGCCCTGGGCCGGTGAGGACATCGCGGCGAGCCTCGAACTTCTGGGCAAGATTTCGTCCGAGCCGTGGGTGAAGCAGGTGCAGGGCGTGGATGCCTCGCAGTTCTCCTCCAAGGGCCAGCTGATCCTGATCACCGATCAGAACACCAAGGTGGTCTGGGGCGGGCGGCCGAGCAAGCCGGCGCTGGGCGAAGTCTCCACGGCACAGAAGCTCGAGCATCTGCGCCAGCTGGTGCGCGATACCAAGCGCATCGATGCGTCGTACCCGATGATTTACGTGAATCAGGAACGGCTGCTCTTTGATCTCTCGGCCACGGCGATGGCGCAGCGCAAGACATCGCCCGACATCGAGGAAGTGCCCGAGCCTTGAGTCGTGTCGGGACGCAGCATGAAGCAGAGGTGATTCGAATCGAAGCGGGCGACACACAAGGTGCAGGCAGATACGACCGGTGGGCGCACCGCCGGGGTGAGCCGCGGCAACTCATCGTGTGGTGGTCCATCTACCTCTTCTTCGCGAGCATGCTCTCGCTGGGAGGGATGGGCTACATCGGGCTGGTGGGGTACGAGGTTTTCCGTCCGGCCACGATCATCCTGCTGTCGATGACCGGCATCGGCCTTTCCATTCTCTGGCCCATGGTGCGACTGAGTCAGGTGCCGCCGACGGACCCTTCGGGCTCGTTCGCGCTCGATGGCTTCGTGGTGCTTGTGCCTGCATTGGTGGTGCTCGCGGCACAGAGCATGCCGTGGATGGCTGGGTGGCCGGCGACGGTGAGTCTCACGATCGGCGCGTCGTACTTCTCCTGGTCCGCGGCGATCGCCGCGTTGCTTGCCATCTACTACATGCGGCTCACAAGTTGGATCCCGCGATGGCTCTGGATGCTGCACATCCTGGTCCTGGTGAGTGCCGGACCCGTGATTGCGGCGATGGCCTCGCCGCTGGGTGCATCTCCCAAGATGATCGAGACGCTGCTGATGCTCTCGCCGCTGACTGCCCCCTTCGAAGCCGCGGCGGACCGCACGTGGCTTGGCGTCTCAGCACGTGTTGAATCGCACCATATCGCCGCGGCCTTTGCGCCACTGGTGCTTGTCTTTGTCGCGGTGGGGAAGAAGCGGTAATAAGAAGCTCCTCCGATCTGGCACGTACTCATCTGGCACGTACCAGACCGGCTTTGCGGTCTGGTGCGTGCTTCCTACCAATCGCGTGGTAGTTCGAGGTGTCGCGAGCGAGTATCCAGACGGTGGGTGGGAAGCACGCAGCACGCTGCAGAGCCAGCGTGCTACGTGCCATATGCGCAAGTGCCAGATGTGCAAGTGCCATACGGGCGTGCACTCAGAGGCGCTTGATCACCGCGACCGCGGCGTAGAGGCCGGCGACTTGTTCTCGGTGCAGCGTCCGAGGCGGGTACGCACTGTTGAGCGGCTGAAGTCGGATGGAATCGCCCTCGAAGTAGATGCGCTTGAACGTGGACTGGTGATCGGGCTCGAGTCGGGCGAAGCAGTCGTTGCCATCGACCACCGGACGTGCGGGACTGAAGACCACGACATCACCCTGCGTGTAAGCGGGCTCCATGGAATCGCCGACGACGCGCGCGGCGAACGCATCCGCATCGGTGACGTCGGGACATCGCACGTATTCATCAGCGACGCGCGCGGGGTAGGAAAGATCAGTGAACTCCGTCGGGTAGCCCGCCGCGACTTTGTTGATCAGTGGCACGTTGCGTCCCAGCGAGATGGGAAGAACCTGCGGCGGCTGTTCCTCGGGCGCAATCTGATCCACCAGTTGGCGCAGTGCTCCGGACGCATAGGCATCATCCAGTGAACGACCTCGTTCGCTCTGACGAAGCAGATGGGCCAGTTTGCGCGCCGCTTCGCGCGTGTCGGTGAGGGCCTCCACATCGCGCCGCACACTGGGCCCGCCCACCTCCAGGCTTCGACGCCAGCGCCCGGCGCCCATGAGCGCACCCGCCGGCAACTCAAGTGCCTGCTCAAGGCGCACCAGCAGCGCATCGCTGGGTGTTCCCCGCAAGTCGTTCTCGAGCGCACTCAGGTAGCTCTTCGCGCACCCAACGCGGCTTGCCAGTTGAGCCAGCGAAAGACCACGCCGCTCTCGCTCCGCACGCATGAGTGCGGCCAGCGGCGTGCCCGGACCACGCGGCTCTGGCGCAGCCGCGGCTTCACGTTGGGAAGGAGTGTGGCGCAT
Organism: Phycisphaerales bacterium; assembly: GCA_044371005.1. GTDB lineage: Bacteria > Planctomycetota > Phycisphaerae > Phycisphaerales > UBA1924 > UBA2402. The sequence goes on along the minus strand of JBILUL010000053.1, from coordinate 12,478 downwards.
GGGAGTGCGTCAGCCAACAAGACAAGGAGTGCATGGGCGTCCACCGACACCCAAACGAAATACTGGTAGAAGTATACTGCAGTCCGTTCACAAACCAAACAAAAAGCAATCAAAATTGCTGAAAGCTCTTGAACAGGCCCTGGTGTTCACTGTATAGTGAACGACAGATGGTATTTGTTTGGTGCCGTGTCGAAGAAAGGAGCGGCGAGCGATGATCAGTCAGGCAATGGACCGGATGTTGGACGACCAGATGGCGATTCGGGCGGAAAGGGGCGTGGGCGATGAGTACCAGGCGCGGAATGGGTCGGGCGTGGGTGGGGCAGGCGTTGAGGGGGGAGCGGGGGCGGAGCGAGGAATCGGAGGAGCGGAGGCTGGGGTGGGGGAGATGGAGCGGAGAGGGGAGCGTGCCGCGAGATCGAAGTTGGTGGAGACGATCAAGCGGCACGGGTGGGCACTGGCTCCCCGCGATCTGGCGCTGCTGGAGACGGTGGTGGTGAATGCGCAGCCGGCGCGTCCCTCGTGCATCATGCTGGGCATCAGCGAGTCAACCGGGCGACGGCGAGTGCGCGTGCTGACGGCGCACCTCAAGAGCTTTGAGTTTCAGTTCGTGGCGCAGCACGCGTCCAAGTGGCCTCAGCGTGAGACGCTCGTGGCTCAGTGCTGTGTGATGCGGGGGCTGTCGATCACTGCCGCGGCGGCGCGGCTCAAGCTCAAGCCCGGCACCGTGCGTCAGGTTCGCAGCCGGATCCTGGCACGCATCGAAGGCGCTCGTGCGATCATGCATCAGTTCCGCTGAAGCCACGGCTCAGCGCCGCCTCGCGACCGAGGCGTTGACGCAACAAGGAGTGTGAAGCATGAACCAGACCGGATCATCGGTGCGGATCGTGGCCACGCGCGCTGCGATCACCAGAAGAGTTCTTGAAGTATGTGCCATGCTGGGCATGGGCGTGTACCAGCCACGAGAGGCAGCGCCGCTTCAACGTCAAGTGCCCGCCGCGGTGCGCGACATCATCGAGAGCCTCGCGCCGGGCCAGCACTGCTACCTCAGCGGCGAAAGCGGTTCGGGCAAATCGACCTTGCTGGAGGCCATCGAAGCGCATCTGACCGCCAGGGGCGATGGGTGTACACGCGTCGAAGTGCTCCGCGGTTGGCGCACTCGCATGCGTGCACCAATCGATGCGTGCGACGGTCCAGTGGAGCGTGCGCTGGAGACGTTGGCGTGCGCGGGGCTGGCGCAAGGCCCGCTCCTGGTTCGACCGATTGCTTCGATGTCGGAGGGACAGCGGTGGCGGCTCGCACTGGCACTGGCGATGCAGCGCGTACTCGCGCTGCAGACTCAGGGGCGGCGCTATTTGCTCATCGATGAGTGTGCCTCGTGTCTTGATGCGATGACGGCGCGGTGTGTCTGTGCTGCAGTGAGCAAGTGGGCCAGGCGTGAGGGGGTGAGCATCATTGCTGCGGGATGCTGGGAAGCACCGGCGCAGTGGCTTGAAGCAGCGCGGGTGGTGGATCTGGGGAAGGAGCGTGCGGCATGAATGGTGTTGTGATCAGCCGGGGGAGCGTGCAGGACTACCGCACGCTCGAGGATCTGCATTACCGGGGGCGGATGCCGGTGGGTGTGGTGCAGGTGCTGGTGGCGCGGATGCAGGAGGATCCCATACGGATCGTGGGGGTGCTGGTGGTGACGCGACCTGTGTTGAACGCGGCGTGGCGGAGTGTGGCGTGGCCGGGGGAGGTGTGGAAGCACAAGCGAAACGCCGCGGCGTTTGTGAATGAGCGTGTGAGGCGCATCGCGCGCGTGGTGGTGGATGCCAAGATGCGCGGGCTTGGCGTGGCATCGGCATTGGTGCGGGCGTATCTGGCGCAGCCACTGACGACGCACACGGAGGTGGTGGCGGCGATGGGGCGGGTGATGCCGCTCTTTGAGCGAGCGGGCATGCGGGAAGTTCCCGCGGCTGTTCCTCGTCGCACGCAACTGCTCGCGCGGCGGCTCAAGGAAGCAGGTGTGGAACCGTGGGAGTTGATGGATGCCATGGTGCTCGCGAAGTTGCTGCGCCGAGATGAGCGGGTGGGGCGGGCGTTTGAAGTATGGGCGCGGGATAGCAGACATTCGCGGCACGCGGCTGGGGCTGATGGGGGGAAGGGTGGGAGGGGGTTGCTGCGTGAGGCGATGTACGCCGCGTCGCAAGTGGCGTGGCCGGCGCGGGTGTATGTGACTCCTTGAGTGGAACGGTTGATCGGGGTGAAGTGCAACGAGTGCAATGTCGGAGGTGCAGCATGGCAAAAAGACAGCGCAAGGCGGCGGCGAAGGCGGATGTCACGGTGGTGGAGGCGATTGAGGCGGGCATGGAGCGGGGTCTTGAGCGTGAGCAAGTGCAGCAGGACGCGCCATGGGCGATGCCTCGAGATGAGGAGGCGTTGTGGGCGTGGATGCGTGAGCAGCTTGGCATTTCGGTGCCGCGGCAGAGTGTGGTGGAAGGGCACGTGGCACCGTTTGCGTATCTGTGTCATTCGTTCTTCGAGCCAGCGCGGGTGATGGGGCGGACGGTGGCGCTGCCGCGGCTGCGTGCGAGCAGCGCGATCGGGGCGCATGAGGTGGGGCGTGATGTGGTTTTGTGGGCCAACCGTGGCGGGGGCAAGACGTTCCTTGGTGCAGTAGCCACGCTCCTTGATCTGGTGTTCAAGCCGGGGATTGAGATCAGGGTGCTGGGGGGAAGCCGCGAGCAGTCGACGCGCATGTTCGAGCATCTGCGGCGATTGCTTGATCCGGCGGGCAATGCGCAGCTTGCCGCGTTGGTGGATGGTCGGATCACGGCGGATGGCGTGCAGCTCACGAATGGGGCGAGGGTGGAGATTCTGGCGCAGTCGCACACATCGATCCGCGGCACGCGCGTGCAGAAGCTGCGCTGTGACGAAGTGGAGCTCTTCAAGCCCGATGTGTGGGAAGCGGCGCAGTTCACGACAAGGAGCAAGCAGTGTGGCGGCGTCTTCGTTCATGGCGCGGTGGAGTGTCTGAGCACGATGCACCTTCCATTCGGACTGATGCATGACTTGGTGCAGGAGTGTCGTCTGGGGCGGCGCACGCTCTTCAAGTGGGGCGTGGTGGATGTGCTGGAGCAGTGTCCGCCCCGGTATGAGTGCGAGCGGCGCGATGAGAAGGGCGCGGTGCAGCGTTGTGCGCTGCATGACGATTGCAAAGGGAGGGCCAAGGAGGTGAAGGCGCCGGGTGGGCATGTGTACATCGCTGATGCGCTGGCGCAGAAGAGGCGTGTCGCGCTGCGGGCGTGGAAGAGCGAGATGGTGTGTGAGCAGCCGACGCGCGAGGGCGCGGTGATTCCGGAGTTTGATGTAAAGGTGCATGTGCGCGATTTTCGCGTGCGTTCGCGGCACATCGAGTGGGAGGATGGGAATGTCACGGTGCGCCGCCGCGTCGTGCGGATGCTGGGGGGCGTGGATTTCGGGATCCGCTCGCCAACGGTGGTGCTCTGGGTGGCGGAGGATGAGCAGGGGGTGATGTGGGTGTGTGATGAGCTCATCCGCACGGATTCACTGCTCAATGACCTGGCGATTCTGGTGGCCAATGGCAATGCGTTTGCGTGTGCGCAGGCGGGGATTGAGCCGTGGGAGGTGCCCGAGTGGCTGGGGGTTGACCCGGCGGGGCGGGCGCGGTGTCTGGTGGCGCGGATGTCGGCGCGTGATGTGCTTGAGTCGCATGGGCTGCGGGTGCGGGCGACGCCTTTGCCGATCCAGACGGGGATTGCGGTGCTGAGTGCGCGGTTCTATCCGGCGGATGGATCGGGGCCGCGGCTGTTTGTGCATCAGCGGTGCGGTGGCTTGATTGAGTCGCTGCTTCGGTATCACTATCGCAATGAGGATCAGAGTGATTTGACGGCGGCGAAGGATGGGCATGACCATGCGGTGGATGCGCTGAGGTATTTGATGGTGCAGGTGGATGGGGGTGTGGGGCTGGGGCAGGGGGGCTACGTGCCCCGGGCGGGGGCGTAGATGCGCTGTTATGGGAAGTGGAAGGGGCAAAGAGGCCTGAAAACGGGGTGTGTTTGGCTTTCGCCGCGGGCGCGCGTGCGGTACACTTGACCTTCTCTCTCGTGGCGGACGGGGCGGCGTTGGGTCCTGGCACAGGATCCGGGTGCTGGGTGTCGCGTGCGGGAGAGGTTGGCGTCGTCCTGTGAAGGAGAGAGATCGGTGAAGGATCGGAAGAACATTGAATCGGGTGGCCCAGCGCGCCGTCCGGGCTGGCTTGCCGACTGCCGTGCGGGAGCACTGGACGCGCTGGAGCCGCGTGCGCTGCTGGCGGCGGTGGCGTGGACGGGTGGTGCGGGCGATTCGATGTGGTCGACTCCGGGCAACTGGAGCGGTGGTGTGGTTCCCGTCAATGGCGATGATGTGGAGATTGATGCGGGCGCGGCGAATCCGACGATCCGGTTCACGCGGGATGCGGGCAGTGTGCGGCTCAACTCGCTGTACTCGGCTGAAGCGATGACGTTCACGGGTGGTGAGTTGACGGTGGCGACCAGTGCGCGGGTGGATGGTCTGGTGGCGGTGATGGGTGGGGCGATTGGTGGTGGAGCGTGGGCGAGCAGGGCCGGGGCGATCACGTTCGCGGGATCGACGCCAAGCCGCGTGGTGGGGCCGGTGACCTTCCAGACTGCGGTGGCGACGATCAATACGCAGGTGCGGGTGGAGGGTGATCTTGAGTCCCAGAGCACGGTGACGGTGAATGCCGGGGGTATGGACTTTGCGTCGGATGTTTCGCTGGATTCAGGCACTTTCGTGATGATCAACTCGCGGCTTGGTCTGGCGGGCGAAGGCAATCGGAAGATGACGATCGGTCCGGCGGTGACGGTGCGCGGGTATGGGTCGCTGGGTGGCGCGCTGTTCAGTGAGCGAGCGGTGACGACGTTGGTCAACCAGGGCACGATTCTGGCGGATGTTTCGGCGAGATACCTGGTGGTGGCGCCCGTGGGCGCATTCGCCAGTTCGCTGGACAATCAGGGCGTGATCCGTGCCAGCGGCGGAGGCGTGGCGCGGGTCGCGGCGACGAATCTCGCCAACTACAGCGACGAGGCCTCGGGCACGCTGATCGGTGGCACTTGGCGCGCGGATGCCAGCAGCACGCTGCTGATTGATTACAGCCGGAACGTGACGGTCAACGCCGCGGACATCATCCTGGGCGGGGCCAACGCGAGTTTCTCCAACATGATGGAACAGATCCGCGTGAACAACGGGTCCATCGAGCTGGGCTCGGGGATGCAGTGGACGCGGTACATCGGACTTGCGAACCATGGCACCATCACACTTGAGTCGGTGTCGGCGCTGAGCCTGCCGGTCGGTGGCGTACACAGCGGAACGTTCGTGATCGGGGCCGGGAGTCTGTTGACCACGACGGGCTTTGCGACATTCCTTCCCACATCTCGGATCATCGGATCGGGAACACTTCAGATCACCACCGGCCCGCTGCAGCTGGGTGACATCTTCGGTGACTCGTCGCAGGTGCGCCTGCAGATCAGCCGCAATGCGAGCGTGACGTTGCTGCATGATGTGCGGTTCGGATCGGTGGAGAACGCCGGCACTGTTCATGTCGGCACGTTCAGGTTGCGATTGAGCGGCGCGTTCACGCAGCTGGCCTCGGGCATCGTGAACATTGATGTCATGAGTGCCGAGCGCATCGGCTGCATCGACGCCGGCGGTGCGGTGGTGATGGCCGGGACCATGCACGCGGATTCCTCCACTGGCTTTGATCCGTCGAAGCAGGGGGCTTCGCTCTTCACTGCGGTTCTGTTCCGCGGCTCCTCGTTCACTGGCTCGTTCACGACCGTGACGCAGATCACCGCGGCGAGCGGCGCGATGTCGATGGTGAACACGGGCACCTCGCTGGAGTTGTGGCACAACATCGCCGACTACAACGCCGACGGAGGCGTTGATGGTTCGGATCTGGAGTCGTACCTGCTGGATTGGGAAGCGGGCGAACTCTCGACGGACGTGAACGGCGATGGTGGTGTGGATGGTGGTGACATTGAAGCGTTCATCACGCTCTGGGCCCTGGGTGGCCGCTGAGGTTCCGCACGTCCGTCCGTGAGTGTTGATCGAATGCTCGGATTGGGAATATGGGCAAGCTCGCAACTTCGGGGTGCGGGCTTTTTCTGTCTGAAGGGGGTGTGGGCCGATAGTGGGGGGTGAGTGGCAACGTGGCCGCCGCGGCGGGCCATGTGCATGCGGCACAGAGGTCTGGCCGGGCGGGGTGCTGCGGTGCAACAGGAGCTGAATGTCCCGTGACTACTTCACACAGGTCTGGTCGTGGTGTGTCGGAGGCGTTTCTCGAGGCACTTGAGTGCCGCGTGCAGCTGGCGGCGGTCTCCTGGACGGGCGGGGCGGGCGATGGACTGTGGGCAACGCCGGGGAACTGGAACGGTGGGGTGGTCCCCGCCGCGGCGGATGATGTGACGGTGGATGTGCCCGGAGCGCCCGTGATTCAGTTTGCGGGTGGACGGCGCGAGGTACGGTCGCTGACGTTGCGTGAATCGCTGGTGATCTCCTCGGGCACGCTGGCGATGGTGGGCGCGGCGAGTGCTTCGGTGCTGGGGAGCTCGGTGACGATTCAGGGGGGCGGGCTTGAGGTGAGTGGTGCCGGCGCGAGCGCGACGGCGCAGGGTGGGGTGGTGAGCGGAGGTAGCGTGCTGGTGGGGGCGGGCGCCACGTTGACGCTGGCATCGAACGGCACATGGAACAGTGGGTCGGTGCTGACGGTGGGGGGGCAGCTGAGTTTTGCATCGGGCACGCATGTGTTCGCGGCGGGCGCGATCGATGGGTCGGGTGCGATTGTTTTCAGCGGCGGTGCGGTGACGTTCAACGGCAGTGTGCCAGCGATCAGTGCGCTGGTGCTGTCGTCGGCGGTGACGGTGTCGTTCAATGCGGCGCAGTCGCTGGCTTCGATCTCGATGTCGAGTGCGGGCGCGACGCTGGGAGGCAGTGGTGCGCTGAGTGTTGCGGGCACGATGACGATGAGTGCGGGTTCGCTTGAGGGTGCGGGGACGATCACGGTCGGGGGCGCGTTCACGGCAACGAGTGCTTTAGACAAGTTCCTTTACAAGAACATCGTCGTGCAGGGTGATGTGTCGTTTGGTGGCGGTGGTGCGATCTGGACGACGAGCGGCAGTTCGTTTGAGTCGAGTGCCTCGCGCACGTGGATGGTGGCGGACGGGACGGCGATTCGTGGGACCGGTACGCTGGTGAACCGGGGCACGATGACATGGAGTGCTTCGGCGACGGTCGCGGCGAATCTGACCAATGTCGTTGGCGCGAGTCTGGTGGTCAATGGTGGGACCGTTGCGTGGTCGGGAGCGTTGGTGAGCAGTGGCCACGTGACGGTGAATAGCGGGGCGATTCTGCAGCTTGCGGCCACGGGCACGTATGCGGCCGGCTCGGTGCTTGGTGGTGCGGGGGAAGTGCAGTTTGTCGCAGGCACGCATGTCTTTGGGTCGGGCGGTTTTATGCCGCTGGGGAGTGTGCGGTTCCTGGGTGCGACGGTGACGATCCAGAACTCGGTGCCTGCGATTGGTGCGCTGGTGATTGAGGCGGGCACGGTGAACTTCAATGGGCCAGCGCATACGTTTTCGTCGTTGACGATCGCCGCGGCGGGTGTGGTGCTGGCGGGTGATGCGGATGTGCTCATCTCCGGGAGTGCATCGATTTCGGCGGGCACGCTGCAGAGCACCGGGATGATGACGATTCAGGGCGGACTGAATATGTCGGGTGCGAGTGACAAGACGTTGGGGCAGAGCATGGTGGTGCAGGGATTGATCGCCGCGGGTGGGGCGGGGCGAATCACGACCGCGGCGGGGCGGACAATCATGGCCCAGGGCGGCTTTGAATACGCGGCGACGGGGAACCTCCAGGGCTCGGGCACGATTCTGGTGCAGAGCTCGATGCGCTTTGATGCACTGGCGGGTGTGCGCATTGTGCAGCCGGTGATCTCGATCGCGGTGGGCGCGGTCTGCACGGTGGATGCGCCGGATGTGACGTTCAACTCCGCGCTGATCAACTCGGGAACGATCACCGTGAATGCCGGCGCGAGGCTGCGCATGAAGGGCGGGACGATCAGCGCGAGCTCACGCATTGATGGTGCGGGTACGCTGAGCTTTGCGGGCGGCACGCAGAACTTCCCGGCGGGTACGCTGGCGGTGACGGGTGTGCTGACGTTTGATGCGGGCTCGACGACGATCAACAGTGTGGTGCCGGTGCTGACAGCGCCGGTGATCGCGGCGTCAACGACGGTGGTCTTTTCGGGAGTGGCGCAGTCGTTTGCATCGATGCAGCTGCTTGGCAGTGGCGCGGTGCTGACGGCGAATGTGCCGGTGAGTGTGAGCGGTGATGTGACGATGGATGGGGGCACGCTCCAGGGTGCGGGTGGAATGAGCGTGGGTGGCACGCTGACGCTGCGAGGAACCGCGGCCAAGACGCTGGTGACGAATGTGACCGTGGCGGGGAATGTGGCACTGAGTGCGGGTTCGCTGGCGATCTCGACGGGCCGGACACTGACGGTGCAGGGGTCGTTCAACTACACCTCGAGTGGTGATGTGACGGGTGAGGGTGCGCTGGTGGCGCAGGGTCCGTTCGTGAAGTCGGGTGCGGGCGGGGCGCGAACAGTGTCGCCGGTCTTCACCAACGGCGGCGGTGTGGTGGTGCAGACGGGAACACTCACGCTGGCATCATGCACGAGTTATGTGAGCGCGACGAACACGCTTGCGAGCGGGTTTTTCGAAGTGTGGGATTCGGGACAGTTCTCCATCACCTCGGCGACGATTCGAACGCTCGGCGCGGCGGCGCGGGTGAAGCTCGTGGGTGCGGGGTCTTCGATGCCGCCGCTGAATGGGCTCACGACGAATCGGGGTGTGCTGGAGTTGTGGGAAGGGCGCGGGCTTTCGCTCTCGCCGCTGGGTGGTGTGTTCACGAATCTGGGGACGATTCTGAAGGACGGGGCGGGGACGGGCGTGGTGGCGGGTTCATTCGTGCTGAGCAATCAGGGCGTGGTGGAGGTGCGGGGCGGCACGCTGAACTTTGCAGGAGCGGCTTCGAGCATTTCACAGTTGAGCGGATCGACGTTGACGGGTGGCACGTGGCGCGTGCGTGATGGGGCCGGGCTGGGAACCGTGCTCTCGTTCCCTGTCGGCGTGTCGCTGCTCACGATCGGTGCGGGGGCGCGGGTGGATCTGTGGGGCATGGCGCCGGTCTTCACGGCGATCATGAATGTGTCCAACATCGCGGGCACGCTCTCATATGCGGATGCAGCGCCGGTGCAAGTGCAGCCGGCGGGCGGGCAGTTGCAGGTCTCGGGCGTGCTGCTCAAGACGGGTGCGGGTGCGTGTGTGATTCCATCAACGCTGCTGGTGGTGAACAGTGGCATCGTGCGCGTGGATGGGGGCGACCTGACGATTCAATCGGATGTGGTGGGTGGCCGCATCGAAACGGTTGGTACTGGTCGCCTGGTGTTGGAGCAGGACCAGACGCTGCATGCGGATCTGACCAACAGCGGCGCGGTGGTGCTGGGCAATCAGACGCTGACGGTGGCTGGCTCGTATGTGCAGACCGGGGAACTCGTGACCGATGTGGTGACCGAGGTGTGGATGGGGGGTCTGGTGGTGACGGGGACGGCGAGCCTGGATGGTCGATTGGTGGTGGGAAGTCAGACAGGCTTTGATCCCTCGTATGGCAATCCGCTGATCGGGCTCAAGTTCGTGGATGCTGCGGAAGTCTCGGGGGTCTTTGCAGAGATTTCGGTGCCCAGTACGAGGGTTGGGGCGTATTCGGTGAGATACCTGCCGCGGGAGTTGCAGCTGATCTTCAACTTCGCGGATTACAACGGCGATGGGGGCGTTGATGGCAGCGACATCGAGCAGTACTTCCTGTACTGGGAGGGCGGGGATCTGTTTGCTGATGTCAATGGAGATGGCGGCGTTGACGGGAACGACATGTTCCTGTTCTTTGACTGGTGGGAGCGGGGAGGAGGGTGAGCTGCGGAACTTGAGCTTCGCACTCGCCATGTCTTGCAGCCCGCAGGGCTCGACCGAAAGTAGCCTGTGGTGTCGTCGGCTCGGCGACGACACCACAGGAAAGAAAACGCGCTTCCCGCGACCCCGAGAGGGGTCGTCGTGGGAATCACATTGAACCCTATCCGACGAGCAGCCTTGCAGGCTGCGGCACCATCATTGCGTGCGAGCTTCCGGGGGTGTTGCTCGCTGAGCCTCGCAACACGCCCCGGCTATGAACGTTCAGGCCTCCGGCCTGGACACGCCGCGTTCCCCCGACGATTGAGCCGAGCCATTTGGATACGCCCGTAACCAAGTCGAAACTCCCCTGAGGCATCGTTGGTGCCAGATTTCGAGGCGCTGTCCGATGGGTCAGTGATTGCATTTGTTGGGAGAGTGGTTCACCGTTCCACGCGGCGGACCGGGAAGGGCTTTCCATCGGCCTTCAGGAACTCATCGAAGAAGCCCCAGGTCGCAAGGCCATCTTCGCTGCACGGTTCGAGCATGAGGACGATCAGGTTGCCCAGGGGCTGCGCAGTCGAGATGACGATGGAGCCGGGTTCGACGGTGACTGGTGCCGCGGGCGTGACATCGGCATCGACGCGGATGAGCACGCGGTTCTGAAAGGGCCGGCTGGCGGGTTTGGCCTGCGTGATGGTGAAGCCTGAGAGGTTGTAGGTCTTTGGTTCGGTGATCTGCTCAAACGCGATGCCGTGGAGCGTGAGGCGTTCGATGACTTCCTTGGGGCACTGCGGACTGAGCACGTAGCCTAGCGGGCGCTTGACGGTGTGGGTGCCTTCGAAGCGGTTGAAGTGCGTGACGCTGTATTCCTGGGCTTCGAGTGTGGGAACGCTGCGGCCATTTTCGATCTTCTCGATGAAGCCCTTGATGGTGACCTTGTCGGGTGCGGGCGCGAGGCGCGTGCGGATGGGGAGGTCGTCGGGGTGTGCCGCGGTGGTGGTCTCGTCGGCCTTCTTGAGCATGGTGCGAATCGCAGTCGCTTCCGAAGCGAGCTGTTCCAGAGCGCACTTGATGAAGGAGTACTGGGCCAGGACGCGATCCTTGTACGGCGCGTACGAGTAGCTCTCCGTGAGGATGGAAACGCGCGAGCGCAGGCCAAGGCACGTGGTGAGATAGCGAGGTTCGGCGGGGAAGCTCTCCCAGCGCGTGTGGGTGCGGGGAGCTTCGGGGAGGCCACCGGGGCCGAACTCAGCTTCGAAGTTGCCGTAGAAGAAGGCGTCCCAGCCTTGGGCGGAGTTGACCTTACGGAACCGTTCGAAGAGCGCGGGGAAGAAGCGATCTCGCGAGTATTCGATGATCGCGGCATTGCCGGCGGGGTTCTTGGGGCCATCGGCCGTCATGATGTAGCGATGGAACGAACCATCGGTGGTGTGCGCATCGATGAAGACGTGCGGGTCCCACTGCGTGATGAACTTGAAGAGCGCACGGGTCTCGGGCGCATCGAGCTTGATGCCATCGCGATTGAGATCGAGCCCCAGCGCATTCTCGCGCTGACCCTGACCTTTCGCGGGCCCGTCCTGTCCGGGGCGATTGGTGGTGGAGAGGCGTTCGTTGCCATCGGGGTTGTAGTTGGGAACGACGGCGAGGATGAGGTTCTGGAGCACAGGCCTGCGGCCCAGTGCAAGGTCGCGCGAGAGCATCATGAGCGCTTCCTTGCCATCGACTTCGCCCGCGTGGATGTTGCCGATGGCGAGCACGAGCAGAGTGTCGGGCAGTTTCAGGCGTTCCACGGCTTCTTCGCGCGTGGCGATCGGCGGGTCGGCGATCAGCAGTAGCGGAATATCGCGACCTTCATGGCTCTTGCCCAGCGAGAGCCGACGCGCCAGACCCGAGGCCACCGGCATCTGGTCACAGAAGGCCTCGACCTCGGAACTGGTGGAGGTGGCGGTGTAGTTGGACGTTTCCGCGGCGGGCTTGGGCTTGATCGCCGCGAGACCGAGGGATTGGGCGTTGGCGGGAAAAATCGCCGCGGCGAGGAGGAGGAAGGTGCGCAGAGCGTGTGCCATGATTGCGGCAATCGTTGGCGTCGTGGTGAACCGGCGTCAGGCAGGCACTACCAGGGCAATCGCGAGGTTGCCCGAATGCTCTCGAACACTCCTCATCGCTCCTGGGTTGGGATCTGCCTCTTTACTTATCCTGTCCATCCTGTCCATCCATGTTCCTTTCCCCTGGAGGAAGAGAGAACATGGATAGACAGGATGGACAGGATACAAGGCAGAAAACAGTGGCAGTTTGTCCGAAGTGCGAGAGGTGAAGATGGGGAGGGAGTGGGGAAACCTCGGGTGTGTGTTTGCGTGGGGCTGTCTGTCAGGAACAAAGCGCCCACGGCCCGATCAGGGGCCGTGGGCGCGAATCACCGTTGGAATCACCGGTGGGGGGAGGGGGGCTCGCGGCGGGTTTTCAGCATCCTGATT
>JBILUL010000207.1:0-7545 GCA_044371005.1 Phycisphaerales bacterium | reverse complement strand
TCTCTTCCCAGCGCTGGGCCCTGGTCCGCACCGGCGCGAATCTCGGCGGCGACCCCTGCGGCAATCCGCGACTCATCTTCCTCGATCTCAATCGCCCCGGTGCCTCCGGCCGCGCCACCATCGACCTCCTGCACCCTGGCATCGGCACCACCACCGTCGCCCGCAGCGGCAACTACGTGCTCATGCAGCACGACCTCGACAGCGTCCCCACAAATTCCGACTGGGCGCTCATCGACCTTTGCCCGGCCACCTTCGGACAGCTCCTCACCGGCCCGGGCTTCCCCTTCAACGACCTCTCCGGCCCGCCAGTCGTCGCCTCCATCACCTCGGTTTCGGCGGGAACACTCGACCTCCTTGCCACCGATGGCGATGGCCACACCTTCGCCGAAACGCTCCCCGACTGCCTCGCCGCGTCTGCTCCGCTGGGCTCTTGCTGCGTCGCTGACGGATGCGTGCAGGCGACGCAGGTCGAGTGCGCGGCACTCATGGGCGCGTGGCAGCAGGGCGGTTCATGCACGCCTTCACCCTGTGCTGGCGTCATCGGTGCGTGCTGCCTCCCCGGTTACGTCTGCACGCAACTGCCCCAGTCGCTGTGCAGCGGAACGTGGACCTCCGGCCAGCCCTGCGGACTTGCAACCTGCCCGCGTCCGCTCGTTTCACTGGCGGTCGTGGCGCCCGCATCAGTGCCGGAGCGATCGGTGTTCACGATCTCAGTTACGGTGCGCAACGATGGGAACGTCGCCGCTTCAAATGTGGTCGTCACCGTTCCGATCCCCACCGGGGGCAACTTCGTCTCGGCCACCCAGGGCGGAGTCCAGAGCAGCGGTCAGGTTCGATGGACGCTTGGCCCAGTGTTTCCCGGCGTGGTTCACACGCTCACCGCGAATGTACGGGGCGGGTGCGGTCAGGCTTTCGCCTCAATCGGCGAATCGCGAGTCTCCTTCAACCAGTCACCCTTCATCATCACCCACCCGGCCTTGACCATCGCGCAGATCCCCGAACCCATCGGGCCCATCGAAGCGACCGTCGTCTCCACGCCTTCGCGCGTGCCGCTGCACGCTGGCGACACCATCCTGCACACCATCACGCTGCGCAACACCATCGCCCAGGCCCGCCCGATTGTCCGCTGCTCCATCTCCGCCGGGTCCAATGCCACCATCGCGCAGATCATCGACCTTGGCGGAGGCGTCAATCTCGTAGGCGGCAACTCGCTCCTCTCGTGGGAGGGTTCGCTGGGTGCTTCGGCCACTACCTCCATCGTCCTGGTGACCCGAGTCAGTGAGTGCCTCTCACCCGGGAACCTCGTCACCGCGCTCAATGGTGGCAACGCTGCGAACATCACCGATGCCTGCAACCGCATCAGCGGCACGCTTGCACCCCAACCCCAGATCGCCATCACGCCGGTGATTGCCACCACCATCGGCGGCATTCCGCAGCAGATCGGCATCGTCGGCCCGCGCATCACGTCTGATGGATCCATGCCCTTCAACGATCCCGTGCAAGCCGTTCGCGTCGGCACGTCCGTCGCCTTCGACATCACCGTGGCCAATCTCGAAACCACACCCCGTCCCCAGGCCGATTTCTCCATCGTCTTCCCCTCCGGATTGAACTTCTCGGGCGGTTCCCCGCTCACAGGGTCCGTTCCGCCGGGCACCACCTGGAACAGCGCGACACGAACCGCACGATTCGTCGGCGCCATCCCTGCTCAAGGCTCACTCACGTTCTCGCTTGGATTCACGGTTCTTCAAGCCGCGACTCGCGCCACCATCCGCATTTCCGGAGGCAGCATGCCAGGCTGCACCTCCGACATCACCGGCGGACTCACCATTCTGGCCGTTCGTGAACTGCCCGCCAACCCCTTCACTCTGGGCATCCACGGCAGCCGCTGCCTGACCATCTTCGACCCCGTCGCAGGCGGCGGTCACTTTCCGCTGCTCGATTGTCCCGGCGAGATCTACTGGAGCCTGACCGAAGGTCAGAACGGCGACATCTGGATCGGCGGTCTGCCCTTCATCCGGTTCAACCCAGTCACCCTCGACATGGAGATTCCCGGCCGCGTCCTGCGCGATGCCCTCACCGCAGCAGCGGGGGGCTACCTGATTCCCCGCACCATCGAATGGGATGAAACCACCTCCACGCTGATCATCGCCGGCACGCTCGCAGGCCAGGGCATCATCGCGCGCGTCGATCCCACCCTGAACACAGTCACCGTCATTCAGCGCGATCCGGCACTGGCCAATACGACCTCGCTCATCGTTGACTCGTCGGGTCGAATCGTCGTGCCCCTGGGCACCGGCCTTCGCAGACTCACCCCCACAGGCACACTCCCGCTGCCCGCTGGCACTGGCGAAGTGCTCAACCCGGATCTGCCTGCCTATTCGTACACCGCGATCGGCACCATCACCAATCGACGCATCACGTGGCTCGAACCGCTGCAGAACGATCAGATCGGCTACACCAGCGTAGCGGAGTATCAGCGATTCGATGGCACTCCGGGTGTGCCACCTGTCGTCTATACCTCGGTCTTCGGCCTGAGTTCATTTAATCCCGCAACGCTCGCCACCACCCTGATGCACCCGGCCATCGCCGCGTCGGCCAGCGGCAACCCCGTCTTCACGCAGACCGTTCACCCTCAAGTCCAACCCCTGTTGAGCAACGTCGATCTGTACGACGCTCCATTCGTTGCAACCAACGCGGCAGACCACTATCTCGTCTGCGGACGACTCCTCCATGAGTTCGATGCCGCGGCGGCGTCGATGACCACTCTCATTCCCTACTCCGTCTTCTTCCTGGATGTCAGCGATCTCTACTGGTACACACCGCCCGCCGCGGGATGCCTCGGCGACTACAACCAGGATGGTGGCGTCGATGGCAGCGATGTCGGGGCCTTCTTCGCTGACTGGGAACTCGGACTGGCAAACGCCGATGTCAATCAGGACGGCGGCGTCGATGGCAGCGACATCGGCACCTTCTTCGACGCCTGGCAGGCAGGCTGCTGACGCAAAGTCGATCGAACCTTTGGCCCCATCGACGTCACTTGGGGCGTGCATCCGCTTCCAGCAGCGATGCTGCGTCTTCCAGGGGACGACCGGCTTGCTCGCGGGCCGGCCAGTGGTCCAGCACCCACTGCCCGCGGCGAAGCTCCGCCGCGGCGCGTTCAACGCGGCCCAGCTCGGTGAGCCGGCGTGCCAGCAGATCAAACAGCGCGACGCACGATCGAGCATCGATGGTCCGCGCCGGCTCGATGCACGCCCAATCCGCGGCGCGACCCAGAATCGCGACCGATACCTCGCACAAGCCCTCATCCCACGCAAGATCCGATGCCTCGAGCGCGTAGGAAAGCCCGTAGCCCTCAAGGCGACCAAAGAGACGGTGCATCCCCGCCGCGGCGGACTCCAGCTTCCGCATCGCCTGCATCCGCTCGCCCGGAATTCGCTCGAGGAGCCAGCCAAGCTGCCCCCGCGCTCTGAGCGGCTCGAAGTGCTCCTGCCCGTACATGTTCACGAACAACTGTTCGCCTCGTTCAAACGCGGCTCTCGCTTCCTTGAGTCGGCCAAGGCTCGCGAGTGTCGCGCCATACTGAGACTGCATGATGGCGTGCCAGTATCCGCCCTCGCCGAAATGCTTCACTCGCAGCTCGATGGCCAGACGCTGCCACGCTCCAACTTGCTCAAGGTGTTCGGGCTCGCTTCCCAGCGCCACGGCACACCACGCGTAGATGTCGTAGGCGTGCGGACTTTGGGCAAGATCACTCTCCTCAAGCCGCGCGACGGTCCGCCGTGCAAGCTCGACGCTCTCGCTGGTCCTGCCCAGTTGCAGCAGCAGCGAAGCTCGGCACGCCATCGTCTCCAGTTGCGCAACACTGGGGCGCATCTGGTCGGCATCGGCGCACGCGCCCGCCAGAAGCACCTCCGCCTCCTGCGTGAGGTACAGATGCGCCGATGCATACTGCGCATACTGCCGCAGCACCGCCAGCGTGCGATGGTCCTGCGACCCAAAGAGTGATTCGCAGGCGCTCAGCGCATCGCGGTAGAGAGGCATCGCCTCGGCATGCCGTCCCGAAGTGTTCTGAAGGCACTCGGCAAGGTGCAGCAGCGAAGCGATCGTCTCAACGTGTACATCACCCAGGGAAGTCCGCCGCAGCGTTGCCGCACGTTGCAGCAGTGGCGTGGCTTCGGCAAGCCTGTCGAGGCGAAAGAGTGTCCACCCAAGCGCATCGGCCAGTGCCGCGTGCATGAGAGGATCATCCGCGAACTCCCGCTCCAGATGCGTTGACGCAGCCACGAGCAGATCCCCGACACTCGCAGCTTTGCCGGGCTGGCCCGCAAACGGCCAGCGGCTCTCCCGCCAATCACCAAAGGGGGCGTAAAGCGCACCGGCCTCGCGGTCGGGGAGGATCGCCGGCAGCATCGGGTTCGCCGCGGCGAGCGTCGAGCGAAGGAACTCCGCCGCCCGCTGGGCTCGCAGCGTTGCCTCGCGTGCCTCAACTGCCCGCTGCGTGGCAATCATGGCAAAACGCACACTGACGATGGTCGCCCCCAGCAGCGTCATCGCAATGAACGCGCCAGCGACGACGAGTGTCCGGTGCCGACGTGCAAAGACCTTGAGTTGATATCGAAGCGTCGGTGGCCGGGCATCAACGGCTTCGCCTGCCAGGAATCGCTGCAGATCCTTGGCAAAATCGGCCAGCGACTGGTATCGCTGCGACGGATCTTTCGCGAGGCTCTTGAGAATCACGGCATCAAGATCGCCGCTGAGAAACGCATCAACACTGCCCGGTCGCGCCGGGGCCGCATGGGCAATACGGTCGGTCGCCTCAAAGAGCGGCAACCGGCCCACATCCAGCGGCACCCGTCCCACCAGCAGCTCGTAAAGCACGACACCCAGCGAGTAGATGTCGCCTCGGGTGTCGGGCACTGCCGGCGCATCCATGCCCAGCGAGAAGATCTCCGGGGCCATGTAGGCAAGGGTGCCGGTGATGGAGGAAGTCAACGCCCGCGTGGGCGCACCCTCGTCCGACTCGATCATCCGGGCGATGCCGAAGTCAATCACGCGCACGCGATCGGTTGCATCAATCAGGATGTTCGCCGGCTTGAGATCCCGGTGAATGATCCCCTGCTGATGGCCATGCTGAACCGCCTCGCAGACCTCAATGAACCGCGAGACAACCCGATGCAGCGACGATGGCGTCCACCCGGCGGCACCCTTGCACGAGGCCGCCCACCGTGTGATCGGCTCGGCCCCCTCAATGAGCTCCATCGCGAACCACGGCGTTGAGCCCGTGGCATCGCGGTGCATCCCCGATTCATACACCTGCGCAATCCCGGGGTGCTTGAGTCGTGCAAGGATCTGGCTCTCAAACTCGAATCGCGAGATCTGCCCGGGTGTCGCCAGCGGCGAACGCAGGATCTTGAGCGCCACGCGTCGATCAGGACGCTCCTGACGCGCTTCGTACACCGCTCCCATTCCCCCCTCGCCGATGAGCCGCGTGAGACGGAACTGCCCGAAGACCTGATCCGTCCGATCACGCGATGTTCCGACCGCCGCGGCGGGTGGTTCAAGAAACTCGCCCGCATCCTCATGCACCCGCAGCAGCCGCTGCACCATCGAGGCGAGATCCGCGTCGGCCCCGCACGCTCCCGCGATGAAAGCCTCCCGCTCCGCGGCGGGCAGTTCGAGCGCCTGGTGAAACAGCCGCTCTGCTTCGGCAAAGCGATGACGCGTCATCCGATGGCTCCCGGCGGTGACCCCTTCTCCAACTGGTCACGAAGCCACGCTCGTGCGAAGGCCCAATCCCGCTCCGCCGTGCGCAGCGGTGTGTTCAGGACCGTTGCCGCCTGATCCAGCGTCAGGCCGCCGAAGAATCGAACCTCAATCAGCCTCGCCTTGGCTTCGTCAAGCTCGGCCAGGCGATCGAGGGCTTCATCCAGCGCCAGCAGGTCGATGGCCCGCGACTCGAAGACGGCCGCGGCGTCGGTCAACTCAATCCGGTGCGATGGCCCACCACGCTTGAGCGTTCGCACACCCCGTGCATGATCCACCAGGATTCGGCGCATGGCCTGTGCGGCGACGCCAATGAAGGCGGTCCGGTCCGGCCAGCCGACCGTGCGCTGTGCCGCGAGCTTCATGTAGGCTTCATGGACCAGCCCCGTCGGATCCAACGTGTGCCCGGACCGTTCGCCCGAGAGAAGTCCACTGGCGATGTGCCGAAGCTCGTCGTAGAGGGCTGGGAAGAGGCGCGACGGATCTTCGGGTTTTTCCCCAGATCCGCCTGCATCTTGTGAACCACGCTCTGCCATGCGCTTCCGATTTCGATGCCAACGAGCACGCGCCGCACAAGACACGCGGGCGGGCCGGGCGCTCTGCAACGACGTCGCCCGCTCCGGAAGCGCTGGGAGAAAGAAAGCGGTGGGGGGGGGATTCGAACCCCCGATACGGACAAGCCGTATACCAGATTTCAAGTCTGGCGCGTTTAACCGCTCTGCCACCCCACCAGCGTTGGAGCAAAGGATAGGCCCGCACCCTCCGCAGGCCCAAAGCCGACCCGCAAGAGCCCGCAACAAGTCACGGGCTCGCCGCGGCATCACGCGTTCAGACGATCCGATCAAAGGGCGAAAAGAAGGCCTCGAGCGGCGAGATGTGCTTGCCGAACACCCATCCCGCAATCAGTCCCGGCACCGCCGCGGCCAGTCCGAGCCACAGGCTCGATGACCAGAACCCCACGCCGGCGCCCAGAATCAGGCCGCCAACGATGGCACAGAAGGCCTTCCAAAGCGTCCGAAAAATCGCCCCCATGATTCGCACTCCAGCCGGACTCCTGTGATTGCCGCGTGAACGAACTGGACGCGTATGGCCCCGCGCCGGTTACCTTGGGCACGGTGGTGAACAAGGCGGGTTCGCTGTCAGTGCCGCCTGGATCAATCGCGGCTCTTGAGCTTCGACAGCAGACGCAGAATCTCAAGGTACAGCCACACCAGCGTGGTCATCAGCGCGAAGGCTCCGTACCACTCCATGTGCTTCTCGGCGCCGTTGCGGACGCCCTGCTCGATCAGGTCAAAGTCGAGCACCAGATTGAACGCCGCGATGGCGACCACGAACAGACTGAACCCGATGCCCACGGCCCCGTTGCCATGCAGCGAACCCAGCAGCGTGATGCCGAAGAACGACATGATGAACCCGGCCAGATAGGTGAGCGCAATGCCCACTGTCGCGCCGACGATGATGCGAGTGAACATCGGCGTGGCCCGGATGATGCCCGTTCCGTAGGCCAGCAGCATCGCCGCGAAGACGCCGAAGGTCAGCGTCACGGCCTGCGTCACCAGCAGTGAGCCCTGCGGACCCGCACGTTCCGCAACGGCCAGCGAAATGGTCCCCAGGAACGCACCCTCAAGCACCGCATACACCGGGGCCAGGAACGGAGCAGAACGAGGCACGAAGGCGATGATCATCGCGATGATGAATCCGCCGATCGCACCGCCGCCCGCAAGGAGCATCGGATTCGAAATCGATCCCGAACCGATCAGCCTCGCCGCGACCAGCGCCGAG
>JBILUL010000052.1:0-26619 GCA_044371005.1 Phycisphaerales bacterium | reverse complement strand
CGTCAGGATGGTGTTTGGGTGCCGATGGTTGGCCATGGACCTTGAGGTCACGTGGGCGAGCCTCCGCGAGGTTGAAGTCAGGGTTGGCCGCAGGCAAGGTACCCATAACTTCCTGCATTTGAAGGGTTTGGTGTCATGGGAGTTGCTCAGCTTGGTGGGAATCGCTAATATCTCGAAAGCTTCGACCGGAACGAGGAGCCGGGCCTGAGCTTCGTGGAAGAGAGAGCACCTTCGCATCACTGTTGGGTTGTTCATCGAGTGACCGGCACCGGGTCAGGTGTCAATCGGTCTCGAATCGATGGATGGCTTGCGGTGCGTGCCGAGGCATTCATTACCCGGCGGCTTTCCGGCTGCCACAGAGGAAGAGACAAGACATGAGCAAGAATCTGTTCGGCGCGTTTGTTGTTGCGATGGTGGCTGGTTCGGCCCTCGCGGGTCCCTTCAGCCAGGGCAACCTGGTTGTCTTCCGTGCGGGCTCCGGCTCGACTGCACTGAGCAGCGCCGCGACCGCCGCGTTCCTCGATGAGTACACCCCCGCAGGTGTGCTCGTTCAGTCGATCGCCATGCCCACCTCGGTCTCGGGCGCCAACAAGCGTTTCGTCACCAGCGGCAACTCGACCAGCGAAGGCGAACTCGCCCGCTCGGCCGATGGTCGCTACCTCACCCTGGGCGGCTACGACGCTGATATCGGCACCGCTTCGATCGGTACCAGCTCGACGGCCTCGGTTCTGCGCGTGATGGCTCGCGTTGGCTCTGACAGCATTGTTGATACCTCGACGACGACGACCTCGTTCAGCGGTGGTCAGATCCGCGGCGTTGTCTCCAACGACGGCGGCCAGATGTGGGCGAGCGGCGGCAACAGCGGCGTGCAGTACGCCACGTTCGGCGGCAGCAGCAGCATTCAGCTCAACAGTGTGACACCCACGTCGACCAACAACCGCAATATCAACATCTTCAACGGCCAGCTCTACGTCTCCTCCGCGTCGGCTGCGCTCCGTGGCGTCGCCGCGGTTGGTACCGGGTTGCCCACCACCAACGGTCAGCTCCTCACTCCGTTCCCCGGCACCGCGGTCAACACCAGCAGCTCGGGCTACGACTTTGCCCTCGTCAGCAGCACGCTCATGTACATGGCCGATGACAGCGCCGCTGCTGGCCTCGGTGGCCTTCAGCGCTGGGAACTTCAGGCTGGTACCTGGGTCCGGACGCAGACCTACGGCCTTGCCAACGGCGGCCGTATCCGTCAGCTCACGACGACGACCGACGCTTCGGGCAACAACGTGATCTACGTGACCTCGCTCGACAGCTCCAACGTCACGACCATCCAGTCGCTGGTTGACCTGGGCGCTGGCTCCTCGTTCAACGTCGTTGCCACCGGTGGTGCCAACACCATCTTCCGCGGCATCGAGTTCGCTCCGATCCCGGCCCCCGGTTCGGTCGCTCTGCTGGGTCTGGCTGGCCTGGTTGCTGGCCGTCGCCGCCGCTGAGTTTCGTGGCTGACAGCAGCCGCATCCTTTCAGATTCTTCAGCAGGCCCGCGCCCCTCGGCGCGGGCCTGTTTTTGTTGCCGAGTTGCGGTAGATGCGAAGTGAGCTGCTCGCACCGGCTGGTGTCGCGCAGCCGGACCTGCGCGTGCCGGTTGTGAGGGATCGTGGTGCAGTCCTCTCGCGATATGACCATGCGATATCCGCCGCGGCGGAAGCACGAGGCCTCTACGCTTGATGCCTCTTGACTCAATCCAACCAACAGCCCCTGACCGAACAGGCCATCGATCCTTCTCCGCTGCGCGAGTTGATTCGCATCGCCGCGCCGAGCGTCGTCGCCACGACGTCGTACACGGTGATGCAGTTTGTCGACAAATGGATGGTCAGCCACATTGGCCCCGATCCGGTCTACGTGGGTGCGCAGGGAAGCGGCGGCCTGGCCGCGTGGATTCCAGTTTCAATCGCGTATGGCACGCTGGCGATCATCAGCACCTTTGTCGCACAGAATCTTGGTGCGGGCAAGCCTGAACGAGGGCCCGCCTACGCATGGAACGCACTGTGGCTGGCGGTGGGTGCATGGCTGCTCCTGCTCCCGTACGGGTTTGCGCTTCCCTGGCTCTTCCGGACGATGGGGTACGACGCGCAGCGCGTGGCCCTGGCCAGTGAGTACGGCCAGATCATGGTGTTCGGTTCGATTCTCACCATCGCGACGCGGGGCATGGGGCATTTCTTCTACGGCATGCAGCGTCCGCGCGTCGTCATGGCGGCGAGTCTGGTGGGCAACATCGTCAACTTCGGATTCAACTGGTTGCTGGTCTTCGGCCATCTGGGGTTCCCCGCCCTGGGCGTCCGCGGCTCTGCGATCGCAACGCTGATTGGAACTTCGGTGGAGGCGATCATCCCCGCGGCCATGTTTCTGGGGCCCCGACTCAACGCGGTGCTGCAGACTCGCAGTCAGTGGCGGCCCAGTTTCCAGCACATGAAGGAGATTCTCTCGCTCGGGTGGCCCGCCGGAGCCATGTTCGGCAGCGAGATGATCTGCTGGGGATTCTTCATGCTCTACCTGATTGGTGGGCAGGGTGCCGAGGCCAATACGGCGGGGTTCATCGCGCAGCAGTGGATGAGCATGTCGTTCATGCCAGCGGTTGGGTTGTCATACGCGGTCTCCGCAACCGTGGGCAAGTACATGGGCATGAAGCGCCCGGATCTGGCCGCACAGCGTGCCATGGTGGGGTTGAAGGTCGGGATGGTCTACATGGGCCTGTGCGGTCTGGTATTCGTGCTGATGCGGACCGAACTGGTCGAGGTCTTCATGCCGTCGGATACCCCTCCTGAGGCCAGGGCCAGGGTGCTCGCACTGGGAGGGCAGTTCCTGATCGCCACCGCGGCATTCCAGCTCTTTGATGCGATGGCGATGGTCATGGGAGGGGCGCTGCGCGGCGCGGGAGATACCCACTTCCTGGGCATTGCCACCGTGGTGCTTTCGTGGGGTGTGCTCGTGGGCGGTGGGCTCGCCATCACGACGTGGGCACCTGGGCTTGGGGCTGTCGGTCCCTGGATCGCCGCGGCCAGTTACATCGCCATTCTGGCGGTCGTCTCTTTTGCCCGTTATTTGGGCGGGGCCTGGCGACGTCTGAGTGTCGTATCCGACTGAGGCGAGCACGCCAGCGTCTGTGCGCCGATCTTCCCAGCGACCGCGAAGGAAAGCCAGACCGGCGCGAAGCCGGGCGATTCAACACGCATTGATTGAGCGATGGCGTCGTACTCAAGGACGCGAAGGGTGGAGCCTGGGCGCAGGCCGTGGGCCGCGACGAAGCTCAGGAAGGCCTTGTCCTGGTCGGTGATCCGGGTCACTACGGGTGAGGAGCCGGTCGAAAAGGTGTCCAATGGCTGGCAGCCGCTGGAGCGGATATGGCCGGTCCGATCCGGGATGGGGTCACCATGCGGATCGAACTGAGGATGTCCCAGGAAGGCATCAATGGCGTCAAGCAGACGCGACGAAACGGCGTGTTCAAGGCGTTCGGCCTCGTCATGGACATCGGCCCAGTCAAGGTGGAGCGTGTCCACGAGGAACGACTCGATCAGCCGGTGACGTCGAAGGACATCCAGTGCCGCTCGTCGTCCCTTGGCCGTGAGGGTGACGCCCCCGTATCGGTGGTACTTGGCGAGTCGCCCCGTGGTCAGCTTCTTGACCATCGAGGTGGCGGTGCCGGTGGTCACGCCCAGAGCCGCGGCGAGCCGCGTCATGGTGGCTTCTCCCCCGGTCGATTCCTCGCACAAGGAGTAGATGGCTTTCAGGTAGTTTTCGACTGTTTCGGTGGCCATTGACGTCGGTTTCCCGGAGCGTAGCGGGGGCGAGGGCGACGAGAGTGTAATTATTCTGTTTGCATCCGGCTGCGAATTGTGTATCCTGTGGGGGCACGGGATGCGGGCGTGGGGCCGTTGCCGGGAGTTCTTTCCGGTTGTCCATTTCCAGGTCGTGGTACCAGACCGTTTGATTGCCCTTCTGAATCGAGGAAACACCTATGTCAGAGTTCTTGAACCGTCGCGAGTTTTTGCATGCTTCGGGGCTGGTCACTGCTTCGGCGGTCGCAGCGGGCCTGGTCATCCCTTCCATGGCCCGGGCGGGTTCGTTCTCGAACGGTCGGTTGAAGGTTGGCGTGATCGGCTGCGGCGGACGCGGCACCGGTGCCGCGGTCAACATTCTGGAAGCCTCCGGCGATGTGGAGATCTTTGCGCTGGGCGACATGTTCAAGGACCGCACCGATGGTGCCCGCAATGAGCTCAAGAATCTGGACAAGGCGTTGGTCGAGCGGGTGAATCTCAGCGACGATCGTGTCTTCAACGGCTTTGATGCGTATCAGAAGGTGCTCGCCAGCGGTGTTGACATCGTGATTCTTGCAACGCCTCCGGGCTTCCGTCCCACGCACTTTGCCGCGGCGATCGAAGCGGGCAAGCATGTCTTCATGGAAAAGCCGGTGGCGACGGATCCGGCCGGCATCCGGACGGTGATCGCCGCGGCCAAGCGTGCCGCGGAGAAGAAGCTCTCGGTGGTGACCGGCACCCAGCGCCGCCACGAGGCGTGCTATCTGGAGGCCATGCAGCGCATCAAGGACGGGGCCATCGGCAAGGTGCTCGGAGCCAGTGTCTACTGGAATCAGGGAAGCCTGTGGCATCATGCTCCTCGGCCGGAGTGGACCGACATGGAATGGCAGCTTCGCAACTGGCTCTATTTCGCGTGGCTGAGCGGCGATCACATCGTCGAGCAGCATGTGCACAACATCGATGTGGCATCATGGGTGATGGGCGATCTGCCCAAGGGGTGCTGGGCAATGGGCGGTCGTCAGGTCCGCACCAAGCCCGAGTTCGGTCACATCTTCGATCACTTCGCCGTCGAGTTTGAGTATGCCGACGGTCGTCGCGTCAACAGCTATTGCCGTCAGATCGACGGGACGACGCCCCGGGTGGAGGAAGTGATTCAAGGCAGCAACGGCCGTGCCGTGCTCAGTTCAGGAAGGGCAGAGATCATCGGCGAGAAGGCCTGGAAGTGGTCGGGCAAGCAGACCAATCCCTATGTGCAGGAACACATCGACCTGATGGCCAGCATCACCGGCAAGGGCGCGTATCTCAATGAGGCCCAGCGCGTGGCGGAGAGCACGCTCATGGCCATCATGGGGCGCATGGCGGCCTACACGGGCAAGTCCATCGACTGGGACAAGGCCATGAACAGCAAGCTTGACCTGACTCCGCCCAAGCTTGAACTGGGCAGCCTGCCTGTGCCCGAGGTGGCCGTCCCGGGCAAGACGCCGCTGATCTGAACGCACGCAGCGATCTGCACCAACTCGAGAAGCAATCGAACCTACTTTCGCGTCGGGGGTCTCAAGCCCCCGACGCGGCTTTGATCAACGACTGGAAGGAACTCAACCATGGCACTGACGCGGCGTGATTTCATGACAACGGCGAGCGCAACGGCGGCAATCGTGGCAGGCGGAGTGGCAGCAGGGGCTCAAGCAACCTCCCAGCCCGCGGGAACAGCCGCGGCCCCCAGGTCGCTCAAGGGACGCCTCAAGCAGTCCGTCTGCCGCTGGTGCTTCGGTGGCATGAAGCTCGATGACTTGTGCAAGGCCGCGGCGGGCATGGGCATCAAGTCCGTCGAGCTGCTCAATCCCGATGAGTGGGCGACCACCAAGGCGCACGGCCTGACCTGCGCCGTGGCGAGCTTCGTGAAGTCCAACACCATTCCTCGCGGGTTCAACCGCATCGAACACCACGATTCGATCATCAAGGAACTTGAGGAACGGCTCCCGATGGTGAAGGAGGCGGGCATCCCCAGTCAGATCGTCTTCTCCGGCAATCGGGCGGGCCTGGACGACAAGGAAGGCATCAAGAACTGTGCCATCGGCCTCAAGCGGATCATGCCGCTGGCTGAGAAGCTGGGCATCACGATCGTGATGGAACTGCTCAACAGCAAGGTCGATCACAAGGACTACATGTGCGATCGCACGCCCTGGGGTGTTGAACTGTGCAAGCAGGTCGGCAGCCCCAGGTTCAAGCTCCTCTACGACATCTATCACATGCAGATCATGGAAGGTGATGTGATCCGGACCATCACCGATCACTTTGAGTTCATCGGCCACTTCCATACGGCCGGAGTTCCAGGTCGGCGTGAGATCGATCTGGGGCAGGAACTCAACTACAAGGCCATCTGCGAAGCGATCGTCGCGAAGAAGTACGACGGATACCTTGGGCAGGAGTTCATGCCCAGCCGCGATGCGCTCACCTCGCTGCGTGAAGCAGTTGAGATCTGCGACGTCTGAGGCCAGTCGCATCCGCACCTCGATACGAACCGCACGCTGATGCTGCAGCCGGCATCGACGCGGCGTGTGGTCACTGCGCCGGGCTCACCCAGTCCGTCCCGTGCTGACTCTCTCCTTCAGCGGGGGCGTTGCCTGCCCAGTCAAGGGACTCGAACGAGGAGCGGGGGCGCGTGAATCGACATCTCGCGCATGACTGCGCGGGATGCCGTGTGTGTGGGGTCGTGAGTGAGGAAGAGATATTCGGCAGGCGTCGGACGCCCGCACGACTCACGACGCTCGAAAGAGTCGGCGACGCCGCGCATCGGCGCGCCACGACGCGGATTTTCTCGAAGAAGTCATTCTGGAGTGTGGATCGCTGACGAAGGACGGGCGATTACCTGAGCAGAGTCTTGACCGCCCGACCTGACTTGGGTTGCACAGGCCAGGGCCGATCGAGGCGGACGGCACGGCCGACCTCGCCAGGATGGTCCGGGTTGCAGCCGTCGATCCGATCGGCCATCGTGAGGAGGGCCGAGGTGACGAAGACCGTGCTTTGCGCCGGAAGACACGACTTCATGCGAGCCATCGAGCCGGCAACCAGAGCACTGCTCATGCTCGTGCCGCTGGCCAACGCATACCCATCGGTGCCGAACGTGCTCACGATGTCCGTACCCGGTGCGGCGAACATGACATGGGAGCCGTAGCAACTCCATGGGGGGAGCGTGTTGTCGAGCGAGAGCGAGGCCACGCCGACGGCTCCGGGGATGGCGGCCGGATACTGCGGAATACTGGAGCCTTCGTTGCCTGCTGCGGAGACCACGATCGCCCCCGCGGCAGTGGCCGCAGCAATCGCATCGTGGTACAGAGGGCTGTCGACGAGTCCTCCAAGACTCACATTGATCACCTGAGCACCGTGGCTGAGCGCGTAGTAGATGCCGCAGACGGTGGAATAGGTCGACCCCATGCCGTCAGAGTCAAGGACGCGAATGGGAAGGATCCGGCAGCCGGGGGCGACATGGCTGATGAGTCCCGCGACGAACGTGCCGTGACCGGCAAGATCATCCATGCGGCCGTTGCCGTTGGTATCGATGCCGGTGGGAACGTCGATGGTGGGGAGATCGGTGCCGATGAAGTCCACACCGTCAGGCCGAACACGCGATGCGAATCGGGCATGCAGGTTCACGCCGGTATCAAGCACCGCGACGGTGATCTTGGTGCCGTTGTAGGTTGAAGGTGCCATCGGCAGCCCTATGCGATCCCAGCAGGGCTGCTCGAGGAACGACGAGGGGGCCGTGCTGACGAAGAAACTCTGAGTATGTCCGTCGGCCACCGAGTTCTCGAAGTTGCGCTCGACATGCTCGAACCGGTCATCGGCATCAAGCTCGATCTCGCTCTCGTCATCATCAGGTTGGAAGGGATCGCTGTGCAGCAGGTAGAGTCGCTGGGCGTCGAATCGGGCGAGGATCTGGGCACCGTGGCTCTCGGCGACATCCTCGATCGTCTCGTCTTCCACCAGACGAACGACAAATTCGTGCGGGAGGGATGTCTGGGCCAGGGCGGTGCCGCACAAGGCCATCAGAGTCATCAGCATGCAATGGCGAATCATGATCTCACGCTCCCGGTTTGATTCCAAGGCCCCACACAATACCAGCCACCCCACGCAGCGGGGTGTTGCAGTCGCCCGCATACCGACGCGTCGAGGCGAGTCGTCCTTCAACATCCGCCAGCTGGATTTCCAGTTCCGCGGCGGACACCGGCTTTCCACGCGCCGTGGCGCCAAGCGGACGGTCGAGCATCGCGTGCGATGCCGCGATCAGCCCGCAGAGCTCATTACGTCGTTCAACCAGTGCTGCATCCGCATCGGACCGCGACTTTCCCTCCACGAGCCACGCGCCACCGCCAAGCACATCAAGCAGGGCACGTGACCTGCCACGCTCAATCACCTCGAGTGCATGTCCCGGATCGCCCTCCTGATCGAGCCAGAGGCGGACGTATCGGTCGTATGCATCGCTGAATGCCCCGCTCAAGGCTGCGCGGAACGACTCTGCCCGCAACCCGGATCGGATTCGCTCAATGGAGTTCATGGCACGGCGCAGTGCCGCCAACGCACCTTCAAAATCGCCTGCCTGCTCCCGGACCTGAGCCGCGATTATGAGCAGTTCGGCGGTCAACACCGGCAGTCCGACTTGCTCGGCTTGCTCCAGTGCGTGGTTGATCAGGCTCGCTGCGGCCGGGCCATCGCCGCGGGCACTTGCGATTCTCGCCTCGATTCCGGCCCGTTCTGCCGACTCCTGGAGCGTGAGGGCGCCCGACTCGGGGAGTTTGCCCAGAAGGTCCGCCGCGGCGGCAGCATTGCCAAGTTCGATCAGCACCCGTGCCTGAACGAGCTGCACGCGGCGTAATCCTGTCGCGTGAGAGATCGCCGCAAACTCCTGGGCCGCCCGCTCAAGCACGCCCGTACTTTCTCGCAGCCGTTGCTGAGCGACCAGTGCCCGACCGATGCCGAAGCGGGCTCGCGCGGCCTCGAATGCCATGCCCAGTCCGGCCAGGGACTGCGTCGCACGTTCGAACGCCGATCGTGCTTCCGCGATCAGCCCGACCTGCAGAAGGGTCTCGGCGCGTTCAACTTCGAGCCGGGCCGCGTCGCCGGGGGCGGCGGTTGCGCCAAGGTGACGCCGTGCATGTTCAAAGTGCTCCAGTGCTTCATCCAGTCGTCCCTGACGGCCGCACAGGTCCGCGATGTTGCCCTCCACGATTGCCGCGGCACGCCCGGCCCCGGCTCCTGAAAAGCACTCTCGTGCGCGAGTGAAGGATTCAAGGGCCTGGGAGTATCGATGGAGATCGAGCAGCGCCTCGGCTCGGTTGGAAAGCAGTGCCGCCAGTACGAAGGGCTGGTCCTGAACATGGGGTGCCGCGAGATCAAACCGGGCCAGTGCCTCGGCGGGCAGGTCCTTCATCCGAAGCGTGACGCCGATGTTGATGTCCGCTCGCGCGGCGTGGAAGGGCAGGTTCGCCTGGATGAACTCGGCACGTGACTGTTCACCCTGGGAGATGGCCTCTTCAAGCCGCCCCTGCCGTGCCAGCGTATGGAGCAGCATCAGCCGACTGTGAGCCGCATCAAGCGGGGAGGCTGACTGTGTGGCGATGGCGATGGCTTCACGCAGCTGCGACTCCGCCGCGTCGAACTGATTCGCATAGGCCAGTGCCTGCGCGTTGGCCCGCCGGGCCCGCACACGACCCGCGCCCAGAACATCGGAGACGCGGATTGCAACCTGCCCCCAGCCTCTTGCCCGTTCCAGATCGCTGATGGCTTCGCGCTCGACCTGTTCGGCCATGGCCTCGATGGCGGCGGCCTCCGCGCCCGCGGCGATGTGGGTGCGCGGGTCCGCCGTCTGGTCACCCAGGACCTCCAGCAGTCTGCGTGCATCATCTGCCGTCACGTTCATCTCACGCTGATTCCGTTCACGCGAATGGCGCCCGTCCGGGTCTGGATCACAAGATCGCTCTCGCTGGCACCGATGCGCAGCGTGAAGGTTCCATTCGAGGAAACTCCCGCGCTGCTCAGGGGATTCACCGTTCCGGGAACACAGGCGGCCACTTCCGCGGCATGGACGCCAGCGATCTGGCCGCGGACCACGATTCCCGATTGTTCTGTCTGAGCGTCAAAATCCTCATCCACCAGCAGATCGATCCGGGCGTCGCCACTGGAGCAGCTCAGGTGACGGCCTTCGGCCTCGCCACGGAAGCCGGCAAGTGGCGTGGCACCCAGGCTGTCGCGGAGGACCTGAGCCACCGCCGCGGCGGCGGCATCGAGCCAGGCGAGCGGGCGGGCGGTGACGGGGCCACCGACAATCGCCAACGCCTTGGCAACCGTTGCCGCCGGGGGCTGTATCAGCACGCCCTCGCGCAAGGTGGCCAGGAGGGACTGGATCTGGGAGAACTTCGCCGCGAGGGCATCGTCGTGCTCCATGGCGGTCTGCAGCTGGGCTGAACGAACCGGATCAAGTTCGTTGAGCGACAGGGAGATCAGATCGTGGGTGAGGCCTTGCGTGTTCATCTCAGGTGCCCTGCGAGGTCAGAGGATAGATCTGCCGCGTCGGTGGCGATGTGAATCGTCAACGTCCGAACTGCCGGGGATTCCCTGACAGTTGGATTCAGGAGAGACGCGGCGGGTGTCTGATACATCAATCAGTCGACGTGGTCGAAAGAATGTCGGCCAGTTTGGCCAGGCACCGCTTTCGGGTGGGTCCGATACTGCCAAGGGGCATCTTCAACGCCGCGGCGATGTACTGGTAATCAGGCTCGCTGGTACCCGAAAAAAGGAGGCGAAGCAGGTCTTCACAGCGTCCCCCCAGCTTCTGCAGGCCCTCGTTGACGAGTCTGGCGCGTTCAAGGGCGTCGACGGTCTGGTCGTCGGGAGTCGCCGCGGCGGTTTCCGATGCGGCGGATTCATGCTGCCTGTGCTGCCTTGACAGATTCCATGCCTCTCGCGAGGCGGTGGTGATGATCCACTTGGCAAGGGCCTGACCATCGCGCATGGAATGCAATGACCGGTGGAGGGCGAGGAAGGTGGACTGGTAGACGTCGTCGCGTCCATCGGGGGGCAGGCCGCAGCGAGCCGCAATGGAGTAGATGAGTGGACCAAACCGGTGCACGAGTTCTCCCCACGCGTCCGAATCGCCCCGGACGCATCGGGCCACCAGCTCGCGATCGGTCGCTGGCGTGGGAGTGTGCATGGGGTTGTGATCGGTCGGCAGCAGCGTGGCGCTCACGAGCAGGTGCAACATGGAAAGTGGGGCGGGCACGGCGTCCGCCTCGGGCGAGGATCGTATCGAGATCAAGCGGGCTCGTCAGAGGATTTGACCCTGACACGCGAGTCAGGGAAACCCCGTCAGCGAGCGCCGAGTCAGTTTTTGTTTTCCATCCATCGTGTATCTGGGTGCGATCGGCCGGCACCTTTGGCTGCGTCGGCATCGCGTGATCGCCGACGCTGGATGATGAAAATGAACTGGGAGAATGGAATGTACAGGAACCTCTTTGTGGCCGCAGTTTCAGCCGCGGCACTCGTCTCGGCTGCTTCAGGCCAGCTGCGGATCATCGGCGGGCTGTCGAACATGGATGTGTACAACGAGACGGAGACCGAGTGCGATGAGTTTGAGATCGAACTTGAGGGGCCGCACCCTGAGGATGTCTGTCACACCTATCGGAACTGGAACTACGGATCGCCGACGATTCGGAGCAACGCTTCGGGTACGGGCATCATCGTGACCTACTCGAATCCGCAGCATCCCACGGCCCGTCACTCCGTGGAGCATTTCGGCGTCAGCCTTCGGTCGCTCTCTCAGATCACCGGGCAGCACTTTCAGTGGAGGAGCGGCCCTGTGACACCACCTCCGCTGCCGCAGTTGCCGTTGCTCGACGGGTACACCGCAATGGATGAAGGCGAGCCCGTGCTGGTGCAGACGGTGACGAACGTCGATCCCCATGGTCAGAAGATCTGGGTCCAGCGCAAGGTCACGGTCGCGCAGCGCGAAGTGGCACTTGAGGAACTCATGCCCAATGACCCGCTTGTTGAAGGGTCACAGGACATGGATCTGGTGCCGGTGCTGCTGGCACCCGGTCAGATGCTGACTTCTTCGGAGTCGATTGCAGACATTCTCGAGGGCAGCAAGGTCATGTCGTATGAAGTCTACATCAACAACCGGACATGGACGGGCTGGGGCTGGCGCGACAGCATCGGCAACATGCTCGGCACGGTGATGAATGCGTCGGTGATCGAGCAGACCTGGTGTTCGAATGCCGCTCCGGTCATCACGCAGGAACCGGAGAATGTCTCAGCTGAATGGGATGGCCGTGCGACGTTCACCGTCGCTGCGGAAAGCAACCCCAACTTCGGCGACACGGTGTACCAGTGGCGTCACGAGGGCGTTGACATCGAAGGGGAAGACCAGCCGGTGCTCAATGTGGATCCGGTGACGGTCGAGTCGGCGGGCGCGTACACGTGCGTGATCCGCAACGACTGCTCGCGTACCGATTCGCTCGCAGCGTATCTGACCGTTACAGGCGGGCCCGGTGGTGGGGGAGGCGGTGGCGATTGCTTTGCCGACTACAACCAGGACGGAGGCGTGGATGGCTCTGACATCCAGAAGTTCTTCGAGGACTGGGAGCAGGGCGACAATGGTGCCGACACCAACCAGGATGGCGGAGTGGACGGAGCTGACGTTGAACTCTTCTTCGTCCAGTGGGAAAACGGCGGCTGCTAAGAGGTGAGCCCGGCAAGGACCACACCGCAGTGATCATCAGGAGCAAGCGGGGCCGCACATGTGGCCCCGCTTGTTCATTCATGCGTCTGGCGCGAGGTCGAGTCTGCGCCCAAGGGACACAGTCAGCTCAGACTCACCGGGCAGAGCGGAGGCCAGCACCCTGGAGAACGTGCCCTCTGAGGGCCTCTTGACGTTGTTGCGCATCGGGCGTGCTTCAGCAGCCATTTTCCCAGTGGTGGAAGAAATAGGCCACGTCTTCCTGATCGATGCCGCCATCATCGTTGAGGTCAGCAGCGATCTGGCCTGCTTCCCAGCCGAGGTAGAAGTCCCCGACATCGCTTCCATCAACTCCGCCGTCGAGGTTGAAGTCAGCTGGGCACGCATTCAACTGACGCTCATAGGCACCCATGTCGACGACCGCGGCATCGCCCGCGCCGCCGGGAACACCCAGGTCGGGCGACGCGGGGTCATCGATGAATCGTGCGAGCCCATCAAGGTCAAAGGCTGCGTCTGGGGCCAGTGACAGATTGTTGCCCGCATCGACGCACGACGAATGACGCAGAAGTCGCAGATCGTCATCCAGGGTGCCTGCAATGCCATCCGCGCCGACGGGATCGACAAAGCGAGGATCGCCGACCAGGTTGCCCATGCCCGGAAACGGCGTCATCAGCGACGAGTACGCGATCGAGGCCGCGGGATCGAGCGGCTGAGTGCCCCAGCGATCATCCCAGAGGATCGAGTTGCGGATCACGCATCGGGAGAGTGTCCCTGCAAGTGCCCTTGAGTTGGCGGTCAGCGTGCAGTTCGTGAGCGAAACACTGGAATCTGAGATGGCGATGCCGCCGCCGAAGCCTGTGCGACCGGGGGCGCCGGATTGGACGTTGCAGTACGAGCCATTTCCGCCGACTCCGGCGGAGTTGCCGACAAACGCGCAGTTGTCTGCGACGACTGTTGAGTCGCCGGTGGCAAGCAGGCCGCCGCCATCGCCGCCGTCGCCGCCATCCCAGCCGATGCCCGCCGTGCAGCTCCCTGGTTCACCGTCGCCGCCGGAGTTCTGCGAGATCACGCAGCGGGAGAGTTCGAGGCTTGACTGATCGACCAGGATGCCCCAGCCGTAGCCACCCGGGTGGCCGAATGGATCCGGAGAGTAAATGGAAGGTTCGCCTCGTACTCCACTGATGCGGCAGTCCACCATGGAGATGTGTGAACTGCGTCGGGCGAGCACTCCTGCCACCGGACTTCCGGCGTAGGCGAGGGGGAGGCGGCCAAGGTGATCCTCGATCACGCAGCGGTCGAGCCGCAGCGAGGAACCATCGGAGACGACGCCGCCTCCGAACTGCCCTTCCGAATCAGCGACCGCGCCACGAATGACAAGACCTGACAACAAAGCTTCATTGGCACCCAGATCCAGCGCGGTGACGATGCGGAAGCTGTTCAGCGGCGAAACTCCAAGCTCGCCGCTGAGGACCGTTGGATTTGCTTCCGGATCGGCCTGAGACGCCGCGACTTCGGTCCCATCAAATCCCCCGATGATCGAGACATTGCTGACGAGTTCGAAGGAGGCTCCGCGATTCTGTGTGCCTCGGTCGGGGCGGTAAGTGCCGCGTGCCAGCCAGATCTGCGTGGGGCCACTCCGCACGCGTGCATCGGCGAGTGCATCCTGAAGGTCGCGGTACGCGCTGGCCCAGGTGCGGCCATTGCCGCCGGCGGAAGCGTCGGCCTTGACGAAGGTGACTACCGGCCCGGTCTGCAGGCTCCACTTGAGGGCTTCGACGCGGCCCGTGTCGCCATTGCGTCCGAACCCTACGACGTGAATGAACGACTGATCGCCCCAGATTCCGGAGGCTTCAGACGTGGTGAACGAGGGAGGGAGGAACTGGTGAAGATCGACCCATGACTCGGCAGTACTCTGCCAGAACGCGGCATGGTCGGAAGTGCCAACCCTGACGACACCTGCCTGCATGTCGCGCCAGATGGCGGTGGCGATGGAGCGGGTGGAGCTGGGAGGATGGAGCTCGATGCGAGATTCGGGGGTGCCGCTCCAGAGGCTAGCGCGAAGGACCGATTGGAAGCCCACGATGACGGACCCCGCTTGGTGGGTCTCGGACATGGCATAGACGCTTCCACTGGTGGCGTTCGAAGGATTCAGGCTTTGCCATGATGCCGCGGAACCGTGCCAGAGACTGGCGTGCGTTGTATCTCCGATCCGCGCATAGCCGCCTTGATATCCGCTGTGGGCTGCACGTGCGATGGAGTTGGTGGAGCCGACTGGATTGAGATCGATCCATGATGCCGCCGTGCCGTACCAGAGTGCGGCGCGGTTGGTGCCGGCGAAGTTTGCGTAGCCGACCTGCTGCTCGCCATCAATGCCATAGGCGAATGAGTAAGTCGCCGATTCGGGGTGCAGGTTCACCCACGACTCGCGAGTGCCGCTCCAGAGCGAAGCTCTGAACGACGACAGCACGCCGGGAAGCACGGTCCATCCCACCTGGCGAGTCCCCGAGGTAGCGGTAGCCTCCGAGTTTGCTGTGGAAAATGGGCTGAGCCAGATAGGTTCGGCGGTGCCTTCGACCCAGATGCAGGCTCGCTCGGGCGCATTCTTGCGATAGGCGCCCGCAATCTGACCGTTGGCGATACCGTAGGCATTGGAAGACTCAGCGTTGGCTGGCGGCAGCCGCGTGAGCGTCCACTGGGCGTTGGCCGTGGAGCTCGCAATCAGCATGGCGCCGAACGCGGCAAGGCACAGCGATGACGATGCCGCCGCGAGCGTGGGGGGGCACGTACGGAAAGAACGAATCATGGGTCACTCCCAGTGGGGTTCTGACCGGACTGGCGACGAGTTCGGGGTCAACGTCAGGGTTGCCGGAAGCCGTTCGTCGCGGCGGGGTCATCACACCCTCCGAATCGTAGCGACACCTTCTGCCCTGCACCACCTGAAGCGTCTGCGTGGCGTGGTTGAGAAGGTGGGCAACCTGGGTCAGCAGCCGTGCGCCGCGGCGGGCTTCAAGCTTCATCTGTCTTGCCAAAAAAGAAAAGGCCCGGAGCAGCGCTCCGGGCCTTGGATCAGTTCACTTCAGGGGTCGGACAGGATCAGTTGAAACGGATCTTGTCGGTGCCCATGGCGTCGTGTGCATCCATGCCGCCGCGGGTGGGTGCATCGGGTCCGCGACGCTTCTCGCGGGGAGCGCCGTTCTCGTCGGTGCCGCCACCGGTGCCGCTGCCGGTGTTGCCACCGGTGCTGTCGCCCCACTGAGCGCGCTTGAGCGAGAGACCGATCTTGCGGTCGGCCTTGTCGACGCGGAGGATCTTGACGTCGATCTCGTCGCCCGGCTTGACGACATCCTGGGGGTTCTCGACCTTGTGATCGGCGAGTTCCGAGATGTGCAGGAGGCCTTCGAGTTCGGCTTCGAGTTCAACGAAGACACCGAAGTTGGTGATCTTGGTGACCTGGCCGCGGACGACCATGCCGGGCTTGTAGTGCTCGGGGATTGCGTTGAGCCACGGATCCTCGTGGAGCTGCTTCATGCCCAGGCTGATGCGCTGCTTGTCGCGGTCGACTTCGAGGACCACGCACTTGACGCTGTCGCCCTTCTTGACGACTTCGTTGGGGTGCGTGACCTTCTTGGTCCAGGACATGTCGCTGATGTGGAGCAGGCCATCGATGCCCGGCTCGATCTCGACGAATGCGCCGTAGTTGGCCAGGTTGCGGACCTTGCCCTCGATCATGGTGCCCGGGGGGTACTTGTCGCCCACGAGCTCCCAGGGGTTGACCTCGGTCTGCTTCATGCCCAGGCTGATTTCCTGCTTGTCCTTGTTGATCTCAAGGACAACCACATCGACTTCCTGACCAGGCTGCACCATTTCCGACGGGTGATTCACGCGGCGAGTCCAGGACATCTCGGAGATGTGCACCAGACCTTCGATGCCGTCTTCCAGACGCACGAACGCGCCGTAGGTCATGATGTTGACCACTGCGCCGCGGATGCGCGAGCCGACGGGGTACTTCTTCTCGATCTCTTCCCACGGGCTGACTTCGCGCTGCTTGAGGCCCAGCGCGATCTTCTCTTTTTCCCGGTCGATGTTGAGGACGCGAACCTCGATCTTCTGATCGATCTTGAGCAGTTCGCTGGGGTGGTTGATGCGGCTCCAGGACATGTCCGTGATGTGGAGCAGGCCATCGATGCCGCCCAGATCGACGAACGCGCCGAAGTCGGCGATGTTCTTGACGGTACCGGAGACGATCTCGCCTTCCTTGAGCGTCTCGAGCAGACGCTTCTTGGCCTGCTCGCGCTCGGTCTCGATCAGCTTGCGGCGGCTGATGACGATGTTCTTGCGCTCAAGATCGATCTTGAGGATCTCGGCGCGAACCTTGCGGCCGATGAAATCGCCCACTTCGCCGGGACGACGAACGTCAACCTGCGAGGCGGGG
This sequence comes from Phycisphaerales bacterium, assembly GCA_044371005.1. Classification (GTDB taxonomy): domain Bacteria; phylum Planctomycetota; class Phycisphaerae; order Phycisphaerales; family UBA1924; genus UBA2402. The sequence continues at coordinate 9,651 of JBILUL010000052.1, read as the reverse complement.
AGGAAGACCGCCACGCCGATGTCGACGAGCAGGCCACCCTTGATCTTCTTGGTGACGGTGCCTTCAACGACATCGCCTTCCTTCTGCGTATCGACGATGCGCTGCCAGGCGAGCATGCGGTCCGCACGACGCTTGGAGAGCTGAATGATGCCCTCTTCGCCCTGCAGATCCTCGAGGAGGACTTCCACCTCGTCGCCGGCCTTGATATCCATCCCCTCGAACTCTTCCTTGGGGATCAGGCCTTCAGACTTGAGGCCCACTTCAATCACCACATCGTCACCGGCGAACCCGATGACCTTGCCCTTGATCAGCTTCCCGGGGACCAGGTCTGCAACCTGCTCCTTCAGGAACGACTCCATGTACTCGCCGGCCTTGGCCGAAGCCAGTGCCTTGCCGTACGACGAGCTCAGCTGCGCGTCAATCTCAGAGTCATCAAAGCCAAGGGAAGCAATCAGCGTTTCATTGATCATCGAACAATGTCCTTGTCAAACCCGTAGGGTGCACACACAACCCATCCGGATCTAGGTGTTGTCGGCCTCTCGCGCAGGTGGTACACGCGGCGGCGACATCACCGGGCCTCGCATCTCTGCGCAGTACGCAGATACACAAGCCCTGCCCTCATCGGGCCGTTGAATGGAGGTACAAGATCCGCCCAGTCGCGACAGCGACTGATCTAGCGGGCCCACCACCTAATCTGGCACCCCAATGATAGGCCTGAACCTGTCGGGAAACCCCTCGTTGCCGACCCCATGTTCAGGTTGTGATAGGGACGTCTTCACATCCCCCAATGACGTGGCCAGCACTCGGCGTTGCTTGACCCCTTGAGGAAGTCACGATCGAGTTTCAAATCTCCCTCAACGACCTCCGAACGGCACCACCGCTCGTTCTCGCGCCACTACCATGCCGACCCATGGCACACTCGGCTCACCTCGACCCCATCTCGCAGAATGTTCTCGGTCTCCTCAAGGAGCGCGACCCGGCGATCGCCGACCTCATCGGCAAGGAAGCCGAGCGTCAGTCGACGACCATTGAACTCATCGCCAGCGAGAACCACGTCTCCACCGCCGTCATGCACACGATGGGGACCTGCCTCACCAACAAGTACGCCGAGGGCTATCCGGGCGCCCGCTACTACGGCGGCTGCGTGCACCACGACGCCATCGAGAACATTGCACGCGATCGGGCCAAGCGACTCTTTGGCGCCAGCTTCGCCAACGTGCAGCCCCACAGCGGAGCTCAGGCCAATCAGGCCGTCATGCAGGCCGTGCTCGAGCCCGGCGATCTCTTCGCCAGCCTCGTGCTCAAGGACGGCGGCCACCTTTCGCACGGCATGAAGCTCAACCTCTCAGGCCGCTTCTACAAGGTCGTGCATTATCCGCTCCACTACGCCAAGGACCATCCCGAGTACGAGCACATCGACTACGACGCGGCACGCAAGATCTGCATCGACTCCAAGCCCAAGCTCATCATGTGCGGCTACTCAGCCTACCCCCGCACCATCGACTTCAAGAAGTTCCGTGAGATCGCCGACGAGTGCGGCGCACTGCTCATGGCCGACATCGCGCACATCGCGGGCCTGGTCGCCACCGGCGTACACCCCTCGCCTTTCCCGCACGCCCACATCGTCACCACGACAACCCACAAGACCCTCCGCGGCCCCCGCGGCGGACTCATCCTCACCAACGATGAGGAACTCTCCAAGAAGATCGATCGCTCCGTGTTCCCCGGTGCTCAGGGCGGACCGCTCATGCACGTCATTGCCGCCAAGGCAGTGGCATTCGGCGAAGCACTCAAGCCCGAGTTCAGAGCATACTCGCAGCAGGTCGTCCGCAATGCCCAGACGCTCGCCGCGGCGTTGATCAAGCTTGGCTATCGCTGCACGACCGGCGGCACCGACAACCACCTCATGCTCGTCGACCTTCGCGCCCGCAACGAGAATCTCACGGGCGCCGATGCTGAACTGTGGCTTGAGCAGGCCGGTCTGGTCTGCAACAAGAACGGCATTCCCGATGATCCGCGTCCGCCGAAGGTCACCAGCGGCATTCGTCTCGGCACGCCCGCCACGACGACCCGCGGCTTCCGCGAGCCGCAGATGGAACAGATCGCGGCGTGGATCGACCGTGTGCTCGCCGCGGGCCTTGCCGGTGAAGCTGAGCGTCTGCGTGTCACCGCGCTGGTGCGTGCCGAAGTTGCCGCGGTGTGCGAGAAGTTCCCGATGCCGCACTGATTTTGGCAATCGCCACGCTCGGCGTGGTCTCCGCCACTCGTTCTGACCAAGCGTGGTGCGACTGCTGCGGTTCAGCAGGATCGCCACGCGTTGTCGCATCGGCAGCCGGTGCTGCAGTATGTCCAGGGTCTTCGCGCCGCGTCGCTTGAGGCGGTGGTCAGTGAGCTGCGGGGTCTTTCCTCGAAAAGCTGGCGAGGGTCGGCTGAATGACGCCTTTGATTTCCACGCCATCAACCACGGTGGTGAGCACCGTGCCGGGCGAACAGTGCGCAAAACGCACCTGAGCCAGCGCGATGGGCGCCGAGGAGAGCATCGGAGAGAGCGCAGAACTGGTGACCTGCCCGATGGTGTCGGTGGCTCCGGTGAGGCAGAGGGACGCGCCGGTCATCGGCATCCGCGGCAGACCTATGGCCGGATCAAGCGAACTCTCGAACTTGAGCGCTACCAGGCACTGCTTGGGATGGCCCCGGGCATGCATTCTGGCGACGATCTCCTGACCGAGATAGCACCCCTTGGTGAAGGAGACGCGGTCCTTGATGACACCGGTTTCCGCAGGCAGTGAGTTGGAGCCAAAGTCCAGGTTGTAAATCGGTGTGCCTGATTCGATGCGAGCGATGTTGAAGGCGTGCCATCCGGCAGGACGCAGGCCGATCTTGCGGGCCAGTTCCGTCCGCGGCGTTGGCGGGATGGAACTTCCGGTGATGGACATCGCCCCTTGCGTGGATGCCGATTCAATGAGCTGCTGGAAGATGGGCAGCGCGTGCTTGGCCGGAACGATGAGTTCAAGGCCCACTTCGCCGCACTGATCCTCGCGATACACCATCACCTCAACGCCAAAGAGCGTGACGACGCAGACGCGGTCAGGCTGAAGATCCTCGAACGAGGGGCCAGAGGCTTCCGCGCCCGATGTGGTCTGCGCCAGCGAGGCGAGCAGTTGCGGAGCGGAGGGGCCATGAAGTCCCAGGCGGTGGCTCCGCTGCGTCCAGTCTTCGATCTGGACATCTTCGGTGATGATGTACTTGGCCAGTGCGGACAGGGTCCGTTCCGCAGCGTGGACATCGAGTTCGAGCAACGTCAGCGTCGGGAGGTCGATGACGCGCAGATCGGCATCAATGCGGCCTTTGGTGTTGAGCCAGAACGAACGACGCATATGAAAGGGCGCCATGCCCTTGAGTTCCTGCGTGATCATCCGGTTGAGGAAGTCGATGCGATCCGGGCCGGTGAGGGCGAGCACGGCGCGGTACGGCTCATCGAACAGGGCGCAGTGCTTGCGGATCGCCGCGTACTCAAGTTCGAGATTCCCGAAGGTCTCGACGACTTCCACCGCACCATCGGGGTGGTCATCGGGGCCATAGGTGAGCAGGGAAGCTTCCGCTTCCTGGTGCAATCGGCGCATCGGACTTTGTCGTGCCATGTCGGGAAGAGGGTAGGTGCGACGAGCCTTGCCTGTGGGAGCCACCCATCACGGACGCGGCGACGCCGGAGTGGCCCGGCGATAGGTCAGCTCCATGTCATTCCCCAGTCGCTTGGTGCGAAGCAGGGTGAAACGGCGGGCCTGCGAAAGGGATTCGGCGAGCCGGCCGGCCGCCGCGGCTCGGGCGTGTTCATCCCCCAGCAACATCGGCGCGATGTAGACCACGGCTTCGTCGATCAGGTCTTCTTCGCAGAGTGAACCCAGAAGCCCGGGACCCGCTTCGACCATCACTGTGTGAACGCTGTGATCGCGGTGCAGCGTGGTGAGCAATGCGTGCAGATCGATGCCCCTGAGATTCTGACGTGGCGCGACGCCGATGACGCAAACTCCGGCTTCTTCGAGCCTCGTGCGAGCTCCGCCGGTGAATCCGGAGGCCGCGAGCTGCGCATCGCACGCCACAATGGTGGGCACCTGGCGCGCAGTGCGGACCAGCAGTGTTTCGGGCGCGATGTCAAGATCGGTATCGACCACCACCCGTTTGGCCACGCGGCGAACCTGGACGCCTCGTGCGGTGAGCATCGGGTCATCCGCGATCACTGTGCCGATTCCCGTAAGCATCGCATCCACGCGGGCTCGCAGTAGATGGACGCGTCGTCTGGAGGCCTCGTTGCTGATCCACTTGCTCTCGCCGGTTCTGGTGGCGATGCGGCCATCGATGGTCTGGGCCCACTTGGCGATCACCCAGGGCCGTCCCGTTGTCAGTCGATGAATGAAGGGCACCGCCAGTGATGACGCGGCGGGGCTGGCGTGGCTTTCTCTCGCAAGAATGCCAGCCGCGAGCAGGCGCGAGGCACCGCCGGACTTCGCAGGGTTGGGATCCGCGCACGCGTAGACGACTTCTTTCACGCCTGCTTCGATGAGGGCCATGGAGCAGGGGGGATTGCGTCCCTGAGCGTTGCATGGCTCGAGGGTGACGTAGGCGGTGCAGCCACGGGGGTCATTGCCGCGGCGGGTGCAGTCCAAAAGGGCATCTCGCTCGGCATGCACCTGTCCGTATCGGCGGTGATGGCCCATGCCGATCACTTCCTTGTTCCGCACCAGCACGCAGCCGACGAGTGGATTGGGCTCGACGCGACCTGCGCCACGCATCGCGAGTCTGGCCGCAAGATCGAGATAGCGTTGGTCCTGGTTCATGCGTGGGTCTGTGTCATTGGCATCAAGGCGATTGCGTGGACCATTCAGGCGATTCGTACCAGATCTGACCGGTCTTTGATCCCCAGCACATCGTTGCCAACTTCATCCAGCCAGCGGCGTGCATCGGTCGCGTATCCGGCGGTGGGGGCGATGTCGCGGCCATTGAGTTCATGGAACATCGCGTTCCAGTGCGAGTTGAATCGAATCATGGAGAGTTCACGGACATACTTGGCGGCCATGCTCGCCAGTGCAACGGGCATGTGGACTGATTCGCTTTCGGTGAGGAAGGCGATGCCCATCCGCCTGGGCGAACCATCGGGGCCGTTGCCTGTCAGCACATACCGACTGCGAGTGTCGGTCTCCTCGATGGTTTCGACCTTGCATCCGGGGACTTCACGTTCGAGCATCGGGCCATAGCTGGCTCTGCCGCCCAGTCGATCGCAGACGACACCGAGTTTGGCCGCGTCGCCGCCCGCGGCGTAGTGCTCCCACAGGAACTTGAGGTGCGTGCCCACACCGAAGATCGCCGTCTCGCCCTTGTTGTGGGTCTCGATGACAATGCTGTTGAAATCCCGTTCGCCGATGGTCTTCACGCGCAGGGCTTCGAGTGAAACCTTGGCACGCTCCATCGTGGTGCGAACCAGACCTGCGGTGATGGCCAGTTCGCCAGCGGTCTGGCCCAGGGGCAGTGTGTTCTTCGTGCTTGAGTAGCAGGCGTGATGCATGCGTCTGCTGTCGAGCGTGCACCCAAGCACTCGGAAGAGATCAGAGTCAGTAGCGACCGAGTCACCGACGCTCGTGTCGGGTCGATCCGGATCCTTGAGCAGACGCACCATTGAAAGCACCGCACGCTCCAGGTGGATGAGTGGGTGGGTGGACTTGACGCTGTTGGAGAGCTTGAGGGCTTTGCTGTCGCCGATGGCTACTCGCCCCTTGGCATCGGTCTTGCCGCCTCTGCCCGGCTCGCGGCAGATTCCACGCTCCAGCACCTTCCACAAATCGGGCACCTTCGAGGCCTCGTGCTCTTCAATGCGAAAGACCGATGTGGCCACGCACAACGGGCCAAGTGTTGGTCCGTATCCGGCTTCATCGATGCCAGCAAGGAGGAGTGCCACGGTGATTCACCGACAACGATCAAGGGTGCAGCGCGTGCAGGAAGAGGCCCGTTGCGAGCTTGGGGTAGAAGAAGGTGCTCTTCTGGGGCATGAGCTGGTTGGCGCGGCTGACATCTCGCACGGCCGTCAAGGGCGTGGAACGCACGATGACCGCGAGCTGCGCGAATCCCTTGCCGCCGCCCGCGCCGGTTTCGGTACCCGAGCCGATCTGTTCGACTTCGGCGATGGTGTGTGGGAAGGCCCAGGAGATGGCGTTGCCCGAGTTGAGTGCGGGCTGTGCGATGCGCTCGACCAGGACGTACTGGATGTAGGCGACGACCAGTTGGCGCCAGGCGAGGGGCTTTTCCGGGAACCTCGCCGCGAGCGGGTCATCGGTGATCGGCCGGGCCAGCAGGCCCGTCTTGGAGGAAAAGTCGTAGAGGGCAAAGCGCATCTCGCCCAGATCCGCGCGGGCTTCGAGGGCCTGTTCGAGTGCGGTGAGGCTGCCGGAGAAGGGCTCGGTGCGGATGAACTCAGCCGCGGCTTTGGTGAAGGCTTCGAGTGAATAGTTCGCCATGCCGCCCAGGACGCGATGGGTTGGCCAGATGATGAGCCCAGGGTCGGACATGCCCACCAGGACCATCATGCTGCGGCGAGCTGGGTGGTCCTTGGCGACCGGTCCCTGTGCTTCGAGCTGTGCGAGGTAGTTGAGCCCTGTGGTGTAGCGGTGGTGTCCATCGGCGATGAAGATGTCTTCGCCTCCGAGTGCTTCCTGGTAGGATGCGATTGTTGGGGCGTCGTCGATGGTCCAGAGTTCGTGAAGAACGCCATCGCCGGATTGTGCCGTCATGTCGGGGGCGCGCATCTTCATGATGCCTCGGACGATGGCGGTGGCCTTGCCGGCTTCATCGGCGTGGAGGCCGAAGACGGGGGAGAGCTGGGTGCCGGTGGCCTTCATGAGGGCCATGCGGTCTTCCTTGGGGCCGCTGAAGGTCTCTTCGTGCGGGAGGACGCCGCCGCCTTGACGGGGCCCGAACGGGACGGCGTCGACGCAGACGGCCATGCCGCAGCGCTGCGAGGTGGCGGTGCCCGAAGGGGTGCGGGTGGTTTGCCGGTAGGCGAAGATGGCGGGGGTGGTCCGCTTCGTGAGGGTTCCGTTCGAAAGCCAGCTATTGAGCTGTGCCGCGGCATTTTCGTAGGCCTGGGCCGGGCCCAGGGCTTTGGCGGGTGTGTGCGGAAGGTCGACGGCGACGATGTTGGAGGCGTCCTTGGCCAGCAGGGCGGCCTTGGAGGAGGCGTCCAGAACGTCGTATGGGGGGGCAATCCGCGTGGTGACGTCGCCCCGGCCGGACTGGTACTGAATTGCGTGAAATGGATATACCTTTGGCATCAGGACACAGAGTAGGTGAAAGAGTGGGGGCAGGGTGCAATACTTGCTCCCCATGGCAGTCGCATTGTCCGCACGCAATCTTTCGAAGACCTTTGGAACCCGAACGCTTTTTACCGGCGTTTCGCTGAGCATCGAGGATCGCGAGCGGCTCGCCCTCATCGGGCCCAACGGGTCGGGCAAATCCACCCTCCTCAAGCTGCTGGCCGACATCGAGCATGCCGACTCTGGCGAGGTGGAGACCCGCAAGGGCATGCGGGTGGGGTACGTGGCCCAGCAGGACAACTTCCCGCCCGACCAGACGGCGATGCAGATCATCATCGCCTCGGCGCTCGCGGCACACGTTCCCACGATCCACGATCAGCATGAGGCCGAGATCGAGGCGCAGCTCCTGCTGGATCGCATGGAGTTCGACGCGGCTGACCAGAAAGCCGGTTCACTCTCGGGCGGACAGAAGAAGCGGCTGGCAATCGCCGAGCAGGTGATCAAGCAGCCGGATCTGCTGCTGCTCGACGAGCCGACCAACCACTTGGACGTCGAGGGCATTCGCTGGCTGGAAGAGACACTGCGGCAGGCTTCGTTTGCAAGCGTGATCGTGACGCACGATCGCGCGTTCCTTGAGTCCGCGGCGACGCGCATTCTGGAACTGAGCCGCTCGTACCCCAAGGGCACGTTCAGCGTTGAAGGCAACTACAGCGAGTTCCTGCGGCGCAAGCAGGAGTTTCTCGATGGGCAGGCCAAGCAGGAACAGAGCCTGGCCAATCAGGTGCGAGAAGACCTGCGGTGGCTGGGGCGCGGGGCGCAGGCACGCCGCACCAAGAGCAAGAGCCGCATCGGTGCCTCCTATGAGCGCATGGATGAACTGGCTGAGCTTCGTTCTCGCAACACGGTGGAACGCCCGGCGGAGTTTGACTGGAATGCCAGCGGACGCATGACGCACAAGCTGCTGGTGGCGCGGGCCATCACCAAGACGCTCGGAGAGCGGCGGCTTTTCACCGATGTGGATCTCATTCTCTCGCCGCAGAGTGTGCTGGGGCTTCTGGGTCCCAACGGCAGCGGCAAGTCGACTCTGATCAAGGTGCTGCTGGGTGAGATGCCGCCTGATGCGCCGACGCCCGAAGCACTCGACGCGGCAGCGCACGCGGTGGATCTGCCGCCGGGAACGCCCGAGCCGGGCACGATCAAGCGGGCCGATCGACTTCGCACCGTGCTCTTCTCGCAGATTCGCGACCAGATCGATCTGGGGATGACGCTCAAGGAAGCACTGAGCCCTCAGACCGACTCGGTGATTTATCAGGGGCGAAGCATCCACATCAACACGTGGGCGAGGAAGTTCCTGTTCAATACCGAGCAGCTCAAGCAGCCATTGCGTGCCCTGTCGGGCGGTGAGATTGCCCGCGTGCACATCTCACGGCTCATGCTTGAGCCTGCGGACATTCTGGTGCTCGACGAACCGACCAACGACCTCGATATCCCATCGCTGGAAGTGCTCGAAGAGAGCATAGAAGAGTTCCCCGGCGCAGTGGTGCTTGTCACGCACGATCGTGCGATGCTGGCGAGGCTCTCAACGAACATTCTTGCGCTTGATGGCAAGGGTGGTTCTCGCATGTTCGCTGAGTATGACCAGTGGGAAGCGGCGCAGCTGCGGGCTTCCAAGGGCGGTTCGAAGGCGGCCGCGAAAGCCGCGGACAAGCAGGCAGAGCGTTCCGCAGAGTCGGCCGCTCCCAAGGCTCCGCCGCCGACAGCCAAGAAGAAGCTGACCTACAACGAGCAGCGGGAACTCGCGGGCATGGAGAAGGCCATCGAAGAGGGCGAGGGACGCATCGCCGAACTGCAGGCGCAGATGGGAGACTCGCAGACGCTTGCCGACCCGCGGCGACTCCAGGCTTGCTGTGCTCAGTTGGCCGAGGTGGAAGGTGCTGTCGCCAAGCTCTACGCGCGATGGGAAGAACTTGAGGGGAAGAAGTGATGCCCGCGGCGTGACGGCGAGGCCGGTTCACGAACAAATCAGCTGGCTTGCGGGCCTTGGGTGCCGGATGCCGTGCATCGCTGCGGGAGTGTGTCGACCTGCACGCGGGTTGCGTCCCAGAGTGTGACGAAGACGTCTTGACCGATGATGTCCCATCCGCCAGCGCAGTCCAGTTCGCGATGGTAATCGACATATCCTGCGTTGGAGAAACGCACGTACTCCACTTCGGTCAGAAGGAGGAGTGAGCCATCATCCAGCAGTCGGGCATCGATGATTGGCATCGAGATGCGGGGCCGAATGTCCAATACACACTGCGTCGCTGCGCGGTAGTCCGCGAGCAAGAGCTCATCACCATCCGTCACTGCG
>JBILUL010000051.1:0-26646 GCA_044371005.1 Phycisphaerales bacterium | reverse complement strand
CTGCTGGGTCGCGACCTTGACGGGTGCACGGCACTCGAGATCGGCCCGGGACAGTGGCTCGCCCAGGCTCGCTACTTCGGTCGCTGGGCCCGTGTGACCGGCATCGATCTGGATGTCCTTCCCCAGGGATTCGATCTGCCCGGCTACCTGCACATGCTCAAGTCCAACGGCTGGCGCCGAGTCGCCAAGACGCTGGGCCGCAAGGTGCTGGGGTTCGACCGTCAGATTCTCGCGGCATACCAGCGCGTCATGGGTCCGGTGAAGTTCTCGCCGCGGGTCCAGGCGATGGATGCCACCAAGATGACCTTTGCGACGGGCAGCTTCGACTTCTCATACTCATTCAATGTGCTCGAGCACATCCCCGATCCGGGCGCGGTCTTCCGCGAGTGTGCACGCGTCGTCCGTTCCGGCGGGGTCGTCTTCCACGACCTGCACCTCTACACCTCCGATACCGGCTGCCACGATCCGCGAATCGTCTCCGGCGAACGCCAGGGCATCGCCTTCTGGCCTCACCTGCGCCCACAGGAGGCCCACACCGTCCGCTACGGGGGCTACCTCAACAAGATCTCCCTCAAGGACTGGAAGGCGATCATCGAGAAGGAACTCCCCGGTGCCCAGGTCAGCTACCGGCGCGATGTCCACGTGGCACAGGAACTCGCCAAGGCCCGCGCGGCGGGTGAACTGGCCAACTACAGCGATGACGAACTGGTGGTCCGCAACATCATCGTCGCATGGCGCAAACCATGAACATTCTGCACTACCTGCCCTCGTTCCGCCTCACCCGCGGCGGTCCCGTCCGCGCCGTCCTGGATCTTGCCAGCGGCTTTGTCCAGCGCGGACACAAGGTCACGCTGCTCACCTGCGAACAGGGCGATGCACCCGCCTCGTGGAACGGGTCCGACCCCGCGCTCCCGCGTGTCGTGCTCATCAATCAGCCCGACATCCATAACGAACCCATCAAGGGCGAGCACCTCCCGCTCATGAAGCAGGAGGTCGCCGCGTGCGACATCCTGCATGTGCACGGCGTCTGGAACTACTCCAACGTGCAGATGGCACGCCTTGCCACCAAGGCAGGCAAGCCCTACGTCCTGAGCCTTCGAGGCATGCTCGATGACTGGTCGATGGAGCAGAAGGCCCTCAAGAAGCGAGTCTTCCACTTCCTCATCTACAAGAAGATCCTCGAGAAAGCCGCGGCGGTGCATTGCACGGCTCAGGCCGAACTCGATCAGAGCAAGAAGTGGTTCCCCAGAGGCAACGGCGTCGTCATCGCCAACATGCTCGACCTCAACCCCTTCCGCACGCCGCCCGGCCCGGGGCTCGCGCGCGAGAAGTTCGAGCCGCTGCGCAATGGCCGCCCCAACGTGCTTTTCCTCTCGCGGCTCCATTACAAGAAGGGCGTCGAGATTCTCGTGCAGGCCGCCGCGAGACTTCGCGATGAGAAGTTCGACTGCAACGTGCTGCTGGCCGGCACCGGCGATCCTGACTACACCAGCAAGATGCAGGAGCTGGTGGGAGAACTCAATCTCGAAGACCGCGTCTTCTTCACCGGCCATGTCGGTGGCCCGCTCAAGGTGAGTCTCTACGAAGCCTGCGATCTGTTCGCGCTGCCCACCAGCCAGGAGAACTTCGGATTCGTCTTCCCCGAAGCGCTCGCCAGTGGCACGCCGGTCATCACGACCAAGGGTGTTGATATCTGGGGCGAACTGCTTGGCGGCGGCGCGAGCAGCATCATCGACCGGACCCCCGAGGCGTTCGCCGCGGAAATCAAGGCGATTCTCACCGACAAGGCCCGGTTCGAGAAGATGAAAGCCGCGGCAAAGCCGTTTGTCTTCGCCGAGTACGACGAGAAGCGGCTGATGGACCAGTTCGAGGGGCTTTACCGTCGGTTTGTCCGCTGAGCATGCATCGGTGCACGACGATACCTGGCAGCAGAGGTCATTTTTCGGCTCTGTGGGCTTTGATCGCACAATCACCGTACCCTGTTCCCTCATGCGCATCATTGCCGGAGAGTTCCGCCGCCGAGTCCTGGTCACGCCCCGAGATGCGAGCGTCACTCGCCCCATTCCCGATCGGGTCAAGGAGTCACTCTTTGCCCTGCTCCGTGGTCACTGTGAAGGTGCCAACGTCTTTGACGGCTTCTCGGGTACCGGTGCCATCGGTCTCGAAGCGGTAAGCCGCGGGGCCGCTCGCTGCCTGCTGGTTGAACGCGATCGCACGATCTTTCCGATCCTCAAGCAGAATGTTGAATCGCTCGGGTGCCTCGACCGGTGCACTGTGCTGCAGGGCGATGCGCTCGGTGCGGCAGCACTCGCCAGCGCGCCGCGCCCTCTCAACCTGGCCTTCCTGGACCCACCCTACCCCATGGTCCTCGAAACCACCGGCTTCCGGCGCGTCATGGCCCAGGTCTCCGCGCTGGTCAACATTCTCGCGCCCGACGGGTTCGTCGTGCTCCGCACGCCCTGGCCGCTTCAGCACGAAGAAGTCGCCGTTGCCACCGAGATGATCGAGCCTGCGCTCACCGAACGCGAACGCTCACGCAAGGACAAACGCAGTCAGGTCAAGAAGGAACGCAGCTGGCGCCGCCACGCCGAGTCCATGGATCCCAAGCGAGCCAAGGAACACCTCTCGGGCGAAAAGTCCCGTCGTTCCCCGGACCCCAAGACACCCGAGGGCCTTGCGGCACACGCCGACGCGCTGGACGAGATCGACGCGAAGCTCGCCGCGGCGGAAGCGGAACTCATGCTCCCCGTCCGCAAACGCATCGACGTCGATCTCAAGCTCCCCAACGCACTGGGGCCTGAAACCCACATCTACACCACCATGGCCATCCACCTGTACGGGAAAAAGCCGGTCTAAGTGGCTCTGCGACAAGACTTTGAAGATTCTTTCGACATTCCTGCAATGCCGAGAGCCGGGGGCAACATGGATACTTCAAGGGGCGGTGGGCATCGCCGGGCGTTTCTTGTCCGATGCGAGCGTTTCTGGCGGAGCAATCGATTCAGCAACCTCAGGCCGTCACCGGGTCACAGGCACCCGTACTCGGTGGCGGCTCTTTTTCAGAAGAATCCTGATTCAGCTCTCGGCGTTTATTGGCCCGGTTCCATTCCCACACACTCTCTCTTGGGCCGGGCTTGAAGACTCCGAACAGCACCGCGGACGCACTCTCGCCGCGGTGCTTTGTTTTTTCCGCGCCATGTAGATCAACGCCCAAGCCGGTCGGCCGCGAAGCCAGAGGGCGTAGTTCAGAATACCGCTTGGCACTTGCTGCTGCACAGCGAGTGGAACCGGCGGCGCAGGCGCTGCTGGTCAATCAACTCACGCGGCAGGACTGCTCGGTACCGGCGCGCTTTCCGGCTCCTTCGCCGGCGGGAACTGCACCGCTTCCATCGCCAGAATCCAGGCCTCAAGCGGTTCGTATCGGAGCAGATCGAACTCGAGCGTCCGACCGCCCAGCGAAGTGTGGGTCGGAGCGATCTTGAGTGCCACGTAGAGCTTGTCCCACTTGCGCTTGTCGACTTCGGCAATGTCCGCGGGCCCGAAGCTCGCGCCAGTCGGCAGCGTCAAGGTCATGGTCGACGGGTTCCAGCGATACACCTTCGAACGCCCGTTCAGGAAAACCACAAGCACCCACAGGGCAACGATCGCGGAAACCGCCATGCCCACCCACTGGGATGGGATGTCAAATGCCGAGAGCGGCGTGGGTGATTTGCGGTTGTTGCCGTCACCGGTGGTCCATGTCTTGGTCAGCGTCTCCAGCCGCTTGGTGGCCGATTCGACCTGCTGCTGATCCTTGAAGTTGGTGCGAGGAATGCCGGTCGCGGCGACGCTGAGCTGATTGATCAGCTTGAGATTCTCAAGCCAGACCTTCTGCGCGTCATCGACCGTATCGAGCTTGCCAGTGGTCCGGAGCTTCTCGGCAAGCTGGGAGAGCCGGGCCTGCGGGTCGTCAATGCCCGTGAACCCGGAGATTCCGCCCCGCTCCTTGTCGTAAGCCTGAAGGTACTGGAACTCCAGATACTCGGCAGCCTCGGCGCCGCGCGCCGGATAGCGAACCAGCCCGTCGACCAGGAAGAACCCAGCCATGAAGGCCGACACGGCGACGATGATGATGAGCTTGAACGACCACTTGCGGTTGATCGTGGTTGCCGTCTTCGCGAGCGCCGCCGCGTTCGGGTCGGGTTCCGGTGAACTCGCAGCGGGCGTGGATGGTTGGGTCGCTTCGTCCTGGCTCATGGCTGAATCCGTTCTGACCTGACAGAGGCTTGAAAGGCCGTGACACACACGGCATCGCCCCGATCCCGCATTTGAGGGAGCGGTAAGGGCCGGCAACCGCGAGGATAGCGTCGCCGCCATCCACTGCACGGTCACCATGGCGTCGCGCCACCCAATGCACCTTCATCGGCACAACATACGTCTCAGCCCCGTCGTTTGGTTTGCTCTTCGATGCGGTCGACCCTGTTGAATGCAGCTTCCCACCACGCCGCGGCGAGTTCCTCACCCCCCGGCTTGTTCACCAGCCGATCAAAACCCCCCGCATCGGCGGGTTTGACAGGGATCTTCGGATACGCCCTGCCGCTGGCCATGGCTCGCGTGAGCCATGCAGCATGCTCCTGACGGGCCCTTTCGCCCGCTTCCAGGAAGTCACTGGTCGTCCAGAATCTCCAGAATCGCCATCGCATGGGTACCAATCGTTGCAGCCATTTCGACCGCCGCCCACGCTTGGATGCCCCTGCAAGCACCCGCCCACTCCTCCCCTCCCCCTCCCATCCATCGTCGGCCAGATCCCATACCATTGCACATGAGAAGCTCCAGGCTGCTGTGCGGATTGTGTTTGGTCATTGCTGCGGTCACCCTCGGCGGGTGTTACGAGCGCGTGGTCAGCGCCAACGGCATTGGGGCCTCATCCGCGGATGTTCAGGGTGGATACCGCAGCAACACCGCGGCGGACCGCGCCTTCGACAGCGTGGTCAGCAAGCCAAAGCCCGCCGCACGCGCTCAACGCTGGGTCGATCCGGGATCGCGGGAACCGGGCTCCAAGTAACGCAGCGACGGCCTGAAGTGCCAGACGGGTCCTCGCCGGACGGCTACGCTTAATCGCATCCCGGCTGCGGACATCGGTTCAGACATTTCGCGTCCAGTGGCCGAGGGTGAGCGAAAGTACCTGATGGAAGGGGAGCGTGACTCCCCTCTGTCCGTTCAGCAGGTTCGGTGTAGTGGAGGTTCGTTTTTCATGGGTCTCGAAGCGGCACTTCCGGTTGATGGATTCCTGACAACGCAGCTGCGCCACGTGATGAACTGGGCACGCAAGAGCAGCCTGTGGCCGATGCCCTTTGCAACCGCCTGCTGCGGCATCGAACTCATGGCCACGGCGTGCAGCCGCTTTGACCTCGCCCGCTTCGGCGCCGAAGTCATGCGGTTCAGCCCGCGTCAGGCCGACCTGCTGATCGTCGCCGGCCGCGTGAGCATCAAGACGCTCCCGGTGCTGCAACGCACCTACGAGCAGATGCCAGAGCCCAAGTGGGTCATTTCGATGGGTGCCTGCGCCAGCACTGGCGGCGTCTTCGATACCTATGCCGTCGTGCAGGGCTGCGATCAGTTCATTCCCGTTGATGTGTATGTCCCCGGATGCCCTCCTCGTCCGGAGCAGCTGATCGAGGGCGTCATGATGATCCAGCGCCACATCGAACGCGAAGGGCTGCCGCCCACCGGCGGCAAGCGCGCACCCTTGGGGCTGGCCGTCCCGCCGACCCACTCCGTGCGTCCTCAGCCCGCCGGCCTTACGGTCGGCATCTGATAGAACCGCAGCGCATGCGTCTGTTGAAAGCAGGCGCGCTGCGCGAATCACCAAATTCAGCCGCATCGCGATCCATGGAGATCAGATAACTCTACCCAAGATGTACGAATCTTGGATGTAGTTGCTCGTTCGTGGGCTGTGCTTGGGCGTTCTGAGTGTGTCGCTGCGTCACGGTGCTTGACGCACTAGAAAAAAGTGTGTATATTCATCGCCGCAGACCTGAGACAAGACCGGTTCCGTTGTGGGGCTGCTCAGGGTTTTACTGGGGTCGCGTTGAGAGAACGCGAACCCACAATCGCAAGAGAGAATGAGGAGAGATTCATGTCAACGCGTTTCCTGTTCGCTGCCGCTATCACCGCCACTTCGCTCACCGCCGCGGCCAATGCGGCCCTGTACGTCCCCTTCAACCAGGCGGATCCCGTCGGTTCGGGTTGGACCCAGTCGATGGCCCCCAACGATGACGGCTCTTCAGCCCAGATCGATATGGGCATGACCTTCTGCTTCTACCAGACTGACCACACTGCCCTCTTCATCAACAACAACGGCAACGTGACGTTCGATGGCGGGTTCAGCACTTTCACCCCTTTCGCCTTCCCCTCGTCGGCCCGCCCGATGATCGCCCCCTTCTTCGCCGACGTTGACACCCGCAACCGCGGCCACGCTGGCTCGGGCACCAACCTCGTGTGGCACAAGTCCGTTGACAGCGACAACAACGGCTCGACCGATCTGTTCGTCGTGACCTGGGACACCGTTGGCTACTTCAACGGCCAGGTTGACAAGCTCAACACCTTCCAGCTCGTCCTCTCGGCCGACGAGAACGGCTTCGGCACCGGCCTCAACGCCGCCTTCTCTTACGGCGATATGAACTGGACCACCGGCAGCGCCTCGGGCGGCGTGGGCGGGTTCGGTGGCGCGGCCGCCACCGTCGGCATCAACCGTGGCGACGGCATTGATTTCGACCAGATCGGCCGCTTCGATAACGCCGGCAGCAACTTCGACCCCAACAACGGCGGCGTCAACTACCTCGACAACCGCCTCTACTTCTTCAACGCCTGCCAGGGCATCGTTCCCGCCCCCGGCACCCTTGGCTTCCTGGGCCTCGCTGGTCTCGCCGCCGCTCGTCGTCGTCGCGACTGAGTTCCTTACGCTTCATTCAGCAATGTGAAGGGGCCCGCACACACGTGCGGGCCCTTTTTCTGCGCGCCGCTCCAGCGTGCGAGTGTCTGTTTCATCGGAAGGCCCAGCCACCTACGGTCAGTCTTCCAACGATGCACGAACAAGAGCCAAAGCCGACGATCGGCGGGAGCGGCGATCTGACTGCCTGGGATTCCACGCGGCTCGGTTCCGCCAGCCCCTTCGCCACCACCTGGCCCGCCGGGCGCAGTCCCCTCGCCGCCGGTCACCATCACCCTCCGGTCCAGATCGGTCAGTTCCGGATCGAGCGTGAGATCGGTGCCGGAGGCATGGGGCGCGTCTATGAAGCCACCGATCTGTCACTTGCGCGACAGGTGGCCATCAAGGTCATCCGTCCGGGTCTGGCCACGCCCGCCGCGGCGGAGCGGTTCGTCATCGAATCGCAGACGCTTGCACGATTCACGCACCCGGGGATTGCGCAGATCTTCGCCGCGGGGCAGTACGAAGACCCCGCATCACCGCTCGAACGCACGCCCTACTTCGTGATGGAGTACGTGCACAATGCCCGGTCGATCACCGACTACGCCAGAATCCACGCGCTCGATGCCGATGCCCGAGTCAGCCTCTTCATCCGCGTCTGCGAGAGCATCGAGCACGCGCATCGCCATCGCATCATTCATCGCGACCTCAAGCCCAGCAACATTGTCATCGCGGATGTCCTGGGGCAGCCCGACGAGGCAACCGTGCAGCCCAAGGTCATCGACTTTGGCATCGCACGTCACATCGATCGAGAAGCGATGCGCCAGCCGGCCACGGAACTGGTAGGCACGCTCGAATACATGAGCCCCGAGCAGTGTGCCGGCGAACCACTCGATGAACGCTCGGATGTCTACTCCCTCTGCGTCGTGCTCTATCAGTTGCTCTGCGGCTCACTTCCCCACGCGGTGATCGGTGCGGGCTCAACGCAGGAGATCGTCTCGCTCATCCAGAACGCAACGCCGCGTGCGCTGAGTTCGCATTCGCGAGCACTGGCGGGAGATCTCAATGCGGTCGTGATGCGAGGACTCTCCAAAGACCCTGCGGCGCGGTACCCAAGCGTCTCCCGCCTGCGTGCCGATCTGGAACGCTATCTTGCAGGCGAAGCCGTCGAAGCCAGGTGGGAGAGCCTCACCTATCTGGCCCGCAGACGCGTGCGTTCATGGATCGGATTCCATCCGCGGGCCAGCCTCACGGCCTCGCTGATCGCTGCGGTCATCCTCGTTCTCACCGCCGGGTTCTTCATCATCTTTGAGGCAACCCCGCTCGATCAACTCTCCGGCCGACTTCAGGCTCGACTCGCCCCCAATGTGCTCCTGGGTGATGCTCCGCGGCACAGCCTCCTCATCGGCATCTTCTCGCAGCCTGATCTCGAACGCGTCGCGCGACTCACGCAAGGGCGGGGCATTGTTCAGGCTGACGGGGAGGAGCCGGCCTTCTCTCAACGCGGCACACTCTCGGTGCTCGTGGATCGACTCAAGTCAGCTCGCATCGAATCCCTTGGATTTGACATCGCCTTCGAAGCGATCAACGACGCCGCACAACCCGCAGCCACACGCCAGCTCGCTTCAAGCCTCGCGGGGTTCACCCGCACCTTTGGCGCGCGTCCCATCGCCATCACGCCCCTTCCCATCAAGGACCCGCAGCTGCGAGAGGCCGCCGCCATCAGCGAGCAGATCGCTCCCTGGTGCGCGCCGGGCATGGGTGTCAGCGGTCTCGCGTGGGGAAACATGGCCTCGCAATACCTCGTCCAGCGCGAGGCCGGAGCCATGCCGCGACCGACCCTTGCTCTTGCAATGCTCGCCATGCGACCCTTTGCACAAGGGCACGATGAGAGCGACGATTCCGAAACGCCGCAGGAACTGCTCTGCCTGAGGCAGGATGGCCCCGGCGATCATCTCTGGATCGAGGCCTTCTTTCCAGGGCGAGTGCTTCCTCAAGGACCCCTCCGCCTGCAATATGCCGCCATCGAATCGGTGCGGGAGCGCACTGGGCGTTGGGGCGGCCCGGTGGCACCTCCGGCCAATCCGCAGGCAGGGCTCGATGAAGGCGAGGAAGTGGCGCTGCTGCATGTGCAGCTGCCCGGGCGATCCTACTTCGACGCCGCAACCCACGACGTGCTCGACCTGCTGGAACTGGATGACGCCTCACTGCGTGCGGTGGTCGAAGGCAAGCATGTCTTCGTTGCCAATCTGGGGCCCATGCGGGCGGTGGATTCACCGCTTCCGACCGCCCAGACCGCTCTGGGCGCTGACTTCATCGAACCGGATGACGGGCGATGCGTCCCCGGCGTGTGGACGCACGTGGCCACGCTCGAATCGATGCTGAGCGGGCGAGCCATCACGCGGCTTGGCGCGAGCGGCGTCGTGATCATCTCGATCGCCGCCGCGATGGTGGGGGCCTGGTGTGCGATCAGGTATTTCCGCCGCGGTGTCCGGCTGGCGATGCTGCTTGGCGGGCTGACTTGCCTGATGATCGGCGGCAGCCATGTCTTGTTCATCACGAGGCTTGAGATGCTCAATCCGCTGATTCCAGCACTGGCTATGCTCTTGGCCGCCGCGTTCTGCTGGCTCGGGCTTCGTGCCCAGCAGCCAGCCGCTCGGCGGGTCGCCACGGCATGATGGTCGCCGCGGCGTGTGAATTCTCGCTCCCTCGATGAGTCAGTCAATGTCACATTCCGCATCGGTGCACCCTGTGGCACACGATGCGAGGGTCAACGCGGAGTCTTTCTGATGTCCCACCGGTTCACGCGGCATGCATCCTGGAACGTCGGCATCGCAGCAGCCATTGGCACGCTCGTGCTCATCGGCGGCTGTACCTGCACGCATCGCAGCGGCTCGCCGCGAATCGATCCGTACGTGCCCTTTGGTCCGCGCGACATCCGCAACGACAGCAGCCACACTGCCATCTTCTCCAGCCAGACTGTTCTCGTGCCGGGTGTTCCCTTCGAAACGCGGCAGAATGAATACCTGCGGCTGGCCGACAGCGGCGGCCGCGATTTCAATCTGCTGCTGGGACCCTTCCCGCGCCTCGGAAGGCCGGCAGTCCTGCGAGCCCGCAACCCGGATGTCATGGCGGTCATTGAAGCCGGGTTCGCCATGATGCTGGGCAAGCAGCCAAACGCGATCTTCAAGACCGTTCGTACCTATTCATCCGGCACCTATTACATCGGCTGGGTGAATGGGAACGATGTCTACGTCTTCTGCGAGAACAGCCGCAGCGGCCATCCGGTCGTGGCTCGACCCGACACAGGCGAGGCATTCCCCAAGACCGAGCTCTCCACCGGCCAGTGTGCGATCATCCGCAACGGACAGGAAGTCAGCGTCATCAAGTACTTTGAGCCAGGTCGCGCAGACCAACTGCTTCCCGGGCTGAGTCCCGAAGTCATCGAGTTCCTCACCTACGCCCGTTCCCGCGGGCTGGCAGCTGGCCTCTTCAAACAAGGTGAATACTACCTGGGACGCTATGAGAATGGCATTCCCGCCGAGGAACTCAACCCCAGTTGAGTCTGCAACTCCGTGTAACTGTCACGGGTTTGAGGCGTAAAAAAGCGCAATCCGGGTCTGAGTGAAGAAAGTGCTTGTGTTTTTCTGATCGGACCGTTAGAGTGCTTCGAAGAGGAGTGCTGCTGGCCGTGGGGGCTCGCAGACTGGAGAGTGTTGTTCGCAGCGATTCGTTCCGCGGCGTGAGGTTTTGTACCGACACGGATTGCGATCGGAGGCTCGAGCCATGACAGCGCATCCAGTGGGGCATGCAGCCAATTCTCGTACACGAACCATTCTGGGTTATTGCGCGTTCGTCGGCTTCGCGGCTGGCGGTGGCGTTCTTGGTTGGTTGGTCCGAACTGAATCCGGATTGATCGTTGGCGTCGTGATCGGCCTGATGGTGGCCGTCGCCGTCTGGACGCTCCTGCGTCCGCCAGCGGAGCCCGGGGTCGACTCGATGATTGAAGCAAAGCCCGGGTTGGAGGATTCCGCTTCCGACTTCGCGCTCACGCACTCTTCGCTGGCAGATCATTCTTCCCGCGGCGGAGTCATCGCTCACGCGAGTCGGTCGGCTCGGACCCACCGCACCGGCGACCTGTAGCACATTGGGCTCGGTTCAGCCTCCATCGCCAGCGTGTCAGGAATCGCGCGGTGAGTTCTCAGCGTGTCAGGCAGCTCTGGGGCGATTGTTCGACGGATCTTCCCCGTCTTCCTCGACCGCCTTGTGCAACTTCAGCATGCCCGCTTCCATGCGGCTGAGCGCCTGCTGTGCCAGTTGAATGGGATCCATCGACGCTTCCTTGGGGAACTCGCCTTCGCCTGCAAGCGAAGGGTGCCAGGGTTTCACGCGCGCCGTGCTGGAAAGCCGCGGAAACCGGAGTGTCGGGGGCGACTTCGAATCGTTGTTGTTGACCTTCATGGCCGGGATCCTCCTGGGCGTTCCGCGCGGCAGTCCTTCGCCGCACGTACAAGTCCAGCATCGTCCCTTGACGCCCGCCGCTCCACCCGCATCGGGGTCTGTGGCCACCTTTGATGGCGTAGAACACCCCTTCGACCCGACCAGACCGCACAACTCCGCTGGGTCTCCCCGAAAGGGGCAGTCCCAGAATCCTCAGCCAACATCCGCATGGTCCGGACGTGGCCTCAGGCTCAGAAGCCTTGTCGGCCTCTTTCAGGCCGCAACGCGCTGGCCCACCTTGGGTTCGGTGCCGGCGCGAAGCCGACCAATATTGGCCTTGTGCTTGAAGATGACCAGCGCTGCCAGCACAGTCGTCACGATCAGAAACGGCCACAGCGGGTCCATCGAGGCGATGCTGTTCATCCGGGCCGCCACCACAAATGTCAGCACCGTCAGCACAGGCAGCATCGCCGACGCGGCAATCGATGCCACGCTGATGAAACGCCACAGCGCCAGTGCCACCAGCCAGACCAGAAAGATGCCCACTCCCGGGATGGTCAGTGCCGGGAACACACCCATCAGCGCACCGATGGATGTGGCGACGCCCTTTCCACCCTTGAACTTGAGCCAGGGGTTGAGGATGTTGCCCAGAACCGCGCAGACCATGATGGCAAGCCAGATCCAGGCCACCGGACCACGGATCTCAAGCGTGCCCAGCGCGCCCAGCATCCTGCCCGCAAAGGCCACCGGCACGAACGCCTTCAGAAAGTCGATGGCAAAGCAGGCAAAGAACCACTTCTGGCCCAGTACGCGCCCCACATTGGTCGCACCGATGTTCTTCGAACCATGCTGGCGGATGTCCACTCCCTTGAGCTTGCCCAGCAGCAACCCCGTTGGGATTGACCCGCACAGAAAGGCAACAAGCATCATCGCGGCAACGGAAAGTTCCATGGGCCCATGATAGTGGGCGGCCACCCGCATCGGACGCGCTGACCCAATGACTCCGCACCGATCTCGTTCCGCGCTCAGCGACGACGACGAATCGCCATCACTCCCGCCACCATGAGCACCGCGCCACCCGCCGGCCCTGGCACCTGCAGGTAGTTGGAGAACGTGTACTCACCCAGCGCCTGCCCGCACCCAAGCCCCATCTCATTGTCGAACGAGAAGTGGATTCCGCCGTAGATGCGGCTCATGCCCGCCTCCTCCGCCGCGGCTTGGAAACTCGTGAAGTTCCGCGTGATGCCCAGAGCCGACACTGTGAAACTGGAGGAATCCGAGCCAGTCACCGATCGCAGAATCGCCGCCGCGGCACTGCTGAAAGTGCTGTGCCCCGAGGTGTACGCCTGGAAGTTCGGCGTCGTCAGCAGCGGCACCCACATCGGATCGGCCTCCGTCTGATCGTTCCCATCACCGCCCGCTTCACGAATCGCAGTCACCGGACGCCAGAAGTTGTACGCGTTCTTGCAATCCCACGATGAAATCGCCGCATCAGCCTCTGCCATTCCCAGCAGCGCAAACATCCGTGCCGAGGCATCGATTCCCATCGAGTTCGAGGCCGCCACCTGCTGCGCCACGCTGTTCCACGCACCGGGAGGTGTCATCGACCCCGCACCAAAGGCCCACACCCGCGCAATGTCAGTCTGCTCACTCGTGCGATCAACACTCGTTGCCGAGCCAAGCCGCTTCACCTCATTGACCGCCTGTGCATATTCAGCACTGTCAAGCGACGGCGGCGCACTGGGGCGGAACTGCGATGGCGTCGACATGCCGAAGGGAACGCATGTGGCCATCTGCGCGAACGCGCCGGGCAGGTTGCCCGGAGGCGTCGGCCGCCACTGGCCAGGAAGCGTGCCCACCGGAGCCGGCACCACCAACTGCGACCCATCACCCGCACGCGACTGGATCATGCCGCTGGCCGCCAGACGCCCCAAAGCGACGCCCGCCGCTTTGCCCGGACCATCAGGAATGGCCGCCAGATCGCTGCTGAGCTTCGCGGCGAAGATGCTGGCACGGGAGGGGTAGACGCTCGCCAGAACGTCATGAGCCGCCTGAGCCGCCGCGGCGGCCTTGTCCGTGCCCGCCGGCGTCGCGTAGAACCCCTTGTACGGGGCGTAGGTGCGATCGATCGAGTTCACGGCCTCGAACATCGCCAGATGCGTCATGGCCATCGCACGTGCCGCCAGCGGCGGCCCCATGCTGGTGGCCTGCACGCTGCTCAGGAGCTGCGTGTTCCAGTCGGTCACGACATCAGACGCAAAGGCAGACGTTCCGGCGGCGCACAGAGCCGCGGCTGTGACAACAACTCGAGTCATGGACATGGTTCTCTCCTATTCAATCTCGCCGCCCCCCTGGCCCCCCCAGGTGCGACATGCTCATTGTGACGGAAGAGACTTCAGACCAGCAAGCTGAATCTTGCAGCAGACGCCAAACAATCGGGCCTCTGCGTCCGCTATCGTCCCGATGAGTGGTTATAGGACGCAACTGGATTGAGTTCGTGGTTGGGTCGGGCCCTGGGTGTTGGTAACATCTGGGGCTGTGCAACGTAGATCCGTTGCAGGCGTTATGGCATGGGTGGCGGCGGTGGCCAAGAGCGAACATGGGTAAGAGTCTGGTGGCAACTTTGAGACTGGCAGCCGCGGCATGCACCGCCGCGGCGAGTTGCTGCGCTCTGGCTGGCCCTCTTGATCGTTCCATCGTCGATCCGGGTGCCATCTGGCTTGTCCACGTCGATGTCGATGCCGCGAAACTCAGCCCCGTCGGCGAACAGACGCTGGCTCGCATGACCACCGAGCGGCACAGTCCTCTGGCTCGCATGGAGTGTGAGCTTGGCATCTCGCCCGCCAAGGACATCAAGTCTCTCACCGTCTTTGCCGTTCCCGCGACCATGTCCGATGGCATCGTGATCTTCACGACCTCCGACGCGGCGGATCATCTGGGTGAACATCTCTCCAAGGCCAATCCGAAGTCATATCGCGCCGAGAAGAGCCCGCAGGGTGTGCCCGTGCATGTCTGGCGCACCCGCCGCGGCGAGATGCGTGCGGCCGTGTATCCGGGCCGTCGTGATGGCGAACGACTGCTGGTGATGGCCGATACCACCGATGAACTGGAAACCGGCATCAACGCACTGACCTCACGCTCCAATGGCCCGACGCCGGGCATCATGCCCGCGGCGGAGCCTCGCGAGGGATCCATCGTCTTCTTCACCTGCGGCGATCTCAACAGCCAACCCGGCCAGCAACCTCCCTCCGCAGCGATTCTGCAGGCCTCCCGCTCGCTGGTGCTTGATATCGGTCAGACGCCCGCAAGCACCCCGGCCCGGATGTACGGTCAGGCTGTGATGAACACCGATGACGCGGCGAGTGCTGTGAAGGTGCAGCAGATGGCGCAGGGCATTCTCGCGCTGCTCACCACACCTCGCGAAGGTGCCGCGGCGAGTCCGCCTGCCGAAGAGGCTGCGCTCATGCAGGAGATGATCAAGAACGTCTCCATCATCACCGATGACCGCCGTTGTCTGGTTGCCAGCGATCACGATTCACAGGTCTTTGCGAGGGTGATCGATCTGGTCATGCAGAAGAACGCCGCGGCGGCCAAGGCGCGACATGAGGCGATGCGCGAGCGAGGACCGGGCGATCCGGCTGGTGGTCCGCCGTCGCGTCGGCAACGTCCTGAAGGGGAATCCAGGGACGCCGCGGGCGGACCGGGCAAGGGAGGTCGGCCTTGAAGACCATTCCGACCAGTGCCATTGAAGTGAAGCCTGTTGCGGACGCCGCCGCTGCGCCCGTGGCGATGCTCGCATCGAAGACTGCCGAGGAGCTGGCGGTGCTGGCTCAGCGCGACAATGTCGCAGCGTTCGGTGAACTGGTGGTGCGCTTCGAAGGACGTCTCTTCAACTTCCTGCTTCGGCGTGTGAGTTCGCGCGTGGAAGCGGAGGATCTCACGCAGGAGGCCTTTGTGCGTGCGTGGGAACGGATCACCAGCTACGACCCGACGTGGCGGTTCTCGACGTGGCTCTTCACGATTGCATCGCGTCTTGCCGTGAGTGAACATCGTCGGCGTCGTCCGACGGTGGTGCTCGATTCGGCGGAATCGGTGGGGCGGTGCGATGCGGATCTGGGCGATGCGGAGCACGCGGAGCAGGGCGGCTCGAAGCTGTGGGCGCTGGCGAGGCTGGTGCTGCGGGAAGATCAGCATACCGCGCTGTGGCTGCGGTATGCGGAAGACATGACCATCGGCGAGATCGCCAAGGTCATGGGCAAGACGCAGGTGGGTGTGCGTGTGGCGCTCTTCCGTGCACGCCAGACGCTGGCTGAGGCTGCGCGGGCCAGCGGCATCGGTCACGGGTTCGAATCACAGGCCCCTGCCAACGGCGAGGAGGCTCGCCCATGATGAATCCAAAGTGCATGCTCGCACGCCTTCGTGCTTTCTGGAAGACATCGCGGCGGATCGATGATCGCGCCCGCAGCGTTCCCATGGATCTTGATGAGACCACCTGGGAGCAGGAAGCCGTGGATGCAGAACTCTCTGATCTGCGTCAGGTTCCCTGGGCTCGGCCCCGGACTGGTGTCGCGGGTCAGGTGCTGCGGACGATTCATGCGAGTCGTTCGGTCCCTCGCGTGCGTCCTGCGGTTGGGAAGGTACGCACCGCTGCGGGATTCGTGGCGTTGCTCCTCTGTGCCGTCGTCGGGTATCCGCTGATGCAGGTGGGCTCGGAATTGGTGACCAGAGAAGCGGCGGTCGCTGAGCCGGAGTTGCCTGAGGGCATGGATCTGATGGCGGGACTGGCGATGGCGGCGACGCCGATTGTGAGTGGTCGTCTGGATGAGCCGCTGTATCGGGAGGCCTCGGCGCTGCGGGATGACACCGCACGTGCGGCAAGTGCGTTCCTTGAACGTCTGACCATCGAGAGCATCGGGGCTGACCCCGCTCCCTGAACGCTCAGGCTCAAATCGAAAGGTTCACGCATGGCCCGCGCGCAGGTGTGGCTCCGGGCGAGTGCGCTCTTGCATTGAGTGCTTACGGCCAGTTCGCCGCGTCGGGCACATAGTACTGGCAATCAGTTCCGACTGAGCCGATGCGATGTGCGGGATCGACCAGCCACTGCGACTGGGCCTGCACTGCGCGGACCGAGCCATCGGCGCGGGCGGTCGATGCGCTTCCGGTGCCGGAACGCTTCGAGGCAAAGTGACGGAACGCGGTGGTGGGGTACTGATTGATCGACCAGGAGCGGCGCGAATAAAGCAGCGGCGGATCAAGCAGTGCGGTGTTGGAGGGAGTGCCACCCCCCAGGAGCGAATCGGCGAAGACGAAGACCTCGGTGGGGCTCGTCACATCACCGAGTTTGCGCCACGGACGGAATCCGATGCTCATGTCCCAGCCGGGCGTGCGCGACGGCGAGAAGAAATAGCCGTTGTAGCCGTAGGTGCTGGTGAACTGCGGATTGTCGGGATTGCCTTGCGGGCGGTAGGAGCCCCAGGGCTGGCAGGGACACTCAAAGACCGAGCGGGCCGAGAGGGTGCCATCAAGGAAGGGAGCCAGAAATCCCTTCTGGTGATCGACGCCGGCCTCGGTCAGGCCGTGCGTGCCCCACCAGAACACGGGCTCGCCGCGGCGGGGCAGGTCCTGCGGGCGTGTGTACGCCAGCGGCATCGCGTAGTCCTTGTACGTGTTGGCGTACATCGTCCATCCCAGCGTCATGCTGCGCAGGTTCGAGAGGCAGACGGTCTGGCGTCCGCTTTCGCGGGCACTCCCGAGTGCGGGCAGCAGCATGCCAATCAGCAGCGCGATCACGCTGATGGTGACGAGCAGTTCAATCAGCGTGAATGCACGCGTGTGCCTGCGGGCAGGGTTCATCGGTCTTCACCTCGCATCAGAGCCGACTCGGAGGCACGCAGAGTCGTGATGAGTACTTGCTTGTCTTCGATCGTCACCACGCCATCACCGTTGATGTCGCGATATCCCTGACCCCGTTCCCACGCAATCACATCGTTGATGTCGATCCGCGACGACTGATCGATGTCCAGATCCGCCGGAGTGGGTCCGAACGCCGCGAGTCCGATGGCCCCGACGCAGTAGAGCGATCCGCCGACGATTGCAGGACAGCCGCCGACACCGTCATACTCGGCGACGATGAACCCGGGCTGATCCGGATTGAGACTCAGATCGATCAGGAACAGATGATCGGCGAGCATGTGCGGATTCGGCACGCCGATGGGAAGCTCAGGCAGCGAGCCCGCCGCGAGCAGGTTGCGGCCGCCGAACCGTGTCAGCACGGGCTGGCTCGTCCAGCCGCCCATGTCCGCCAGCTCGGAAGTGTCCCAGAGCAGCACGCCCGTATTGGCATTGTCCTGGAACAGCTCGACCATCGCAATGGACAGATGTCCATTGATGCCAGCCGAGAGCGCGACGAAGCCCCCGGGGACCGGGACCGGAATCGATCGAGTGCGATTCGCTGGAGCCGACCAGACCAGGGTGCCCGTGCGAGCGTTGATCTTCACCAGATTCGCCGAATCGGTGCCGCCGAAGAACGAATACGACGCCGCGTACAGCGCCGGGAAGGTGTTCAGATCCGGGGTGGGCGGCTGGTTGTCTCCGCATGCCGCTCCGAGGGTCGGAGCAGGCACCACGCACACGCCACCGAAATAGCCCAGGAGCCTCGAGTTGATGTGCGTCCACACCGGTTCGATCGGCACTCCCGGCAGAGGCTTGACCCGGAAGGCGTGAATCATGCCCGGCGTCTGGAAATACGTGCCCGGCGAAGCCACATAGACCAGGCCATCGCCACCCATCGCACGCGGGAGATAACTCACGCTGTTGCCCGAACTTGTTCCCACCGTTGACGACCAGACCAGTTGACCCGGCTGATACGGATTGAGCTCCGCATCAAACGGATCGATGTTGATGCAGTACACCTGCGCATCGGGCGACAGGTCGTCGGGAAATCCGCCTTTGTAATCGGTGATGAAGGCCCGATTGGCCGGTGCCAGATCAGTCGTGATCAACGGCGACACATTCACAATCAGATTCTGGGCTTCGAAGGTCCAGAGCGGATGTCCGTCCGTCAGACGAAATGCCTGAAGCGACGAACCCGTGCAGACCATCGCCGTCCGATTGCGTTCATCAATCGCCGGGCCTGGCTGCGATTCGAGCAGAGGTTCCGCAATCGGCGCCTGCCACACCGTCGCACCCGTCGACCGAGAAACCGCAAAGAGCCGGTAGGCGTCGGGCGACGGCGGGTCAATCGTGCCATCGATCACGCCCACCGCAATCACCAAGCCGTCATTGGCGCCCTCTCCCGCATAGACGGTCAGCGGCGACTGTCCCAGATACGACACCGGATTGCCGAATTTGTCGGTGGTGTTCACCCAACGCGGCGTCGCGATCGGTGGTGGCGGCAGCGTGACCGCGCTGTAGCGATTCGATCCGCCACCAAGCTGAGCCCAGGATGTTTCAAAGCTGCGGGGAGAAGCGACCTGTGCGTGCGCCGCCAGCGAGAATCCCGCCGCGAGCATGGCGGCGCAGAGCTTCATGGCAACTGCCTTCGGGGCTGCTTGCGCGTGGTTGCATGCTGGATCGATCGTGGGCCGCACCTGTGAAGCAAACTCCTTATCCCGTCGGGAACAGACCTGATTCCCAATGGTGCACGCCGCGTTCGTGGCGGAAGACTCATGCCCATTGCATCCTGTGTCGAACACAAGGCAAAAAACACTAAGGCAAGACGCGCAGCGCACCTTTCGACACGCCGCACGCACTCTCTCTATCTTCCGTCAACGGCGCCGGCGGCGGAGAGTCGCCGCGGCAGCACCAAGAACACACACAAGACCGGAAGGACCCGGCACCGCACTCACATCACTCACACCATCCACGAGCAACTCACCCGAACTCACGCTGATGCGCACGAACGACACGGATGACAGACCGCTCGAAGCGATGTCAAACCCCACGCCGCCGCCCGAACCCGCATATCCAGCCTTGATCTGCTCGAACGTCTTGCCGATCGGATTGAACGTCGGATTCACCGGCTTGGTGAAGTCGCTGGGCACCAGCCCCGGAGCCATCGCGTACGGATCCGTCAGATCCGAGTATCCAAGCGTCGGGAACCGTCCGCCGATGGAACCAGGCAGCGTGAACCACTCAGTGCCGTTGGCCGACACTGAAAGCGTTGCCGCGGCGAAGGGCCCGAAGGTGCCCGTGGCGATGCCACTGGGATACGAGCGATCCGCAAAGAACGAGTTGCCAAACAGAATCAGGTCGAGCCCGAAGGGGTTCTGCGCATCATTCACGATGGGCTCGTCAAACCCGAGCGTCAGACTCCCGCCCGCGCCGATGGCGACGATCTCGGTCGCAAGAAACGCCGGGTTGAACGGCGTCACCGCACTGGGAAACACGCCTTCGCCCGTGAACCGCTCGGGTGAACCAAGCGCCACCGACGACGCGTCATACCCCGCGCTCATCAGCGAACCCGCTGTGTACCCGACCACCGAATCGGCATACGGATCAGCACCCAGCGCCGTTCCAGCCACACTGCCCGCCGCCACCATCAACACCAATACACGAACCGATGAACGTACTGCCACTTCTTCTCTCTCTCTGCCCAGCAGGGCGAAACCGTCCCGAATCGCGCGGAACGATGTCTCAGGGAAACACCTACGTGACCCTTCTGCGGTTCAAGAGTTGAACAAAGCGGTGCGCCGATGGCATGAGACAGAAAAGCCGAGCGCCACGCCGGTTCTTCCCTTTGCCCGAATGCCAGTTGCGTGGTCTCCTCCACCGCACAAGGCATACGGGCCCGCGAAGGGCCATCCGACAACTCCTCGGCAGGTCTTCCGGCTTGGGGCATCGCGACTCGTCACCTTCCCGATCCATTCGCACCCGGCAAGCCTTCTGTTGGGCCCACGCTCCGTGAGAGCGTGTATGGTGGAACTTCTCAGTGGCCGGATGAACGCTGCTTTGGGCAACTCCATCCTGACGATCGCGGTGTCAGCCCCTTACGGCGGCGCGTCCGCGGCGGTATTTCACCGCACTTCCCTTTTCACCCACAGCCGCCACACCGCAAACCGGCATGACTCCGTGGACACCGAAGAGACTCCAGCCTATCAGAAGCACGCTGCGGGTTCAAGGAAAATTGAATGAGGTTTCGAAGGGAAAAGATCTAAGTTGTTGCAAAACAGTCACTTAGAAAATACGCTCGCGGCCTTTT
Organism: Phycisphaerales bacterium; assembly: GCA_044371005.1. Lineage (GTDB taxonomy): Bacteria > Planctomycetota > Phycisphaerae > Phycisphaerales > UBA1924 > UBA2402. The sequence continues at coordinate 6,100 of JBILUL010000051.1, read as the reverse complement.
CCACGCGGCAGCGATCCCCTGTCTGGATGATGAACTCGTACCCCTCATGCATCGAAGCACACCCAATTTCCCCATCCTTGCGCAAGGCGTAGATCGTCACGTTGAAGTTCGGCCGCCCGGGCGATGCCAGGAGCCGCCCTTCGCGCGTCCTGGCCGCCATCCGCCGCAACGTCTCAAGTGCCGCCTCCGTCGGGCCTCGCCCCTGCTCCATGAGACGCACCACTTCGTACGCCGCGCAGTTGTGCAGCGTGCTCTCGCCACGGCCCGTAGCACCCGCTGAGCCCGCCGCATTATCCGTGTAGATCCCAGCGCCCACAATCGGCGAATCGCCCGCACGCCCGGGGATCTTGTACGAGAGCCCACTCGTACTCGTGCACGAATACAAGTTCCCCGAAGCATCAAGCCCCGACACATGAATCGTGCCATACGTGAACGGCGCACGAGGCGCTGTCGTCGAATCGCCCGGCGGCGGTCCGCCTGGTGTTGGATTCTCCGTGTGACCCGCCCAACGCGCGTGCCCGAAATCACTCGCGGCTTCCGTGGGCGAAATCCAACCATCGCGAGGCGACAACTCCGCCTTCCACGCCAGCCACGCTTCGCGCGACTTGGCCGTCATCAAGTCCTCTTCGCGAAAACCGCATTGCCGCGCGAATTTCAGCGCGCCTTCTCCAACCAGCAATGCGTGATCGGTGCGGCGAAGGACTTCACGCGCCACCGCCGCGGCGTGCCGCACACGCTTGAGCCCCGCCACCGCGCCCGCCTTGTGCAACGGCCCATCCATCACACATGCATCGAGCTCCACTTCCCCTTCTTCATTGGGAAGCCCGCCATATCCAACGGAAAGTTCTTCGGGATCGTCTTCAACCAGCTTGATACCTTCGACGATGGCATCAAGCAGAGGCGTGCCGCGTGAATGAAGCAACGCGGCGAGCTTGGTCGCCGGTGCACCGTTCCATGAAGCAATGAGCGTGGGGGCCATGCAAGAAGGGTACCCCAAGACGGGCGTGAAGAGCGAGCCGGACGCCTGGGGCGTGCGTGACGAAGCGTGTTCGCATCGCGTTGAATCTGCCGAAAACCAACCGTCTTCACGTTCCCCAACGTGCACCCCTGCCGGGGTGCGGAGATTCTGGCGTTCACAACCTCGGGTGGCGCACGCAAAGCCGTGCTTCACCCGAGGCTACTGACTCAGAGGCCTCTGGCCTCGAAGATCGCCATTCTGGAAGCATCGATCCGAAACCGCCCAAACAATCAGTTCAGCGCATTGCAGACCCAGTTCGCGCGTCCCTGGATGGTGACGCTGGCCACCATGTGGACTTTCACGCCGGTGCTGAGCACGCCGCGTGCGGCGCGCGGGTCGTCGGTGAGCAGGTGCAGCGCGGGGCCGGACTTGATGGCGTCCTCGCTCAGCTGCGGATGCGCGAGTGCCAGCAGTTCGGCATGGTCGCCCGCCCACGAAGCCACCGCGAGCAGCTTGCCCACGGCTTCGCTGGCAAAGGCTGCGGTTGCATCGGTGCCCGAGAGCGTCGCCACCAGATGCAGCATGCCCTGCGCATCGCACGCCAGTTCGACCGAGGGTGTGTAGGGGCTGCGCGTCGAGAGCACGCTGAGGCCGGCAATCATCGCCGCGCCGGGGGTTGTCGGTGCTGCTTCACGCACGGCCGCGGCTTCGCGGGGCTGCTGCGTGCTGGACCGCGGGGCCGGTGTCGGCTCCACGCCGCGGCGGACATGGATCTGCGGCTTGGGCATCGGTGAAGGTGCCGGCGCTTCCACCGCCATCGGCATGGCGTCGATCGCTTCGGGCTGATCCGTTCCCCAGAGTTCAACGAGTTCTTCCACCAGTTCACGTGCCGAGCGTGTCCACTCACCCCGGTAGAGTGAAGAGGTGCTGCACGGGCCCATGCGAGGAATGCAGGCAAGGTACGAGACTGACCGGCCAAGGAAGGTCTGCGTGGCGCGGTTGAGGCGGCCGATGGCATCATCCGCTGCGGCGGCTTCCGCGCCCATGATCGCCACACCCATCGCCGTCACCTGATCGCCACCCTCACCATCGCTCGCGCCATCGAAACGCAGCGCCGGGTTGCTCACCAGGTGCTTGATCGTGCGATACGTGGCGACGACGGCCATGTCGTCCGCACCGCAGAGCACTGCGACGCGATCGATGGCGTGGCCTGCGCTCAGGACATCCAGTTCACTGGTCTCATCGACGCGCACCATGAGCCTGGGGGCCACCGCGCGAGCGCGGTCGAGTGCATTCTCGAAGTTGGCAGTGGGGCTGCCGGCTCGCAGTGTCACGGCCTGCTCGGGGCTGGCGAAGACGACTTCGATGGAGACCGAGCCGGAGCTGAGACGGACGAGTGCCACGGGCATGCCCGTGCGCTCCGCTGCGGCACGTGCGTACTGCAGCGACCACGCGCTCGCGAGCACCGGCAAGTGACCCAGAATCAGACAATCGATGCCCTGCGTGGGAAGTTGGCGGGTGGAGACGGGCGGTGCGATGGATGGGCTGCGCTGGGGCGGGGGCGAGAGCGGAGTCGGCCGCGGCGGCGCGGCTGCCGCGGCCTGCGTCGCCTTCGCGACGGGCGTCTGCGGTTCATCGCTCAGGAAGAGATTGGCGAGTGCGTCATATTCCTCCTGCAATGCCGCGGCTTCCGCGCCGGTGGCGGGCCAGCCGTTGTCGGCATTCAGATACGCATCGGCCGGGTCTGTGAGCACCGGGTCTGTATCGAAGGAAGGGTCGTCGCGCAGCTGCGCAGCCACGGCCGAAGTGGCCCTTCGTGCTGAGGGCGCCCCGATGCTCTTACCTTGCGGATTCTTCACTGTCCGGGCACTCCGTACGAATCTTCTCGAATCCATCCCCGGCAGAACAGGCGTTCTGTCGTACCTCATTGTCCAGTCTCTGCGGCGCTGGAAACCTTTTCAACCGTATCGCAGCATCCTCGCGGCGATGCTGCACTTCTCACCAAACCTCGCCATCTGGCTCGGCTCACGTGCCACTGAGCTGCGGCACCGTTCCTGCCCGCTGGCCCACCATGAAGATGCTGTTGGCTTCTCCATAGGGGTTCACTTCGCACAGATTATTGTACGGGTCGGCCGTCCACACGCCATCAATCACGAGGCGGTAATAGTGCTTTCCCGCCGGCAGCGGCACGCACAACTCAAAGACGCCATACTGATCGTTGCGGTGCATCACATGCGTCGTCGTCGACCAGTTGTTGAAGGTGCCGGCGATGGCAATCGACTGCCCGCTGTTGGCTGGCTGCACGAAGAGCACACCGGAGTTGGTCTCACGAACGCCCAGGAGGCGACGTGCCGCAGCATTTACCGGACGCACCACCTGCGGCTCGGGCGTGATCCGAAGCGGCGGACGCGACACCTCAGGCCGACGCGGCGCGGAACGATCATCCACCGTCGTTCCCTGCGCTGCACGGCGGATGAACTCCTTGGCCCGACGCGCCACTTCTTCCGCACGCGTTCCGGGCTTGAGTTCGGGCGTCGGTGCCGTCACCGGCGTGTGCGAATAGCCATGCGGCGATTGGGTAGCTGAGGCCCCCACGAGCTGCTCGCCAGTCTCTTCACCCTCTTCAACATCTGTTTCTTCGGGCTGTTCCTGGCCGTATTCATCCTGCGGCTCTTCCACCGGCAGCTGGTCGGCGAGCGATTCCTCGAGCGCGGTGTCCACGTCGTTGCTGACCGTCCAGTGCGAGATCACCCAGTCGGCCAGACGTGCGTAATCCTCGTAGCCGCTGCAGCCGGGGGCGTAGTCGATCACCGACTGACCGAAACTCGCCGCTTCGCGCAGCTTCGCATCGCGGCGGATCACCACGGGAATCACCCGCTCCGCAAAGCGGCGGAAGAGTTCATCCAGCAGATCCGTTGCCACATCGTTGCCCGAATCGTGAATCGTCGGCAGCAGCCACACTTGCCGATGAATCCCCAACTTACGGGTCAGCGTCTTGACGGTGTTCACCTGCCGCGTCGCGCCCTGGAGTGCAAAGAAGCTCGTCTCGACGGGAATCAGAATCACATCCGCAGCGACGAGCGCGTTGTACGTGAGCAAGCCGATCGATGGGGCACAGTCGATGCAGACAATGTCGTGGTCGGCGCCGATCACATTGATCGCCGCGGCGAGCCGGCGTTCCTTGTCCGCCAGATTCGCCAGGCCGCCACGCGAAGCCTCGAGTCCGGCCAGCCGCATGCGGCTGGGTGCAAGATCAAAGTTCGCGGCAGGCTGCCAGAGCAAACGGGCGATGTCGATGGGCTTGTTGCCCGCCGCGAGCATCGCGTCGCCAATATCCATGTCAATCTTGGCTTCAGGAATGCCAAGGCCCGCGGCACAATGGCTCTGACTGTCCAGATCGACCAGGAGCGTTCGCTTCCCAGCCCGGGCCAGCATCGCCGAGAGGTTGATGGCAGTGGTGGTCTTGCCGCAGCCACCCTTCTGATTGATGATCGCGATCGTCCGCATGGATGTATGGCCCCAAACTCAAGATGCACCAGGGAGAGAACTGGAAGCGTCGGGGAGGCGAGCGAACAGTCGTATCCCCTGCATGGGGCATTGGTTACGGATGTTCATCTGTTCTCACACCCAACACGTGGGAGAGCAGATGAGCGTGTATCGGACTACCCCCCTGATTGGCTTGAAGGGATGCCTTTTTCACCCCTCTTCACGGGGTCTGGTCCGAGAACCTGATCGAATTGAGGCCTGCTTCAACCGCCTGCATGGGGGGGTTACGCACGATCGAGGCCCCGCCTGCGCCTTTGGGAAGCACGAGCCGCAGCACCGAACCCACGACCTTCTTGTCGTGCAGCATGCGTTCAACGATCTTCTCGTTCGAGGGCAGGTTGCTCACGGTGGTGGGGAGCTGCGCGAGGGCGATGAGGCTGGTCAGGCGTGTGGCGAAGGCGGGCGGGCAGAGCTGCAGGAACGCCGCGGCGTGGGCCGCCGCGATCATCCCCAGCCCCACGGCCTCCCCATGCTGCAATCCACCCGGAAGTGAACCGGGCTGACCCATCAGGCCCGGCAGCGTTTCAAAGGCGTGCCCGAAGGTGTGTCCGAGGTTGAGCAGGGCCCGGCCACCCTTTTCATCCGAGGCTTCTTCGCGTTCATCGCTGGCGACGACGCGGGCCTTGAGCGAGATGTTGCGGGCCACCAGTTCGCCCAGCGTGCCGTGATCGCCTCGGAGCATCGCGGGCAGATTGGCCTGTGTCCAGTCGAGGAGGTTCGGGTCGCCCGTGTCGGCGCCGAGCACACCATGTTTGATGCACTCGGCAAGGCCGCTGCGCAGGATGCGGGGCGGAAGGGAGTGGAGCGTGTCGATGTCGGCGACGACAAGCCGCGGCTGGTGGAAGCTGCCGATCAGGTTCTTCTTGAGGTCCGCCAGCGGCCCTTCCCCCATGTCGAGATTCACGCCGGTCTTGCCGCCGACGGAGGCATCGACCATGGAAAGCAGGGTGGTGGGGCATTGAATCACTGGCACGCCGCGGCGATAGATGGCCGCGGCGAACCCCGCGAGATCACCGACGATGCCGCCGCCCATCGCAATGACGGGATCATCGCGTTCGAGTTTTGCCTTGGCCATGTCGACCAGGATTCGTTCGAGCGAGGCGAGTGATTTGTCCTGTTCGGAGGGCTTGAAGGCCAGGACGCGCGAGGGGAGCCCTACGGATTTGAGCGACTCAGCCGCGGCGAGGATGTGGCCCGAAGGCAGCCTCGAATCCGCGACGATGAATGCCCGGTGGGCCTGGCGAAGCAGCGAGGAGGCAACCAGTGGCCCGATGGTGGAGAGGATGCCAGAGCCTACATGCGCGGTGTAGGAACGGTCGGCGAGTTGAACGGGGATCTGGTAGCGCATGTGGCGGTGCGGGCGGGCCGTGCGAGAGGAGCGGCGAGGAAGTAGTCAATGCTATGGGGATCGGGAAGGTGCGGCGGGCGGGTGGAATCTGCACCCTGTCGGGCGTGTCGATCACGCCTTCTTCAGGCCCAGCGGGCCTGGAAGTGAGTCGCTTGGGGTGAAGCACAGCTTTGCGTGCGCCAACCTAAGAAGGATCGCGAAAAGCGGACCGCACGCCGTAGGCGTGCAACAAGGGTTTGTGACAACGT
>JBILUL010000050.1:0-27152 GCA_044371005.1 Phycisphaerales bacterium | reverse complement strand
CCCAACCCCCGCCCCGACTCCCCCTTCGATCGCTACAACATGGCCCACCAGATCCGCTGATGGCCGAGCCTGATCGAACTCGAAACGACACATTCAAAGGCTCCTTCATCTGGCACGTAGCAGCGGCTGCTTTGAGCCGCTGCTGCGTGCTTCACACCCGCCGCGTCTTCCGTCCCCAACCCAACCGCGCCTTCATCCACACACACGGAAGGAAGCACGCAGCAGCCCGCAAAGCCGGGCTGCTACGTGCCATATCAGAGCGGCTGCTTCTCCCATCTGGCACGTAGGAGCGGCTGCTCTGAGCCGGTCCTGCGTGCTTCACACCCGCCGCGTGTTCCGCCCCAACCCCGCCCGCGCCTTCATTCACGCACACGGAAGAAAGCACGCAGCAGCCCGCAAAGCCGGGCTGTTACGTGCCATTTGAGAGTGGCTGCTCTGAGCCGATTCTGGGTGCTTCACACCCATCGCGAACAAATGCTCACAGCCGCGCATCACACCGCGCGTGCCAGTATGATTCAACGCACGACCGCCCGCCCACTGCCCACCTGCACTCCCCTTGCAATTTCCCCTCACGCCATCCCTCTTCATCGCATCAATCCTCGCAGGGTTGCTCGGTTCGCTCACGGGGCTCGGCGGCGGCGTTGTCATCATCCCTGTGCTGGTGCTCCTCTTCAGCGTTGACATGCGCTACGCCATCGGCGCGTCGCTGGTCGCGGTCATCGCCACCTCCTCCGGCTCCGCCGCGGCATACGTCCGCGAAGGCTTCACCAACATCCGCATCGCCATGCTCCTCGAAGTCGCCACCACCACCGGCGCACTTCTGGGTGCCATCCTCGCTGCGTACACGCCCGTCTCCACCATCTCCATCATCTTCGGCCTCGTCCTCCTCTACACAGCCCTGAGCAGCATCCGCACCCCCAAGCCTCACCCGCTCGACCAACAGCCCGACCAACTCGCCACACGCCTGAGACTCAACGGCACCTGGCCGGTCAAGAACTCCGATGGCTCCACACGCCTGGAACCCTACTTCCCCCGCCACATCCCCGCCGGCTTTGCCATCATGCTCGGCGCAGGCATGCTGTCGGCCCTCGTCGGCATCGGCTCGGGCATCGTCAAAGTCTTCGCCATGGACCGCCTCATGCGGCTCCCCTTCAAAGTCTCCACCACCACCAGCAACTTCATGATCGGTGTCACGGCCGCGGCGTCCGCTGGCGTCTACTTCCACCGAGGCCAGATCGACCCGCGCATCGCCGCCCCCGTCGCCATCGGTGCCCTCTGCGGCTCATTCCTTGGCGCGAAAATCCTCCCCCACGCCAAAGTCAAGACTCTTCGAGTCATCTTCGCCATCATCGTCGCCATCGCCGGCACCCAAATGCTCATGAAAGGCCTCAACACCACCCCCAACCCTTGACCTCTGAGATCTGAAATTTGAAATTTGAAATTTGAAATTTCAGGCCTCGCTCCTCTTCCCCGTGAGTCTCTGCCTGTGTCTGCACCTTCTCCCAAAATCGCCACGATGGAAGCTGCGATCGGCCGCGTGCTGCAGCTGGGTGTTCTGCTGGCGATCCTGTGCGCCCTCTCCGGTGGCCTGATCCACTTCCTGCGCGACACCGAGCCCACGCCTTCCTTCGCGAAGTTCGATTCATCAACGGCACTCTTCACGTCCCCGCTGCTCACACTGACCACTGCGCTCAAAGGTGATGGCCTGGCACTCATGCAGCTGTCCGTGCTCATCCTCATCGCCACGCCCATCATCCGCGTGCTCGCTTCGCTCATCCTCTTCATCACCAAGCGTGATCTGCTCTACTCCTGCATCACCTTGATCGTCATCGCCGTTCTCGCTGCGGGCCTTCTGGGAGGTGCCCATTGAACGCGCCCGCCATCTTCCTCGATCGCGATGACACGCTCATCGCCTGCAACACCCTCCCGCCACCTCCTCCGCCGGGTTCACCAGGCGACCTGGTAGATCCCGCGCTCGTCGAACTGCTCCCCGGCGTTCACGACGCCTGCCATGCCCTCATCGCCGCGGGCTTCACGCTCGTCGTCGTCTCCAATCAGGGCTCCGTCGCACGCGGCATCGCCACACCCCACGCCGTTGAACGCGTCAATCAGACACTTCGCATCGCACTCAACCTCCCGCTCCTTCCCTTCTACTACTGCCCCTTTCATCCCAAGGGCCACGTGCCCTACTTCACACGCGAGGATGAGTGGCGCAAACCCGCCCCGGGCATGCTCACCCAAGCCGCGGCGGACCTCCACCTCGATCTCTCCCGTTCCTGGCTCATCGGCGACGCCCAACGCGATCTCGATGCCGGGATCGCCGCGGGCCTGAACCCCTCCCGCTGCCTGCGCGTCTGGCACCCCCCCACGCCCGCCACCCCCACACTCACCTTCGCCGCGGCGTGCGCTCAGATCCTCTACCCTTCCGGCGCATGAACGACCTTGCCCAACTCGAAGTCTCCGGCCGCATCGCCACCCTCGCGCTCAACCGCCCCGAGGCACGCAACGCCCTCTCCCTCGACCTCCTCGCGGCACTCCACACCCACGTGGATGAACTGGCCCGCCGAACCGACCTCACCGTCCTCATCCTCACAGGCCGCGGCAAGTCCTTCTGCTCGGGCATGGACCTCAAAGCCGTTCTCGACGATCCCAAAGCACCCAGCACGCTCCTCCACTCCCTCGCCGACTTCACCCTCAAACTCCGGGCCCTCCCCCAGGTGTCACTCGCTCAAGTCAACGGTTCAGCCATCGGCGGCGGCTGCGGCCTGGCCTGCGTCTGCGACATGGCCATCACCCACGCCGATAGCAAAGTCGGCTACCCCGAAGTTGATTTCGGTGTCTGCCCCGCCGTCGTCGCGCCCTGGCTGGTGAAGAAGATCGGTGCCGGACCGGCTCGCCGCGTGCTCCTCAGCGGCGGCCTCATGCCCGGCCAGCGCGCCTTCGAACTGGGCATGGTCGATCACGTCGTCCCCACCCTCGACGAACTCCCCGCAGCCACGCTCGCGCTGGCGACCAAACTCGCGACCGGTGGCCCCCACGCCCTCCGCGCCACGAAGAACCTGCTCAACCAACTCGACGACTCAGCCAACGCAGCACTCATCAAGCGCGGAGCCGACCTCTCGGCGCAAGTCGTCGGCATGGAAGAGACCAAGGCACTCCTGCGCGGGAAGATGGCCAAGTAAGGCGGGGGGGAAGTGCCGAAGTTCCAAAGTGCCAAAGTTCAGGGGGAGCAGTGCTCGCACCGCCTCCATGGCTCGACTGCGCTCATGCACTGTTCTGGCCGCACTCAGGAACTTTGGAACTCAGGAACTTCCCCCTCCTGCGACCCCAAACGCCCGCAAGTAACCAACCACCGTCTTGGCCACCACATCTGCCTCGACGTTCACGCTCGTTCCCACGCTCCACCCTTTGAGCAGGGTCTTTTCGAGCGTGACCGGGATCAGTGCGACCTCGATCCACCCTTCCTTCTGGTCGATCTTCGCAAGCGTCAGTGAGACGCCATCGAGGCAGACACTTCCCTTGGGCGCCATGTACGCCATGAGTTCCGCGCTCAGGCCGAGTCGCACGCGCCATCCATCACTGGCATCGATCGACAGCACGCGTCCGACACCGTCTACGTGTCCTTGCACGATGTGACCGCCAAGGAGCGTTGTCGCCATTGCTGCGTGTTCGAGATGAACGGAGTGTCCCGTCGCGAACGAACCAAGAGTCGTCTTCGAGAGCGTCTCAGGCACCGCATCGAACATCATCGCGCCATCGCTGCCCGCATCAGCGACGGCCGTGAGGCAGCACCCGTTCACCGCGACTGAATCGCCCCGGCGCGCACGATACCCCCACCCCGCCGCGGCGACCCGCAGCCGCACCCCCGCCTGGGTCTTCTCAACCGACTGCACCACTCCAAGCTGTTCGATGATGCCAGTGAACATGCCCCAAGCGTAGTTTCACCCAACACCCAACCTCCTGAACCACCACCCAAGAACCCACACTAAAGTGCCACCGATTCCCGGCTTCGGAATCGGTGTCCCCGCTCTGGCCTCCTGAACCACATCCCACCAACACGAGGCTTGAAGAATCGGTGTCCCCGCTCTGGTCTCCTGAACCACATCCCACCAAAACGAGGCTTGAAGAATCGGTGTCCCCGCTCTGGCCTCCTGAACCACATCCCACCAACACGAGGCTTGAAGAATCGGTGTCCCCGCCCAGCCCTGCTCCCACCGTGGAACATCGCACGCGTTCGCATCCGCGGACCGGATAACTCCAAAGCAACCCCCTGCGACTCAAGTGCTCCCCGAATGCTGCTCTCTGAAATCTGCAATCTGAGATCTGCTTTCTGCCCCAAAGCCCACAGTGCCGCCCGGCCTAAACTCCATCACCCACGGAGGACCAGATGCGCCACACAACGCTTGCCCTGCTGTGCACCCTCGCAACTCCGGGCCTTGTGGCCACGGCCCAGCCGTGCACCTCGCCGCCGTCAGCACCGTACCCCGTCTCCTTCGTTGAACCAATTGCCTGCTATCCGCAGCTCTCATGGCCTGCCGCGGCACGTGCCGAGCAGTACATCGTCTACCGATCCCTGACGTGCAACATCAACGATGCTCAGATCGTCGGCACCACGACCGAGCGGCATTTTGATGATCTGGATTTTCCGACATCGCTTTACGGGCGATACATGTGCTATTTCGTCCGCGGCGTCAACCCCTGCGGTCAAGGACCTGCCTCGAGTTCCTCTCGCAACCGTATCGAGCCCAGCCCTCGAATTTTGTATGGCACCAGCACGACGCAGTGCAATCAGATCGCACTCCGCTGGTCACCTCTTGCCGCGTCTCCCGGCGTCGCCATCACGTACTCTGTCTGGCGGGCAACCAGCGCGTACGGCGCCTACGTGAAGATTGCGGAGAACATCACCACACCATTCTTCGTGGACGCCAACCCGGCACAGGGGTGGTTCCACTACGCAGTTTCAACCCGAACACCACTGTGCGAGGGACCGCGCGTGTCGATCGGGTCCGCCGCGGGCCACCCTTTCTCAACACCACAGATCGAAGCGCAGAGTTACGGATGCAATACGTTCCGCATCACCATCACGCCCAGCCCGTGCGCAACCGACTACTCGATTCTCCGCGCGCCATTGAGCAATCAGAGCGCAATGATGGAGGTTGCTCGGACCAGTGACACGGACTTCTATGACCATGTCGCCAATCCCACCGAACCCTACTACGCCTACTCGGTGATAGCACATACGGCCGTTGGCGACACGGCCAGGTCATCCTCGCGTGGAGCGTGGTTGATGCAGGATCCACCGTACTTGTGGCCAATCGATCCCGCGAACGAAATGATTGCCTGCTCGTACGGAGGCGCGCAACTGAACGCACCCATGGCGCCCGAACTGCGGCATGCTCTCTCGACGATCCAATGGTACAAAGATGGTCAGGCACTTACCGATGGCGGCAATCTGGGGGGCACACAAAGCCCTCAGTTGCTCATTCAACCCGCCACGGAACTCGACGCGGGCACCTACACCGTCTTTGTTGCCAACGACTGCGGCAACGCGCTCTCGGACCCGATCAACGTTCGCTTTGAGATCTGCAGCATCTGCCCATGGTGCATCATGGACTTCAATGAAGATGGAGGCGTTGATGGGGGCGATGTCGCCGCCTTCATGGAGGCATGGGAAGCCGCCGAGTTCTGCACTGACGTGAATCAGGATGGCGGCATCGACGGAGAGGACATGTTCACCTGGTTTCGGTTCTGGGAATCGGGCAGCTGCTGAAGTTGCACGAGGAACCCTGCGCGCTCGCGAGGTGCAAGCCCATCGAAAGTGCATGAGCGCTGCCAGGAGGCTTGGATGGCGTGTGAGCGTTCCGAGCGGAACGATCAAGCGGATCCGAACGCGTCAGCCCACCTGCACACGACCAATCCGCCATGCGCAGGTGGGAACTTCCCCGTCAATGACACTCCCGAACTTCCGGACTTCCAATCAGAGCCGCTCAAAGCCCGGCAGATCACCCACCAGCGGCAGGCAATACTCGACGAACTTGCGGCTCACGTTGTTGTGACCATGCAGGAACTCAGCTGGCATGTGCCGCGTCTTGGCCGCAACTGCGGAGAGGTCCACGCGCACATAGTCGCTCGCGTACGCCTCGCCGGTCGTGCTGCCCAGCCATGCTGCGGATCCTGAAGCCGTCCGCTTGATCGCGACCGATCCCGACTGATGGCCCTGGAGTGCCAACTGTGCCGCGTACCGGCCCGAACGCCGAGCTTCAATCCGATCGATCACGCTCGCATCCGGCCAGCAGCGCTGCACATAGCCGAACGTGTCCGCACGCACTCGCGGCGCCTTTCCACCCGCCGGCGTCAACTTCTCCTTGAGGAAGTCACCCAGCTGGTCACCCAGCGCGCCCGAGCCCGAAAGCTGCACGTTGCCGTGCGCATCCACCTGGGCGTTCTTGATCAGCTTCGCACCAATCGGCTTGCCCTCAGCATCCGAGATGCCTTCGCTCACCACGATGTGGCAACGACCCTTCACCGCATAGATCGCTTCAACATCCGCCACGAAGCGATCCATGTCAAACGCCACTTCCGGGCAGTAAATCAGCTGGGGACCATCGGTCGTCGCCGAGGGCGCTTCATCAAACGCACGGTCGCGACGGCGCGCCAGCGCGCTGGCCGCGGTCAGGAAGCCCGCATGCCGGCCCATCACCACGTTGATCTTGATGCCAGGCAGCGAGATGTTGTCCATGAAGTCGGCCATGCAGGCCATCGCCACGAACCGTGCCGCGGACGGGAAGCCTGGCGTGTGATCGTTTTCCTTGAGGTCGTTGTCGACCGTCTTGGGCACGTGGAAGCAGCGCATGTCGTATCCGGTCGCCGCGGCCATCTCGCTCACGATGCGGCACGTATCCGAGCTGTCGTTGCCACCGATGTAGAAGTAGTACCGGATGTTGTGCTTCTTGCACGCCTCGAGAATCCGCTCGCAGTACGCGGCATCGGGCTTGTCACGCGTGCTGCCCAGCCCCGCCGAAGGCGTGAGCGCGAGCGCATCGAGCCGATCCTGGTGCAGCGCGTTCATGTCCGCAAAATCACCCTTGGTGAGTCCGCGCACGCCATGCCGCATGCCCAGCACCTTCTCGACGTGCCCTGTGGCCTGCAGACCCAGACGAAGCCCCTCCACCACACCCACCAGCGACTGATTGATGACCGCCGTCGGGCCACCCGACTGGCCGATCGCCGCATTTCCACGAACCAGCTCGCCGCTTCCAAACTGAGTCATCGCTGCCATGGCGTGTGCCACCTTTCACTTCAAACCAGCCCTGCATTCCGCCGCGGCATGTACCAACGCCGCGAACCTGTAAGGCTACACGCCGCATCCCCCGAAACAACCCCTCCACCCCCGCCAACCCGGTTTGTAACGGTTTCAAGGCCAAAAACCAGTTGGGCATTCCCGGCGAACCCATGACGTCTTCCCCTTTCTGCCTTCCCCCCTCTCCCCTTCCGGGACCCAATCGCCATGAACGCCCCCTGCCGCCTCGCCCTGCTGGCCACCTTGCCCCCCTTCCTCGCCGCGTGCTCCAGCCCCCAACCCGGAAACACCGTCAACGTGCCCACCACCCAGGCAACCTCCGCCAGCCCCGCTACCGCTTCCACCCCCCTCACTCCCGCGGCGGCCACCCCGGCAACCCCCACCATGCCTGCCAACTGGTCGACCTGGCGCGTCGGTGGCGACCTCTTCACCAAGCCCGAGTTCCGCGAAGACTCCTACTACAGCGGCAAGTGCAGCATCACGACGCCGCTGCCCGAGGGATATCCCGCGCCGACCCCTCCGGGCGCGATTGAACTCAAGCGCTACCCCACCGTCCGCCGCGCTGAAATGAGCATGGACGCATCGAAGAACATCTCCTCGCAGTCTGGCCGCAACCTCGCCTTCTGGCCTTTGTTCAATCACATCCAGAAGCGCGAGATCGCGATGACCTCACCTGTTGAGATGAACTATCCGCAGATGAAGATCGACAGCGCGGCCGAAGCGAAGAGCGAGAGCCAGCTCACCAGCGCATGGACGATGTCGTTCCTCTATCGCACGACCGACATGGGCCCGCTCGGCGATGATGGAAAGGTGCAGGTCGTTGATGTGGCACCAATGACGGTGCTCTCGATCGGCATGATGGGTCCCTACCTGGCCTCTCGCGACATCGCGGCACTCGACCAGCTTCGAACCTGGCTCGCGGCCAACCCGCAGTGGCGTGCCGCGGGCCCCGCCCGTTCACTCTACTACAACGGCCCCGATGTGATCCCCGCACGCCAGTGGAGCGAAATGCAGGTCCCCATCGAGCCGGCAGTCTGAACCTTGTGCCACCGATTCCGGCTTCGGAATCGGTGTCCCCGCTCCACTCTCCTGAACTACCCGTCCACCGATTCCAGCCTTGGAATCGGTGTTCTTCATGCGCACTTCGGAACTCAGGAACGTCGGAACTCCCCTCCCCCCCATCCCACCACCACCCCTGTAAGCCCTTACACCCACCATCAATCCACGGAACCCCCTTCCACCCGCGGCATCACATCTTGGCGAGCACTCCCCTTTGAACCGGACGCGAAAGTCCCTTTCAGAGAGGATTCTGAGAACAGCCATGTTCGCCTCGATGTTCAAGACCGTCCTCCCCCTCTCCCTGGCCCTCATCAGCGGCACCACCCTTCCCTCGCTCACCAGCGCGAATCGTGCCCCGAATGAAGTTGCAGGCCCCACCCAGGACGAGTTGAGCATTCAGGGTCGGTTCCGCCGCGACTGGTCCGATCGCCAGACCCACGCCATCTCACTCATCGGCCTCCTTGGCTCCGCCATGGACGATGGCCGCGGCGGCATCCGCGCCACCACCTGCGCCGACATCATGGCCGCCCTCGATGCCGCGGACCTTGCTCACGATGCTCGCATTCTCGATACCGAATCGATGCTCTACATCCGCGCCAGCGCCGATCGCGCCACCGCCGCGGCTTCACTCATCGATGCCATGCGCACCACCCGCGAAGCCGCGAGCCAGCTCCGCGCCCTGAACGCCGCGGCGTACACCCTCCGCACCCACGCCTCACTTCTGGTGAACCAGGCCAAGGACCGCGAAGATGCCGTCCGCCGCATGAGCCGCCAGGCCGATTTCGTGACGCCCCTTGTGCGCCAGTGGCTCGACTTGGTGACCCGCGATGCGTGTGCCGATGTGCGCCGCATGCAGGCCTACGAACAGGCCGTCCTCGCCTACGCCAGCGATCCTTCCCACTACACCCAGCCCGCCGACCCCGGCGCTCTCTCCACCATCCCCGGCCTGCCTGTGGGCGACACCCGCCTCGAACATCGCGTGCGCGAACTGGAGCGCAGCCTCGAATGCGCCGTGCGTGAACGCGAAGAGAGCGAAAACCGTGTGCGCTGTGCGATCCGCGATCTTGACCGGGTTCGCAACGAGCTTGCCTGTGCCCAGCGCGAACTCGAGTGTGCCCGCCGCGATCTTGAGAAAGCCCGCTGCGAAGCGCGCGATGCTCGCAAGGACCTGAGCCAGGAACGCGAAGAAGCACGCCGCCGCGAAGCCTGCCTGCAGCGCACGATCGACGACCTGAAGCGCCAGCTCGACCGTCGTCAGAGCTCGTTCGGTGGCGATCACAAGAACGACATGGGCCCCAAGCGCGATGATTCCGGCCGCGGCTCAGGTCGAAAGTAACCGACCCGTCCACCATCAAACACAACGTGCCACCGATTCCGGTTTCGGAATCGGTGTCTGCGTTTTGGTCTGCTGAGCACATCCAACGCTGCCGACTCTCGCGGCATCGAACTCTCTTCCTGCCTCCTGTCGTGCGACCATGTTGACGAAGCGAGCGAACTCCGGACCATCAGTGCAGCAAACTCTCAAGCCCGGCGCAGCCTCACTCTGACCGCTGCGAGGAGAGCCCTGATTCTCTGTTCGTCTTCCTCCGTGAGCAGCATGCGCCGATGACCCGTATCGCCCGACAACATCTGCTCGACCAACTGCAGTGCCATCATCTGCTGCCCTGAATTGTCTTCGCGTACGCCTGCGTCAATGAGCTTCTCAAGCGCGACAACTACCATCGGTGACAGAGTTTCCGGGCAAAATCCAGAAGCAGGAACGCGCTTCAAGAACTCGATGAGCAGTCGCCATTGATCGGAGAATCCCGCGTAGTTCTCGAGATCTGCGTGCGGATGAAGTTTGAGTACCATCTTCGAGAGCAACGAGTGATCTTTCTCGAAGTTGGCGACGACGAATCCGTTGCTGCGCGAGTGGCGGATCATCGCCCGCGCTTCTGCGAATGCGGATTCACCGCTCTCAAGCAACTTGAAGCACTCGAGCAGATGAGCATCCGGTGCTGTCGGTTTGAACTCGCGTGCGCTTCTGAGCGATTCGCCGGCAATCTCGGGAAATGCAGCCGCGATCGTTTCCAGTACTCGGCTCATGCTCGGCCGCTTCCGCGGTTCGGGCTGCACACAGTCGGCAAGCAGTTCAACCATGGCTGGCGCACCATTTGTCACAAAGCGAAGCCCATATCGACCTCGAACGTCATCTGCCAGACTCCGGACTCGCTCTTGCCACTCGCCAGAGCGCCAGTCGCTCGCCCAGAAACATCCCCCAGCGGCGATAGACAACACCGTTAGTCCGAAGCCGAAGACGTCGGCGGGTGAAAGATCGGTATCCGCTGATTGCGAAGCACCCTGGCGACAGAGTTCCGGAGCGATGTAGCCAGGTGTACCTCCGACGGAACCCGGTTCAAGATTTCGTACCGCTGATGCAAGTCCGAAGTCCGCAAGCTTCACGCCTTGAGCGGAGATGAGGACATTCGCCGGCGAAACATCGAGATGGCAGACACGATGTCGATGAATGCACTCGAGCGCACTGGCGAGTTGACAGGAAAGCCCGATCAGTCGGCGAACATCAAAGACTCCTTCGTGCCAGAATCCGCGAATTCCATGCACACCACGCGGACGACTCGCAAGCCGCAACTCTTCGAGAGTTGCTCCGCTCACGCATTCAATGATCAGTGCCACGTGTTCGCCTTGGCTGCTCAGGCCATGCAGGCGCACAAGGTGGGGGTGCGTTGGGAGGGAAGCCCATTGCCGGGCCTCCCGAAGAAACAGCCGCACGTACCGAAACTGAGCTTCATCTTCCGGGGACTCAAACACGCCGGGGACCAACTGGCGTAGCCGCCAGATGTGCGGCACTTTCAGCGCGACCCGGGTTGGCCAGCCATCTCTCGGATATCTGGGCTTCGCCTCGTAAACATCGCAGAATCCGCCGCGACCCAAGACCGATTCGATCACGAAATTCTCATTGAATACAGCTTGCCCCGGGGCCCATTCCGATGTTCTGGCAATGATCGCGTTCTTCATGGGGCAACCCTACGCGGAGGAAAGGTCGGTTCGAACCTACCGTCCCGCCGCTCTGACCACGAAGCGTGCTCAAGAATTCTCGAAACAAGATCCCGCCGACGGCACATGAGCACCTTAAGTGCGTCGGCATCCACTGCCTGATCGGGCCAGAGCTCGCCATCTTCGGCCGGTGAACAGTCCCCTGGCGTTCCGTAATCGATCCATTGACAAACATCATCAAAGATTCCCTCGGGGTCAAACGAGAGTCGTTCAGCAAAGTGCTCTTTTGCTCTCTGGAGGCGTTTCGTCCCCTTCGGGCTGCTATCTGGCCTTCCCAAGCGGAACTTGAGGTCGAGTGCTTCGATGTGTTCGTCACTCAGCTGAAGATACTGGTAGGCTAGCCGCGGCCTGATTCGCTCTGCCAGTTCATCGCGGACGTCGACAGCATCGTCGTACGCAGGCAACTGTCCAGAATACCGTTCCGACAACTTCTCCTCCATCTCCGGCGTCGGCGGCAGAGGCACCAGTTCACCAAGAGCATCTGCAGTCGACGTGAAGATCACGCGATGCAGCCATCTGGTGAGATGTGCGGCTGACGGCAGTGTGTCGGGCTTTCCCAACTCATCGAGTACCTTGTCGAACACAGACGAGATCACATCGTCACGCACGTTCTGTGGAACCATCCGCTTCCTCGATCGGACTGTGCGGACAATTCGCTCATACACCAGCGACAGCACATACCGCGCATTGCGCTTGCCCTTGAGATTCTTCACAACCGCTGGCCAGTACCGATTCAGGAGATCATCCGGCGTGGTTGCCTGTGTACCAACAAGCGAACTCAACACCGTCGACGCTGCACTACCGTACTCATCCGCATCGGTCCGCGTGCCAGTCAGCAACAACCGAAACGTCTGGATGTCTCCTCCCGGCATCGTTACACGAAACGTCCGGTTCTCCGCATAGATGTCCGGACGGGTCGCCGTGAAGTAAACGTCGATCCCGGAACCGTCAATGGCATCATCGGTCGCGCGATCCGCGAGAAATGCCGCAGCCTCGCCCCGCGGCATTTTCACCAGATCAACCTTGAGTGGTGCATCCGCGGAGCGCGCCTTGATCGTTCGTCGCACCAAACCCCGCCTTAGTGGTGCAGGGCCGAAATCGATCGCGTCTCCA
Organism: Phycisphaerales bacterium; assembly: GCA_044371005.1. Lineage (GTDB taxonomy): Bacteria > Planctomycetota > Phycisphaerae > Phycisphaerales > UBA1924 > UBA2402. The sequence continues at coordinate 14,626 of JBILUL010000050.1, read as the reverse complement.
TCAGTCTTCGGATGAGGGCCAAAGCCCTGGCTGCCAGAAACCTCTATCACGATGCGGGGTTCATGAGATTCGTTCGACATGTCATGCCTCCGTAACCAGTTGGTGAGTGACCCCCATGCCGTTCATTGAGGGGCTATCTGAGCCGGCTCACAACAAATCTGCAATTTGTTGTCACAAGCCCGCTCCACCACTGTCGTCGCTGGAGAGTACGGCGATCCGCACGTTCAATGTTTCAAACAGAACCCTAACACAAAGGCCCAACAATGACCCGCGAACAACTTCTCCTCACCAAGCTCGAGACCATCCTCGGACCCGCAACCAAGGCCCGCATCCACGGAAAGACCTACCTGACCCACGGGAGCCTGATCTCGATCCGCACCGCCGATGCGAACGCTGTCTGTCAGGCCAATCGCCGGTGCCATTGGACAACCGGACTGGATCGTTCGTGGGTCCAGGAACGCGCAGCCGCGGCGGCGGAACACCACCGCCCCTTCGACATCGCGCTGGCAACCTTCGACACCGCCGCCGCTCGTCTGACCGTCTGGGTGATCCCCGGCAACATGCTCATTCTTGCAGACACGCGCGAGCTCTACATCCGCGAGAACGAGGACGGACGCCACGTGCTGTTGGGCGAGAAGGACGCGCCGGGGATCGAGCACGACATCACCCGTTACGCATTCTCGTTCGACCTGACTGAAGACGACCTTGCCGCACTCACCGCTGCCGCGTGATCGGCGGATGCGGATCCGCCCCTGTCCCACCATGCACTGCCCACCATGACCACCCCCGAACTTCAACGCCAACTCGCCCTCATCAACCTCCTGATCGAAGGGGCTGAATCCGACCCGGCATTGCGCTCCGATCTCCCCATCGCTGCGGCCAAGATCCGCCTCCTCATTCGGCTCGCTCCGGATCACGCGTCGACTTGTCCACACCTGCCCTCCCAACTCCATGAACTGCGGGCACGCTGGTCCCGCGCCTATTTCGGCACCGACGCCGCCCCTGAGTCATCGCCCCAGGCCCAATCCCGCACCAACACCCCCACCCCGAATCTCATTCGCTCACCCTGGTCCATCGAAGAAGAACGCCGGTGCCTCTCGCTGCTCGACTCGGACCTGGGCATGTTCCTGTTCATGAAGTTCGGGCGCGTCGCTCAGGAAGCCCGCGGCGACGATGGCCGCTGGCACCTCATCATCTCAAAGACACAGATCTTCGACGCCCAGAAACTCCGCGGCACCGCCACCCCCGAGCAAATCGAGAAGATCGCTGCACAGGCAATGCTGATCCGCGCCGCCAACGGATTGACAGAAGGCGAACTGCCATCATTCGCCGAAGTCATCGCCCCCGCCACATTCGAGCTCTTTGTCACCAAAAGTCCCCGCGAGGTCATGGACCGCATCAAGGAAGCCCTCAGTGCCCGTAGCCAACTCAAGGAGCTTCACGTCGCGGAATCCGGCGCGTCGCTCCAGTTGAGTGAGGCGGGCCTGCGCAGCTCAAAGGCGGCCCTCATCGCCTGGCGGCACGCTCTCATCCTCCCCGATCCACCAGTCAATCACCCACATTCACCCCCTGGCGACGACATTCCGTTCTGAATCTTGTCACAGGCCGTTGCCGGTGCCGTCTTCCTTGCGACGCAGGTCAGTGTAAGTGACCGTAGAACTAAACTTTCTCGGTAACCCTGATGAGCACTGATTGTGTCAAGAACACAGGAGAATCACATGGAATGCCGCTGCAAGTCCTGCCATCGCCCCGCCAAGCCCTACGAGAACATCGAACGCTTCGCACTCTGGTGGTGCTTTGAATGCAAGGTCGAAATTCAGTCCCGCTGCTGGAATGACCGCGAACCGGCCGCGTCGACCCACGGGCACCCCGGCATCTCGCTTATGCGCCATCCCCGCTGCGATTCCGGCAACGAAGGCTTCGACCGCGCCATTCGTGCGATCGAAGATCAATCTTGAAGTACCCCCTTGCCACCGCCCACCGAGGGAAGAACGCCACATGCCCAAACACCATCCGCATCAACGGCGCACCCGCGTCATTCATCTCGGCCCGAACACGCACGCTGCCGATCACCTGCTCGCACAGTCCCCCGTCCTTCACGCACTGACAAATGCCCAGCAACCACAGTTGTGCAGTGTTCTTGATCTCTTGCTCGAATCCGTCGGCAAGCCATGGCCCGAGGTCCTCCGCACCCTCAACTCGCTCCTGGCCAGCGGTCCGAGCACCGATCACGACTGCCTCACCGCCGAGCAAGTTGCCGCGGACTTCATCAACCTCGATCCTGAAATCATCGACTCGGTCCCTCACTGGCGCCTGCCCGATGGCAAGCTGATGAAGCCCCTCCCCTGCTTCATCAATATTTTTGTGGATCCTCAAAGTCGGTTGCTCTGCCGGTACTCGCCGGCAGCCGAATGACACACCCGTTCACGACCATTGTCTCAAGGGAATCAACACATGCACACGTACGAAGTCCATCTCTCATTCCAGGGCAAGCAATTGGTTGAATTTGTCACTTGCAACGGTTCGTCCGCAGCCGCTCAGCTTGTCCGCTCACGCTATCCCGGCGCGTACATCGGGTACATCAAGCAAGTTCGTTGAAGCGCCCATCACACGGAGCCAATCATGAACCTGAACACCTTCAGGCCGTGTCTCTCCACATCATCCTCGCCACACTTTGCCCCGACCGTCCATCTTCAGCCGCGATCGCTTCCATCATCCCCGAGATCGCCTATCGCAACTCCGTGGCCCGGGTTGGCATCGACCCCGCAACCTTCGATCTCGTCGTCATCGCGGACGTCTTTCTCGCCGACATGATCCCCACTCGCGCCTTTCTCGCGCGCCAGCTCAAGGCACTCCAGTTTTTCGCCAGCTGCGCCGCGGAAGTTGTCCGCTCGCACGCGGCAGACGATGCCGAAAACGGAATCGCATCATGAGCCCCCGCGACTCATTCCACCCCCCCGACCCCCGCTTCCCATCCGGGCCCTGGATCGGCTTCTACCGCCAGGGACGCCTGCAAAGCCGCCAGCGCTTGACGCTCACCTTCACCGACAACCACATCCGCGGATTCGGTACCGACCCCGTGGGCTCATTCACCATCAGCGGCAGTATCGATCCCTCGTCCGGCCAAACATCCTGGGTGAAAACCTACACGACGCACATCGTGAACTACTCCGGGTTGGCAATCGAAGGTGACGGCATCCGCGGCAACTGGTCCCTCACGACTCAACGCAACCTCAACACGGATACCGGAGCTTTCCAGATCTGGCCCGATGAACTGGCCATGGAACTGGCCAGAGCCAGCCAGAACCAGCAGCCAGCCTTCACATCGTAATGGAGCTCCTCACTCTTCCGACCAGCATCATGCATCCTGCGGAATCTGCCGCGGAAGTTCCACAAGTGATGCACACCACCCAGGTTCAAAGGAACACCATGACACCCGAGATTGTTCTGCACGCCCACGCCCAGCCCGTTCCCGACTGGCTCGCCCGCTGGACACCCCAAACCGGCTTTCCACACGGCGACTTCATGACTTCCAGGATCGTCATCTATCCCGGTAGCGGAAGCGACGGTCACGCCTTCCGTACCTTCGGTGCCAGCCACGCCGCACACTGCTTCGTCAATCCTGACTATGGCGTGCCGCGCGAGAAGATCATCGAATGGCTGAAACCCGACAGCCCGCAACGCCTGAAAGGCTATCTGGCACTCCCACAAGTGGATCTCACACTCGAAAATCTCATCCCCGGCGGCTGGAAACCGCCGGAGTTCCTCGATGCTTTCGAGTTGAAGCGCATCGCAGCGCATGAAGAACACACGCTCGAGCTCTTCAAGGTGAAGCCCTTCGCACTCTTCGTTGTGCTGGAGCGCGAGCAACACCTCGATGACACCCACGGCCCCGAGCGGCTCTGCGCCGTCTTCCTTGCCGGCAACGCACAGATCACCTACCACGCGCTCTTCAGCCAGCACGGATCAGCCGCCCCCTTCGGCCTTCTCCTCCAGGACCACGGCTTTGGCGGAAACTACGATCACTTCGGTGAAAGCGGATTGCTCCACCGGATGGCGACCCACTCCCGCCGCCTCCCCCGTTTCATCCTCGGCGAAAAGGCCTGGCCGAACTACACGAAGCAGACCGACCACCCATCCATCGGCGGAATGCACGCCAACCGGCGGTTCCTGTTCGAACACCAACCTCCCCGGTGACACCGATTTCCGTGAACGGCTTCAGCCAGACAACCACGAACCCAAGAGGTGCACACTGACCCGCTGTGACATCGCCATCGTGAACGCCGACATCACTACGCTCGAAGTCGACGCCATCGTGAACGCCGCACGACCAAGCCTCCTTGGCGGTGGCGGCGTTGACGGTGCCATCCACTCCGCCGCGGGCCCGCGGCTTCTCAGCGCCTGCAAACTGCTCCCCCAAGTCAGACCAGGAGTCCGCTGCCCCACCGGTGAAGCCAGAATCACCCCCGGCTTCGACCTGCCAGCGACATGGATCATCCACACTGTGGGCCCCGTCTGGACCGAACCAGATGGCGACGCCGACCTGCTCGCCGCGTGCTATGCAAACTCCCTCAGGCTCGCGGCAGACCACGCCATCACCACCATCGCATTTCCCGCGATCAGCACCGGCGCCTATGGCTACCCCATGAGGCTCGCCGCTCAAATTGCAACCGATGCAATTCGCCGCGGGCTCTCCAATCACCCATCCATCAAACAAGTCCTCGCCTGCTGTCGTGACGAAAGCACCTACGCAGTTTACCTGCACGCCATCAACGCCTCGAGCCCTCACAAAGATGGCTCCGACTGATCCAAGCCGCCGCCAATCCAAACATCTGCCTCAGCCCCTCACGTTCACCTTCGTCGCGATTGCAATCCATTGAAGCTACTCCGTCATTTGATCAACCCCCGCTCATCACGCGTTCACGCCGAACGGCTCAGGTTCACCGATTCGACACCGCACATCGCGGTGTGCAACCACTGAGAGCATGACCCCCGCAACACACAATCCACCACCCCGAAGCAATCTCGCTCGGGGCGGTGGCCATTTGAACGGCCACCTCGCAAACACGCCGCAAACCGATTGCAAACCAACGGCGAACACACGCCCCATTTGGCCTTCCGGGCGAATTCGCCAATAACGGTCTTAAGGGTGCGGATTCACTTCTATGATTTTCACGGGAAGCCCGTGTGGCCTTCCCGCCGTGCCGACCCTGAGCTTGTCGGCAACCCAATGGGCAGAGCGCGATGACGACACTTCGTCAGTTCTCGCCGGACACATCGCCCGCGGCATCAAGCCGGGTGAGTCCGCCCGTTCCACGCCACCCACCATGCAGCGCGACATCGTCCCAGTCCGACCATTCGGTCGCTGGCGAGTCTCCGCGCCCAGGAAACATCACACACGAGGAGTCACCGATGCTGTCACATGCGTCCAACCGTTCATCCTCTGGCACCCACGTCTCTCTCACGCACAGCTCACACACATCGCTGCGTCGGCAGTCTCTCGTGTCATTCTGCGGGGCCATGGCGTGCCTGTTCTTCGCGGCACCATCGGCCCTGGCCACCACATTCACCTGGACCGGTTCTGCAGGCGACAACAACTGGTTCACGCCAGGCAACTGGTCTCCCAGCGGCGTTCCCGGCGCGAGCGACACCGCGACAATCCCATCGGGAACACCCGCAGTGAACGCGCCGGTTGAAGTTGCGGTGCTCACACTCACCACCGGAACCCTCTCCGGGTCCGGCCAGATCAGTGTCTCACAGACACTCAACTGGAATGGTGGCACCATCAGCGGCACAGGCTCACTTGTCCTGCTTCCCGGCACCACATGGGCCATCACGAGCGGCAACGTCACCCTTTCACGCACGCTGCGCAACGAAGGCACCATCACCTGGAGCGGCACTGGCAACATCACCGTCAGCAACGGAACACTCACCAACGACAACCTCATCCAGTTCACCGCCGCTGCAGGATCACCGTCACTGCTCGCAGGAGCAGGCACGTCCCTGCTCATCAACAACGGTTCCATCACCAAGACAGGCGCCGCCACCGCGCGAATCGCAACCCTCACCACCAACAGCGGGTCCATCAACATCAGCCAGGGACGCCTCGATGTTACGGGAGTACTGACCAACAACGCCGCGGCTGACATCTCCATCACCACCCAAGGCCACCTCGCTTTCGCCGCCAACGCCACCTACACACCCGGGTCCACCTTCCAGAACAGCGGCACACTCACCTTCACATCGGGCACCCACACCTTCCCCTCCGGCTGCTTCACCAGCACCGGCCCCACCTTCTTTTCCGGCGGCACCGTCACTCTCAACGACCCCTTCACCACCACCGACCTTCAGGTCGCTGGCTCCCTCATCGTCAACAACACTCTCACCGCCACCACCGCCATCTGCTCGGGCACACTCACCACTTCCGGCGACCTGTCCATCGCAAGCGCACTCGCCTGGAACGGCGGCACCATCGGCGGCGCTGGAACTTTCATTCTCGAGCCCACAGCCACTTGCACCATCTCCAGCGGCAACGTGACCCTCGCACGCCCCATGCGCTGCAACGGCACCATCGCCTGGATCGGCACCGGCAATATCAACTGCAACAACACGACCATCACCATCAACGGCGCGCTCAACATCTCCGCTCCCTCCGCGTCGCCCAACTTCACCGCTGGCGCCGGCACCAACCTCCTCATCAACAACGGTGCCTTCACCAAGACCGGAAGTTCGACCTCCAGCGTCGGCATCCCCTTCACCAACAACGGCACCCTCACGATCAACGCCGGCACACTCACTACGACCGCTCTCTTCACCAACCAGGCCGCCGCGACAGTTACCGTCAACGACCCCGGCCGACTCACCTTCGCCGCATCCTCCTCCATCGGTGCTGGCTCCACCCTGACCGGCAACGGCCCCATCACCTTCTCCTCAGGCACGCACACCTTCCCCGCTGGCACCTTCACCCCCTCTGGCACCGTCAACTTCAGTGCTGGCATCGTCACACTCAACGATTCCATCAACTACCCCAACCTCACCGTCGCCGGAACACTCAACGTCAACGGCGCCATCACCGCCGCCACCGGCACTCTCACCGGCATTCTCAACGCTACCGGCACTATCGCCTTCTCCAACACGCTCACCTGGAACAGCGGCACCATCGGCGGTGCCGGTACCCTCATCATCTCGCCGGGTGCCACCTGCCTCATCGGATCCGGCAACGTCACACTCTCGCGCGCCTTGCTCAACAACGGAACCATCAACTGGTCCGGCACCGGCAATATTGGCTGCAATAACGCCACACTCACCAATAACGGCGCCATCAACGTCTCCGCCACCACCGGTTCACCCAACCTCACCCAGGGCACCGGCACCAGCAGCCTCACCAACAACGGCACCTACACCAAGACCGGCGCATCCACCTCAACCATCAGCATCCCCTTCACCAACAACGGCACCCTCTCCGTCTCCCTGGGCTCCCTCGATTTCACCAGAGAGTTTGCCAACGGACCCTCCGGCACCGTGAGCATCATCAACCCCGGCAGATTCACACTCAGCGGGAGCGGCACCTACGCCACAGGTTCTTCCATCGAGGGCAACGGCACCTTCACCATCTCCGGCGGCACCCACACCTTCCTCCCCACCACCTTCGCCCCCACCGGACCCATCACCCTCTCGGCCGGCACCATCACCATCAACGATCCACTCACCGCCAACTCACTCACCATTGGTGCCAATCTCTCGGTCATTGGACTCGTCACCGCCACCAACCTCACCGTCACCGGCACGCTCAACGCGCACGATGACATCGTCGTCTCAGGTGCTCTCAATCTCAATGGCGCCACCATCGGTCGCACCGCAGGCGGTTCCGGCTCATTGATCCTCAACCCCGGAAGCATCTGGACGCTGGCCACCTCCTCCGACTCCACCTTCCGCTCACCCATCATCAACAACGGCACCATCAACTGGTCCGGCAGCGCCGACATCAACCTCGACGACACCTCCTTCACCAACAACGCCGACATCAACATCTCCGCCGCGCCCGGCACCCTCATCATCGATGCGCTGGGCACCGCCCCCTCCGCCTTCACCAACAACGGAACCATCCGCAAAGCCGGCGCGTGCACCCTGGGCCTCTATGTGCCCTCCACCAACAACGGCTCCCTCCTCATCACCGCCGGAGCCTGCCAGACCCTCGCCCCATTCACCAATGCACTCGAAGGCGTCGTCGACGTCGGACCCGGCACGCTCACCTTCAGCAGCCCCATCACCAACTACAACCACACCGAGAAATCACTCTCGCTTGGCACCTGGAGCCTCCGCTCCACCGGCCGCATCACGATCGCCTCTCCCGCCGGTGCCTCCATCCAGCAGATCAAACCCGATACAACCCTTGCCATCGACGGCGCCGCCACCACGTTCTTCAACAGCGCCAACACCAACGCGCTGAACTCGCTTGGACTGGTGGACGGCTCGCTTGATCTCAACAGCCTCACCTTCACCACCACCCCGGCGGGCGGCACCTTCGTCAATACCGGCACACTCACACTCAACCCCGCGGCGAACCTCCTCATCACCGGCGATGCGCTCCTCACACCCGCCAGCACCCTCGCCCTCCGCTGCTCCGCACCCAGCACCTTCGGCCACATCACCGTCTCCGGCAATGCCACCATCGACGGCACGCTGCAGGCAGAACCCGTCGGTTCATTCGAACCTTCGGAATCGGCGGGGTTCGAAGCAGTTTCCGCCGCGGCACTCGACGGACAGTTCGCACTGGCCCTGGGCGGCAACGGCTACGCCCCCACTCCCTACTACACCACAACCGGTGCCTACTACAACTTCATCCAGTGCCCCGTCTTCACCTCCAGCCCCGAATCCACCACCACCTGCCCCGATGGCCCGGCCACCTTCGCGGTTGCCGTTGCCGGAACCGCCCCCATCAACCTCAAGTGGGAAATCCTCCCGCCCGGCTCGAGCGGCCCCTGGATCCCCATCGACGATGGCACGATCGAACTGCTCGGCACCTTCACGGGCACCGACACACAGTCCCTCGAGATCACGCAACTCGACCGCGCCGCCACCGGAACCCTCCTGCGGGTGCTGGTCACCAACGACTGCGGCAGTTTCGCCAGCAACGCCGCGTCACTGACCGTCTGTGCCTGCTTTGCCTGCCCCGCAGACTTCAACCAGGATGGCGGCGTCGACGGCAGTGACATCGACGCCTTCTTCACGGCCTGGGAAGCCGGCAGCTGCGATGCCGACACCAACTTCGATGGCGGCATCGATGGCAGCGACATCGATCCGTTCTTCACGACCTGGGAAGCTGGCGGCTGCTGAACCGTGGCACTGCTCTCTGAGCAGTGTCTTCATGTCGTGGCACGGCTCTCCGAGCCGTGTCCTGATGTCCCGTGGCTCTCCGAGCCACATCGGCGCTCCGGCTCGCAGCACCAACCATGAGTCTCCACCCAAACCTCAACCACCACGCTCCGCCGCCTTCTTCACATCCGCCAGATCCTGCCGGATCGCCTTGACGCACGCACCCCTCATCATCCACCCCATCAGCCCACTCATGACCTTGGCGACCATCGTCAGCGGTGTCCCCGCAAAATCGAATGTGAGCTCACAGCCCGCCCCGCCAGAGGCGGCACCAACACTCACTTTCGTTCGATACTCACATCCGCAGTTGAACGCCTTGAGCGTGTAGGATCGCCCAGGTTCAAACTCCACAACCTCCATCGTCTCGCTTGCTTCCTTGCCGAACATCACGCGTGTCTCGCGAAACCTGGTTCCGATGCCCAAGGGCCCCTGCGTCAGCATCTCCACCTTCGTGATCCCGCTGATCCGCTCCGCAGCACCAGCAAAATCACTCGCAAGCGCAAACACTGCCTCGGGCGTGGCGTCAATGTGCTCGCTGACAACGCAGTTGAAGGCCATCGCTGAATCTCCAGAACTCGAGTTGTACGACCACCCCGCTCGCCGCGACAGACTCGTCCCACTCGGAGCGGCGCACATGCAACAACTGAGAATAGGACCAGCACACACTCACCTCGCGGCGACTCGCTTTCACCAAGGCAAGACTGTCAACGATCCCGAGTTCATCGTCGCGATCCCCGCTCCATGCACTCTGGCAGTCAGAAAGTTCGCAACATCCCCACCCCACCTATCCTCCATCCAAGTCAGTCCACCCAAGGAGGCTCCATGACCGACAACGTACTTGGCACCATCTTGTTGATGATCTACCTCGCCGTCCTCCTCATCACCATCATCGGCGGATGGAAGATGTACGCCAAGGCTGGCCAGCCCGGCTGGGCCTCCATCATCCCCATCTTCAACGTCTTCATCCTGCTCAAGATCGCCGGTCGCCCCTGGTGGTGGCTTATCTTGCTCTTCATCCCGATTGTCAACTTCATCGTCATCATCATCGTCTGGAACGACGTCTCCAAGTCCTTCGGCCGCGGCGTCGGCACCACTGTGGGCCTCTTCTTCCTTCCGATGATCTTCGTCCCCATCCTGGGCTTTGGCTCCGCTGAATACCAGGGCCCGTCTGCCGGCTGATCCCGCACCCTCGCGCATGGCCTTTCTGCCCGACCCAAACTGGACGCGGTTTCTTCCCCATTGCCTCTCGTGCGGCTACGCACTTGACGGCATCCAGCCCCCCGCGCCTTGCCCCGAATGCGGCGTTGCCTTCGGTGAGCGCTATCTCGTCGTCCACGGCGTCCCCAAGGCAAGTTCCGCCAATCAATCCCGCCGACTCGAGATCCTCCTGGTCGTCATCTGCATCGCACTTGTCTCCCAGCTCTGGGTCTTTGCCCTCATGCGGTTCGGGCTCATCCTCACCGGTGCATTCATTGTTGCTGGCCTTGCCGTCGCCATTGCGATTGTCCGCCGCGGCAACCGCGCCGAAGGCGGCAAGTGCCGCTTCCTCTTCAGCGATGGCGGCGTCGCCCACCAATCACTCGACACCAAGAACGTCACGGGCTTTGGATTTTGCCGCTGGCAGGGTGATGAAGTTGTTTCGATCCGCCGCGTCTCCTCGGTCTGGCACGAGCTTTCCATCGGGTCACCCGCCAATACGCCCCGCTTCCACGCAGGCATCCGCTGCCCGGAGAAGGACCTCCCGCTCCTCAAGGAACAGATCGAAGCCCTCATCCGCCCATTGCCACATCTCAACACCTTCACCACCCCATGACCACACCCGCCGCCTGCCCCCTCTGCACACGCCTCGCAGCACCCGACGCCTTCCGCCTCGCCGCCTTCGAACACACCACCGTCATCCTCGGCGACAACCAGGGCTGCCCCGGCTGGTGCACACTCATCCTCAACCGCCACGTCGATCATCTCGATGAACTCACCATCGACACCCAGGCCGCCATCTTCGCCGAAGCAGCCCGCGTCGCCCGCGCCGTTCGCACCCACTTCCCGCGCAGCGGCGAACACGGCCCGGTGCGCATCAACTACGAATGCCTGGGCAACGTCGCCAGCCATATTCACTGGCACATCATTCCGCGCCATGCCACCGACCCCACTCTCAGGGCCACGGTCTGGGGCTGGAGCTCGGAGCAACTCAAAGGCACGATGGGCCAGCAGGAACGCGAACAACTCGCCGCGGCTCTGCGCCAGCTACTCAGCTGACCCAAAACCCCGGACTGTTGAGATCAAATCTCTGAGGTCTGATCTCTGCAATTTGAAATTTGAAATCCGCCTTGCGCTCAAAGATCCTTGAGCGTGCTCCGCGGCTTCCCCATCTTCCGAAGGCTCGCATAGATGCGTCGCCACTCATTCGCAGGCCCCGCCGGCACACCCATGTACACCGCACCCGGCGGCACATCACTGGTCACGCCCGAATAGCCCGCAATCTTCGCACCACTCCCCACCGTCACATTGTCCGACACCGCCGCGCGGCCGCCAATCACCACGCCATCACCCAACGTCACCGAGCCCGCAAGGCCCGATTCGCCACACATGATGCACGAACGCCCGATGCGACAGTTGTGACCCACCTGCACCAGATTGTCGATCTTCGTCCCCGCGCCCACCACCGTGGAGCCGAACTTGCCCTTGTCGATGCACGTGTTGGCGCCGATCTCAACGCCATCGTGAATCACCACGTTGCCGATGTGCGGAATCTTCATCACGCCGCGCCCATCAGGCCGCGGGTGATAGCCAAATCCATCTGCACCGATGATCACACCCGCATGCAGCATGCACCCGGCGCCCACTTCGCACCGCTCATACACCACCACATTCGGATACAAGACCGTCCCCGCACCGATCTTCGCATTGAACCCCACCGACACATTCGCCACCAGCACCGCATTCGCACCGATCACCGCGCCCGCCGCGATCGAACAGTTGGGCCCGATGCTCGCCGAAGCATCAACCTTCGCGTCCGGATGCACCGAAGCATGCGGATGTACACCCGCAGCCCGCGGCTCCTGCGCCGGCATGAATCGCTCAAGCACCTGGATCATCGCCAGATCCACATCCCCCACCACGATCAGCGCCTTGCCCGGATACTCCTGCATCCCATCAGGCACCAGCCGCTCCACCGCGATGTCCGCCGCGACCATCGCCGCGGAGGCCTGGCTTTCCTTCCATGCATTCACGAACTTGGCCGTGCGCACGAACGTCATCTGGCCCGGCACCGCCCTGTCCGCGGCATCGAGCCCCGAAATGACAATGTCAGCCGAGCCGATGAGGCGCGCCTGAAGCATCGTCGCAAGCTGTCCTGTGGTAAGCGACACGCTGGGTGAATCTCGCTGTCAGTGAACAACCATCACACGTCGCCGCTCACTGCGACTTCTTCATCGTCGCCGTGTACTCGTTGTTCATGATCGTCACGAGCTGATCCGTGATGTCCATGCCGTCCTTCGCGAACAGCACGCGCTTGCGCTGGATCACATCGTTGTAATCCTTCACCGTGCCCGTGTCGGGCATCCCAATCGGCCGGTCATCCAGCAGCACGATATCAAACCCTTCCTTGGCCGCCAGCGCCTGCACCGCCGAAACCGCCTTGGGGTACAGATCATTGAGAATGTCACCGTGGTCAAGGTCGATCAGCCGCTGATACGACTTGGCCCGCGCCTCATACGTCGCCTCAAGCTCGAACTTCTGCGCCACTCGCTCGATGCGCTTGGCCTTGTCATCCTTGGGAATCACATCCTTGAGCTCGGCATCAATCTGCTTGATCTGCGTCGAGATCTCGCCCAGCTTGTCCTGCAGCTGCTTGCCGCGAACCTTCGTCAACTCATTGCGATCGGCCAGCTCCTGAAGGTTGTTCATGAGCCGCGCCAGATCAACAAACCCGACCGTCACCGGCGTCGGAGCCACCACCGCCGTCGGAGCGCTCGGCCGGGCATTGGAGTGAATCGCCGCTGCCGCGATGAACGCGGCACCCAGCACCGCCGCCGCCGCGACCGGATTGTTCTTCGAGAATCCCGAGAGGTGTGATGCAAAAGTCATGGCCGGATGGTAGGGTGCCCCACAGTCGATGTGCCGGTGCCTGTGCGCACCCAAGGTTCAAAAATCGATGGCCCGACCATGGTTGCACTGCCTACCCCCGGTACCGACCCCACGCCGGGCACTTGGGTGCTCAGAAGCCTCCGGCACCCTCCTCCCCCCACTCCCACCATCAGGCTCACTTGGCGAACACGAACCGCCCCCCGTCAAAGTCCGCCTTCACCGCATCGCCCGGACCGAACTCGCCTCCCAGGATGCTGCTCGCCAGCGGGTTCTCGATGCGCTGCTGAATCGTCCGCTTGAGCGGCCGCGCCCCGAACGCCGGGTCCCAGCCTTCCGCCGCGATCTGCAGCTTGGCCCGGTCCGTCAGCTCGAGCGTCATATCGCGATCACGCAGCCGCTGCCGCAGCCGGCCCAGCTGAATCTCGACGATGCCCCCCAGATTCTCCTTTCGCAGCTGATGGAAGACCACCACCTCATCGATGCGGTTGAGCAGCTCGGGCCGCATCAATCCACCCGACACAGTGTGCGCCGCGCGCGACATCACTTCCGCCACCTTGGGCGGCAACCCCGCTGCCTTCCCGAACTCATCCACCATCATGCCCGCAGGACCGCGCTTGATGAGCTCGCGAATCGCCGCCTCGATCTCCCAATCCTCAGCGCCCGTCGATGCGAGCTCCTGAATCTGCGCACTGCCATAGTTGCTCGTCATCACCACGATCGTGTTCTTGAAATCAACCGTGCGCCCCTGACCATCCGTCAGACGCCCATCATCAAGCACCTGCAGCAGAATGTTGAACACATCCGGATGCGCCTTCTCAATCTCATCCAGAAGCACCACGCAGTACGGCCGACGACGCACCGCCTCCGTCAACTGGCCGCCCTCGTCATATCCCACATAGCCAGGAGGGGCTCCCACCAGCCTCGCCGCGGCGTGCTTCTCCCCATACTCACTCATGTCAATCCGCACCATCGCCTCTTCCGTGTCAAACAGAAACTCCGCAAGTGCCTTGCACGTCTCCGTCTTGCCCACACCCGTGGGCCCCAGGAACAGGAACGAACCGATCGGACGATTCGGATCACCAAGCCCCGCACGGCTCCGCCGCACCGCATCACTCACCGCCTTGAGCGCATGCTGCTGACCAATCACTCGCTTGGAAAGCTGATC
>JBILUL010000004.1:0-80031 GCA_044371005.1 Phycisphaerales bacterium | reverse complement strand
CGCACCCAGGTCGTCACATTCGGGTCATCGATCTCGCCGGCCTCACGCCGCAGCACCGCGCGAACGCGCCACTGCGCGTCGTAGATGTACAGGTCCGTGAAGTCGTTGGCCAGCGTGCTGTCAGCCGGGTCCGTGCCGTTGAGCACGTTCGCGTTGTACGTAGCACTCGACCGATGGCCCGAGGCATCGTACGTAAACCTCGCCAGAATCAACCCGGCAGTGCCATCGGAGTTGCGTGCGTAGACGCCCGTCAGGTTGCTGAAGACATCGTACTCGAAGATGCGGCCTCGCCGACTATCTGCGAACTGTGAAGTCCCCTCGTCGCGCAGGTTGCCGCGGGTGTCGTAGCGAGGGTGCACCGCCACGGTCGTCGTACCGCCCTCTTGCAGTGCCTGCAGGTCAAGACCCGCATACGCCTGATTGCCACTTGTATGGCTGCGGGTCCACTGCGCGAAGGGCTCGAACGTGTGACCCTGATCATCCGATCGCAGGTCCTTGTAGCTGCTGATGTTCGTGCCCAGGATCGAGTACTGCGTCACACGCCGCAGATCAGGCGGCTCGATGTTCCCTGAGGTGTACGTCCCGGCATCAGGGCCGACCTTTGTCTGCACGAGTCCGCTGCAGATGATCTCCTGCTTCTTGCTCTCGGCAGGGTCGTAGTTGTCCTCCGTGTAGATCCCGCAGGCGCACACATCCTGCGGCGGCGGGTCCGCCACACGCTCATCGTGCGGCGCATTGGCGGCATCCTGCTGGGCGGGGCCACAGTCGACGCTGGCACACATCTCATGCCAGCGATCAATCGTCGATTCCCCGAACTGGTTCAGCCCGGTTGACTGCTCGATCGGTGGTGCCGGAATCACCGCCATCCCCATCGGGCGGAACTGCTCCTTCTCATACCCAGCCTGCACCATCCCCACTTCATTGGGCCAGGCAATCCCGTCATTGTCATATTCAATCAACGGCTTGGGACCGATGCCCCCTTCCACCCCGCTCAGCCCATCCGGCGGGAAGGCAATCATGCCCACCATGCCGGTATATGAACCAATCGTGCCCATCGCAGGACTGGCCATCGGCCGCCCATCAAGACCGAACACGACATCAGGTACCCCCGCCGCCCCACCCGGCATCGACGGCGAGCCAGGCAACGTCATGCCAGTGAGCCGCGAGCCGCGCCAAGCCCCCCCTCCTGCCCCTCCTGCCCCGCCCCCACCCCCGTCAACGCCCGTCCCATCAACCCACTCACGGTGATACTGCGTTCCCAGCGATGCAGCCAGCCCCGCAGCGATCGCCGGCAGACCAACCCCCCCTCCACCGCCTCCACCCGCACCACCCAGCACCGGCATCGTGGGGATGCTCGTGTACCGCATGATCTGACCCCACGCATCACGCTCGATCGACGTGGAAGCGAACACCGTCCCCGCACCGCCACCACCACCCGCCCCATTCCCCAGCACCGTCTCCATCCACGTGCCCGTCGTCAGGCCACCATCATCGAGCGTCACCCCAATCGAACGCACAGAAGCATCCACGCCGGGCAAGCCCGTCGCATCCGGAAGCACCGCGGGCGAGCCGGCGGGATAGTCAAATCGCATCCTGACGCCGCGGCCACCTGCATCGCGATCGATCATCGCAATCGTGCCACTGCTGTCACGCCGCCCGATCAACTCGCCCGCCAGATTGTGCCGCAGATCAACCCAGTCGCCCGGCAACGGTGCCTGCATGCCCGGCAACCAACTCCCCGGCAGTACCTGCCGCTTGGGAAGGTTGTTGTCATTCGCCGGATCCGCGATGCACGAGTTGCCCGCGCAGATCGGCTCAACCCCACCTCCGCCACTCCCCGGCAACGTGTCCGGGTACTCGATCCGAAGCGACTTCCCCGCATCTTCACCCTCACCCCCCCCTCCACCTCCCGGATCCCGGTTGTTGCACGCCAGACCCGCACAGATCTCGCGCAGACGGTTACGGTCGTACTCATAGTGCGTCTGGTCACCATCATCGTCCGAGCCGCCATTCTGGCCATCAATCGGGCTGGGTGCCTCGCACAGACCGTGCGTCCCACTGGGCATCGATCCACCCAGCTTCTCCAGAATCGAATCGAGCCGGCCCGCATCATCCAGGCTCGTGATCGTCACATCCCCGCGTTCATTCTCCACCACCTCGGGCTCGCCCAAATTGTTGAAGCTCGTGAAGATCCCCTGCGCCGTCGCGGGCGCTACCGGCGAAGAGATCCGCCCGCCATTCAAGCTCGGCGGCAGGAAGGCCTCGGGACTAAAGAGCAGCGTCTCTACCCCTCCACCCCCCGCCGGCTCCCCAAACCCGCGGCGAGTATCGCCAATCCTCATCTCCCCGATCCGCCGACCCGCCGCGTCCTCGGCAAAGACCCGCGTATCGGCACGCAACCCACACGCGCCGCCATAGCTGACTGCAACCTGCCCCTCTGGCCCCTGACCCAACAGGTCCGGATGCCCATTGACCCCACACCCCCCACCTCCCCCACCTCCTGTCCGATCCACCCGCGGCAGAGGCACCAGATTGCTCGTCGCACGCACGCGCCCCGACGTCGGGTCGCGCAGCGTCTCCACCATGCTCAGCACCACATCATCAGACTGCAGCTCCATCGCCGCCGAGTACGGGAACGAGCCAAGCCCACCGCGCAAGGCTGGGACAATGCACGTCCACTGCATCGATGAGCCGCACCCGCACAGGTCGTCATACGCATACCGATTCGTGCTCGAACCATGCACCAATCGCACGCGGCCTTGCGCGTCGTACCAGTAATCAGTCGGCAGCGTGGTGGTCGGCGGCAGTGAGCCTGCTTCTGATGCCGCCAGGCCCGATCCCATCGTGTCGTCACGGTGATAGAGCTGGCCGAGGGCATCAAAGAACTCCACTCGCACGCCGCGGCGTGAGACATGCGGCAACATTGGCTGCTCGAACGTACTCCTCGATGCAAGGAACCCCTCCTGCGACCCACCAAAAATGCCCGTCACGATCGCTCGATCGAGATTGTCACGCTGCACCACCACATGCGGCGGCACCGGATTGGCAATCGCTTCAAGTCGCCCCTGGTCGTCGTAGAAGTACCGCACCACCCGCGGCGGCGTTCCCGTTGAATCCACATGCTGCGTCGACCTGGTCAGCAGCCCATTGCCGCCCGCCAGCCCATCGTCATACTCAAGCTCGCCGATGAGATGCTCGTTGCTGCCTTCAACACCCCGATAGACGCGAAGGGGCCGATCCAGCTGGTCATACACCACCCGATCCACGGTTCTGGATGGGTCAGTCGTGCGGCTCACCCGCCCCATCGCATCGAACGCGACGTCGGTGGGATCAAAGTTGCGGTCGGCCTTTCCTTCCGCATCGTCACCCTGCGCAAGATCCGGCATGGTGTGGTAGACGCGAGATTGAACGAGCCGCGTGCCGCTGGAATCAAAAAGGTTCGTGCGTGCCTTACGGATCTGGCTCCCCTCAGGTGCCCCACCACCTCCACCACCACCCCCGGCCAGGCAATGCAGCGGATCGGTAGCCTCGCGATCGATCCAAGCACTCAGGTTGGCATTGCCAACGCTACTGAGCTGGCCCCACCCAGGAAGCCGCGGACCGAAGGCGATGGCCCCTTCCATCTCCATGCCACCGGCCAGATTGGTGACGTTCATGTGGGCCGGGCTGACCAGTTCGCCAGCCGCGCCACTCGAACTGCCGCGGGCCTGCTGCGCCGCGATGGTCACGAGTCGGCCATCTGCCAGCGCGGTGTACGCCGCGATGATGGCGGTGCCATCGGAGTGGGCCTGCTTCGAGAGGCGGCCGATGCTGTCGTACTCGAAGGCGGTGGTTCGCGGGTGCGGGTGCGCGTTGCCCTCTGGGAACCCATCAGGAATCGGCGGCAGATCCCAGCCTGCCACCTGTCCGCCAACGTCTTCGTGGACCGCCGCGAGTTTACCGGTGGGAATCTGGGTGTTGCCACCGTTCCCGGGCAGCAGGTACGAACGCGCCAAGAGTGGCGCATGTGCATCGCCTCGCGCTCGCACATACGTCACGGCTCCATTGGGGAGCATCGCCACCGCGCCGAAGGTGGGTTCGCCCGACCCATGCTGCGAGAGCGAGATGGCGGGGTAGGTCACCTGCACCCACTCCAGGCTCAGCGCCAGCTGATTGCTCGGTGTGCTCGCCTGAGGCTGGTGGTAGGTGTACTGCGTCGTCACACCCTGCTGGTCGATGCTGCTCGCATGCGGGTAGTGCGTCGTGCTGATGATCAGCGGCCTGTAGATGCTGTACGCGCCCAGCAGGTCCCGCCGCGGCGAGGCATTGGGTGTCTGAGGCACGCCGATGGGGACAAGCGACGCATACTGCACGCGGCCATCAAGATCACCCTGCCCGTTGCGCGTCGTCGCGTGACGTTCACGGAAGATGAAGCCTTCCAGTTCGGGCGACTGCTGCGTACTGATGCGTTCAAAGATCAGCACCGGGCCGTCCTTGGTCGTGAACGTCCCGTTCTGCACATCAAACGCAGCGATGCTGGCGGGAGTGCCGATGCGAACCACGCGGCCGCGGGTATCACGCTCGATGCTCGTCGCCCAATGCCGCGGCTGTCCCGGCGCCGATGACTGCGGTGCACCAATCACCACGCTCGACAGCCGCTGCCCTGTCTCATCAAAGTACGAGACCTGGGCACGCAGCAATCCTGCGGGATTCACAGACTCTGGCGGAAGCTGCGATGGCGGCACGTAGATCGATGCCGTCGTCCGCATCGCCCAAACACGGTCGTAGCCATTGCCGGTGCCAACCGGCACCTGTGGCGTGGCGTACTCAAGGTGGACACGCCGCTGGTTCAGACCTTCGCTCTCAACGCGATTGATCCGCCCTTGTGCGTCGTACCCGTACCGTGCTGAAGCAAAGGGCGCGAGCTGCGCATCAGTCCCCGAGGCACAGAGGGCGGCACCGGCACGGCGAACGCCTTCGGGTCCGATGACCATGCGGATGCTGTGATCAGGCCCGCGGCTCAGACCATCGATCGCCGCGGGGCTCTGCCTGGTCCACGTGCGATAGTGCGTGATTCTTGTCACGTTCGTGCGTTGTGACTGCGAGGGCTCCGCGAGTGTGGGCGATGCCGACGTGGGCGTGACCACAGTGATCGACTTGAGAACGCCCGGTGCCACCGTGCCGGCAGGATCTGATGCCGTGCCGTACGCATAGTCCACGCGTGCAACCGCTGCGGGGCCATGGAGTGCGTGCTGCACCCGCACGCTTGTCAGGCGTTCAAATTCGCCTCCGCCCACGCCCCCCACCGTGCCATACTCATACGTGTAGGTGCGACCCGCTGAATCGGTCGCGGCCAGAAGCCTGCCGCGTGCATCGAAGCCCGACACGATCGCGGCGATTGGGTTCTCCGCGGCATTCGCACTTCCCACAACGGTCCCCGAATGCGAGGTGTACCCACTTGCATCCGTGACCTTCCAGAGTTGCCATGCCGCGTGATGACCTTGGTCGAGGGCGTTCCCTTCGATGATCGCGTCAGCACCAAAGAAGACCGCCGCGTGACCCAACGCGTCAAAGTACGTCCACGTCTCAAACGTGCGCTGCTTGATGACGCCGGGCAGCGATGCAGTCACCGAACCCCTCACCACCGCGCCCGCCGCACCATTCACTCCCCTGAAGACCTCTGACGCCACGCCGAACTTGTTCACCACCCGCACGAACTGTGCGAATCTATCGCCGCCGTAGATGAGAGTCACGTGGTCGAAGGCGCTCCGCGGATCATCCTCATACACCACCTGCGGATGTGAGTCCTGATACCACCCGGGCCCGTGCACGCTGTTGGCTTCACCTTCGAGTGCAGCGCGTGATCTCGCGATGGGCCATGCTGGGCCAGGGCACGCAAGTGCAAGGTCGATGGAGGTGGGCGTGAACTGGCCAGTAGCAAGTCGCACTGTTGCGAAGTAGGCATCACCCAACGCGGCAGGATCTGCAGCGTTGGCCGCGAGTTGAGGCCCGAAAAGCCACGGCTCACGCACGGTGCCATCGATGAACGTGCCGCGTGCAAGCCGCGGCATGACGACAGGCTGCGCAGGATGATCAAACGCCTGCGCCTTGACCACGCCACGGTCCAGAACAGCATCATCCAGTTCAAGAATCGGCTGAGCAGCCGCCCCTGAGGCACACAGGCCAGAGACAAAAAGGGCACGGCAAAACGACACCACGAGCGAACGAGATCGCATCAGGTCATCCCCACAAGCAGTTGGTTGTTGTGTGCCGCGTACTCAGGCACTGAAAGGTGCGCGGCAACAAACGCCTGCGCATCTCCCGTTACGAGCATTCACCCATCAACGCGGCTCGCACACACCCACACCAAGCGGGGCAGAGCACGCTCATGCACAGACAAATCCGTGCAATCACCGTGAGGATACAGGAACCTAACAACGGGTGCAAGGGAGTTTCCCGAGAATGTGCGGTTTTTTTCGCGGCGCACCATGTGGCACTCAGATCGAGGCAATCACACCCTGACCTACAACCCGTTTCAAAAGAGGATCCCCGTGGTTGGAAAGCACCCGCCACTAGCGGGTGGCATTTCGCAGTAACCTCGCCGCCGCGTATTCAAGACACGCGGGCGATGCCGCCAACAAAAAACGGGCCCGCATTGTGCGGGCCCGTATCAGATTCAGCATGTCACTCGAAACTCAACGTCCGCCGGTATTGTCGCAGGGAACAAGCGGGTTGAACTGGGCAATGGCCTTGTCACCAACCGCAAATGCCTTGATCTTCGCGCCCTGGCTCACGCGATAGATCAGGGTCAGCTTCTGCGCCGGGCGGCTCTTGGAGAGCGTGGGCAGCTGGTTCATCTCTCGGATCGGCTCACCGGGCTTGAAGCTGATGGTGATCATGGTTTCATCGTAGTAGATGTACCCGATCGCTTCATAGGTCTGGTTGTTGTCGTCCCAGAGCAGGGGCGGCGCGGTGGGCGGCGCTTCCATGGCGACTGGGCTGAGCAGGCTGTAGCGGCTGTTCATGCCGACATCGATCTGGACGGTGACGGTATCGGGGGTGGTGGCGAAACGCTCGATGCGGAGCGATCGCTCGATGCCGCGGACTTTCTCTTCATAGGTGAGTTCGAGCTTCTCGACGCCGCCGATGACTTCTTTGGTGCCTTCGGTGCTGATCTCAAGGCTCTGAAGCGTGCCGTCCTGCAGCACGAACGGAGTACCCGCACCCATCTTGAAGCCTTCGGGGGTGTACTGAGCACCCTCACGCAGCGGCTGCCCGTTTCCAACCATCACGGCCTTGCTGAGGTCGAGCGTGCCTGCAGCGTTCGAGCCCCCTCCGGCGCCGGACCCGCCGGAGACCCGGGCGAGGAACGAATCGCGTTCATCGGTTGAACGGAAGGCGTTCTTGACCGTGGCGGTGGCACCTTCAGAGATCAGATGACGAACACCCTTCACGTAGAGTGCGATGGGCTCATAGTTAGGAGGCACCACGAACTCAAAGGCGAATCGGGCTTCTGATGCACCGCCGACCGACGAGATGAACGTGCCCGACGAGTCAAATCGCCAGCGTGCCGCGGCGGTCTGCGACGATTCCGCCTGCGATGCACAGGCCACCGGGTACACGGTGATGCGGTCGGCCGTGTCGTTGGTGTTCTCGAGCACCAGCCAGAGCTGGCCGGCGCCGACGGCAAGCTTGCCGTCCTTTTCCTTTGCACCAGCCTTGAACGTCACCACGAACCCTTCGATGTACGACCCCTCCGGGTACGGCTGGTCGTTGGTGTCATTGGCGGTCTGCGGTGCGCTGTTCCAGCGGTCCGTCAGCAGTTTCGCGACCTTCACGTTGGCGCCCTTGCCGACAGTGAAGCGGGAGTCCACTGCAAAGTCGTCGGGACGCGTGGTGTTGCGGCTCTTGCCGTCGAAGGCATTCATGCGCAACGACGCGGGCATTTCGTCAAGGCGCGGGTGGAACTGTGCGAGCGAGTTGGAGGTGCGGAAGGCGGTCTCGGAGAGGTGGCCGTAGAGAGCGACCGTCCAGCGATCCACCGGCACCCAGAGCGGTCCGACGCCGTCGCCGGAACGAACGACATATCCACGCTGGGCGTAGCCGACCTGAGTCGCACCCAGGAACGTGGGCTCCATCCGAAGGAACCCGACGCTGATCACCACAATGCCTGACACGATGACGCCCGAGAGTGCACCGCAGACGGCACCACCGGCGTAATCAGCGTGCGTACCCGGATTGACGTTGGAGCGAACGGAGAGATCGACGATCGCACGCAGGATGGCGACCGCGATGGCAAAGGGCACCGCAAGACCCAGTCCCCACGCGACACCGCCGATGAACGAAAGGAACCCGCCGGCGGGCGCCCAGTTCAGCAGGAACATCGAGGTGGGTTCCCAGACACCGAACGCGATCGCTCCGGCGATCACAGTGCAGAACAGGTGGATGAGCGCTGAGAAGAACCCGCGGGTCAGCCACACATATCCCATCAGGCCGACGATGCCGATGGCGAGGATGCTCATGAACATGATCGAAACACTCCTGAGACTTCTCATCCGCCGGACATGTCCGGCGGACGCAACGATGCAACTTTGAACTCTCCCCACTCCCTCGCCGCGACGGACTCATCCCGACGCGTCAAGGCCTACTCACGCCTTGGGAGCCGCGGGCTCGGCCGTCACACGCAGAACCTCTTCGACGCTTGTGACGCCATCGAGGGCCTTGCGCAACGCAGACTGCTGAATCGACGGCAGGCCCTTCTTGCGCCACTCGTTCTTGAGTGCCGTGAAGTCGCCACCCTTGACAAAACCGCGCTCTGCATCACCGATGCTGTAGACCTCGAAGACGCCTTCCTGCCCGACATAGCCGATCCCCGAGCAGACCGGGCAGACTTCGGGCTTGTTCTTGATCAGGACCTGGCCGCCCTTCTTGAAGAGCTGCTTGACCTTATCCGGGGGCAGCCCCAGCTTCTTGACCATGTCCGGCGTCGGCTGATACGCCACGCGGCAGTTCGTGCACAGCTTGCGCACCAGCTTCTGGGCCACCACGCCATGCAACCCCTTGGTCGCGGCATCAGGCTCACCCACCAGCTTCAGCCACGCCTGCACCGCGCCAAGAGCACTGTCAGCCTTGAGCATCGCGTACGCACGCGTGCGATCAGCTTCCGCCCTCGCAATCTCCTTCGCAGTGGCCGCATCGGGAACATCCGCAACCGCGATCACATCAGGGTCGCGGCGGATGATCGTCCGCACCAGCGTCGAAAGATCCGGGCCCTCGGCCTGCGGATCCCACTTGGTCTGGCGCACGCCTTCCAGCGAATCCTGAATCTCCATTTCAACCGTCTGGACGTTCTTCGTGTACGCATCGTGCATCTTCACGATGGTGTACATGGTCGTCGTACGGCCATTGTCCGGCGCACCAGCCAGCAGCACCAGCCCGTTTCCGCTCTCGACGATCGCCTTGAGTTCGGTCATCTGCGGCTCGAGCAGGCCCATCGCCTCGATCTTGCGCTTGACCTGCGACTCGGGGTCGAACAGGAACGAAAGCCGCGGTCCGGCCTGCGATCCCACAGAGGTCATGCGGAGCTTTCGGCGAGTTTCGCCGCGCTCGACATTGACATCAGCGTTCTGACGCTTGCGCTGGTCGGCCACATCCATCTTCGCGGCGGTCTTCCAGAAGTTCATGAGCTTGACGGCATCCGCAGCAGGCATCGTCTCACTGTTCTGCCGCACGCCGTCAACAAGATGACTCACCACATACGTGTTGTCCTTGCCGGTGGGGACGATCGAGGTCTCGCTTGAGCGAGCAGCGATCGCCTTGAGAATCACCTGCTCGGCAGCAAGGCGGAGATCAAACTCGGGCGTGCCGGCGATGGGCGGGGCCATGACGGACTTGTCGGGCGACTTGATGACCAGTTCGACCTTGCCCTGCTTCTTCGCCGCGGCCTTGGCAGCGCGTGCCTCGGTCCACTTCGAGAAGTCGAGCGTCAGGTGGAAATCAGCCGGGACTCGTTCGTCCCGGTTGGTGACCAGTGCGAAGACGACGATGTCCAGGACCAGAATCAGCAGCAACGCCGCGAACCCGATCCAGAATGCCCCTTCGCCGCGGAGCGGAATGATGAGCACGACGAGCAGCCCCACCAGGGCGCAGGTGAGGTGGACGATGTTCCACTTCTCGCGATCAAGGAAGAACCTCGCCGCGTGCTTGTCGAGCACCTTGGCTGCGATCCACGCCCATGGGACGAAGGGGATCAGCAAAAGGACAGGCTTCCACAGCGAAACGAGGAAGTAAGCCTCGGCGAGGAAGAGAAATGACGTGGCGATGCTGGGTGACTGGTCCATGAGAGCAGAGGGCATCAACGGGACACCTGGTCGGGAATACCACACATGCCGGTCGAATGACCGAACATCAAACTACCGGTCCGGGAGAACGGGGGTCGCTGGATCGCGACGCCCAGCCGCCAGGTCCGGGTCCAGAGGGTAGAAGGGCACTGGGACCCCGGGCGGAATCGCCCCAAGGAATTACCGTGAGCCGACCGCCACCGGTCGGCCACGCCCCGCCCCCCGGCGTGGCCAGCAACAGCCCTGGAGGGACGAGCCCGCCCAGGCCGAAGACCGATCAGCCCAGCTTCTTGAGACGCATGCGGAACTCGTCGATGTTGGGCGAGGCCTCTTCCGCGACTCGCAGCGAGACATACTCCGTTTCGACCAGACGCACGAGGCTCTCGTTGAAGTCCACCATGCCGGTCTGACGGGCTTCGATGCTCTTGAGGTACTCGCGAAGTTCACCTTCACGGGCCTCGAGAATGTACTTGCGCACGACGCTGTTGTTCATCAGGATCTCAAGCCCGGGGACGCGGGCGATCTCTGGACGAAGCGTGGGCAGGAGCTTCTGATACACGAACGCGCGCATCTGGTAACCCAGAATCTTGCGGACCTGCTCGACTTCCTCCTGCTCGAAGAGGCCGTAGATGCGGCTGAAGCACTGCGTCGTGCTCGACGCATGGATCGTTCCGTACACCAGGTGGCCCGTTTCGGCCGCGTGCAGCGCCGCTTCGAAGGTTTCGTTGTCTCGCATTTCACCCACGAGCACGACGTCGGGATTCTCTCGCACCAGAGCTCGCAGTGCAATCTTGAAATCGAGGCAATCGATGCCGATCTCGCGCTGGTTGATCGTCGCCTTCTTGTCCATGAAGATGTATTCGATGGGATCTTCGATGGTCACGATGTGCACGGGCTTGCGCTCGTTCACATAATCGAGCATCGCGGCGATCGTCGTCGACTTGCCCGATCCCGTCACGCCGCACAGCAGCACGATGCCCTGAGGCTGCATCGCGATGTCCGACATGATCGGCGGCAGGTACAGATCCTCGAACCGCCGGATGTTGCTGGTGATCAGACGGCCCGCCACCGAAAGGCGGCCGCGGGCCTGGAACAGGTTCACGCGGAAACGGTTGTTGTCGTCGTAGTCATACGCGAAGTCAACCGAACCGAACTTGTGGAGGTCCTCGACCTGCTCATCGGTCAGAATCGCCTGCGCGATCTGCCAGAACTCCTCGGTCGTCACCGCCTCGCAGTCCAGCGGCTTGAGCGCACCGCGAAGACGCAGCTTGGGCACCTGATCGGACTTCATGATGAGGTCCGAGGCATTCAGCTTGATCGCGGCCTGGAGGAACTTGCCCCACCGGGTCGCATGCGGATCGCTCTTGCGCTTCTTGCCCATCGAAATGTGGCCGACGTCACGCGCACTTGATACGGGTTCTGATTCAACGCTCATGGGCCAATAGTCTCTTGTGAGTGGAAACGATCCGTCGCAACAACACGCCAACACACCGACAGCGGTCAGGAACTGAAGGTCCCGACATGCACAAGCGTAACCCACGCCACGTGCCCGAGAGTGACGCCCTCGTGCCGGAAAATGCCACCCCGATCAGATCCCCGCGGGCAGCACTGAAAAGCTTCGCACGCGATCCCGACCAGGTTCCTTATCCCGCCCGGTTTTCCCACAGAGAGCGCCTCAATGCCTGCAGGAACGAGAAGGCCTCGCACCCCATAGGCCCCCGCTCACGATCGGCCTATTCCTGAGCCTCAGGCTCGTCCATCGCAGGTTGAGCCATGGCCCCGCGCACGCGCACTTCCTCGCTGATGGTGTCGTAGCAGCTGGCCAGAAGACCCACCAGCGGAAACTGAGCCGCAGTGAATGGGCTCTGACCAAGGCGTCGGAGCAGCGGATGGCTCACCGGCGGAGCCGTCAGCGCGATATCCAACTCCAGCATCGATGGGCCAGCGTCCCAGAACTGAGGGATCGCGTCTTCGAGGGAGGAACTGGGCAGATCAGCGACGCCCGGGACACGCTGAGCGTAGATCGAAGTCAGACCGAGTCCGGCGCCAGCAACAACCCGCCGCTGCCGCAGCCGTTCCAGCAGTTCCTGTCCCTCAAGTCCCCGCATCAGGAAGACCATGAACGGCTCGGACGCGAGCTTCTGAGCAAGCAGATAGCTTGCACAGCAGACATGCTTGCACCAGCGCCCCGCGGCGAGCACCGAAGGGTTGCCGCCATTTTCATTGCGCCACTCAAGGCAGGTGCACGCATGACGGATCTCGCCAGGCTCCACCGGAAAGAGTTTGATGCCAAGGGGCGCAAAGACATCTTCAATATTGGGCGGAAGCTCGTTGGCCAGCAACTTCGCGGCGTACAACGACCCCTCCGCCATCGCCTCCACGATCTTGTCCCACATCTCATGCGTGAAGGTCTCAAAGGCAATCTGCGTCGTGTACGGACGCTCCGATCGGCCCTGAATGGACGCATCGACCTTGCCGGGGAGGAAGTTGATCCGCTTGGTCTGGCCCGCGCGGGCGTAATCATCCAGCGCCTCGACAAGCCGCGGCCCTTCCGCGGCTTGCTCCATCAACCTCAGCCAGCGCTGCGCCACCCACGCCGTCGGTGCCGCGACATCCCCCGTGGGGATCTTCACACCGCCACGGACCTTGCGAGGCCGCAGCAGCGGCGGCTTGGTCGGAGGCATGCGACGAAAAGTCGAGCCATCCGCGCCGGGCGCCATGGGGGCACCTGTCGGCATCGGAGACGGAGTTGCAGGCACGACAGCGTCGGGCGATCCGGGGGTTTCTTGCGGAGTTGGTGAATCTTCTGCCATCGTCACTCTGGGAACTCAAGCCTGCCCGAGTACCGGCTCACATCGCGAACGCGTGCATGCCGCCGGCACCGGAGCCAAGAGTGAAGGGTTCGACTGCAAACGCCAAATGTCCAGCCCGGATTCGACTATTCCCTCCCAGCGCCACACGCCCGGGTCCAAAGGGAAAACCTGCCCCGACATCCCGGTAGGGCTGCTGGAGCCGGTTGGGGCCATTCGCACCGAACGGCTGTCTGTTGAATTGGGTCACATTCCGCCAGGCAAGATCGGGAGCTGAACAACGCCGTCCGCCGCGTCCGGTGCACCGTGCCCTGCGATCCGCCAGCGACGGCGGGTCTCGAACGCGGCGACATCAGCCACCAGCGTGTTCTTCAGGAAGTCGAGCACCTTGGAGCGGTTGTTCGTCCAGAACTTGTGCGCGGGGCATGCGCGATCATCGCTGCAGACGGCAGTGCCGAGCATGCAGCGGGGCTGAATTACGGGATCATCCATCGCTTCGCACAGATCAAAGAGCGAGATCGAGGTCGCGGGACGAGCCAGCGTCACGCCCCCACCGACACCTCTTTGGGTGATGAGCAGGCCACGTTTGGCAAGCGCATGCACGATCTTGGCCAGATACGGGCCAGGAATGGCAGCGGCTTCAGCGATCTCCTTCACGAGTACAGGCTTGCCACCCGCCGCGGCAATCTGCCCCAGTGCCTGAACCGCGTATCCGACTCCTTGGCTCAACATCGCAATCACTCCGGAACCAACCCCCAGTCTACACCCTCTAAGTAAACGAATACACGGTCGGTATTTCCATGATTCGCATTCTCAACTACGACAGATTCCTGCACGATATTTTGCACTACGCCGATTCAGACTTCTTGACCTACGGATCATATGACCTTATGCTCCTCTTGTCATCTATGACCTTGGAGATTTTGTAATGCAGACAGAATCCGAACATACATCGGTGGTTGGCGGTCACAGTCCCAGCGGCGGCGGCCATGCGTCGGCCGGCCAGCCGCTCGAGTACTTCAAGTACAACGATGCCGTGGTGCGAAAATTCGTGCTCGCGACGGCGTTGTGGGGTGTGGTGGCGATGCTGGTGGGCGTGATTGTGGCCCTGGAGCTCGTTGCGCCCATTGCGGCCACCTGGGAGTACAACGGCTCGAAGCCGCTGGCCTTCCTCGACTTTCTCGCCAACACCGACTTTCTGAGCTTTGGCCGCCTCCGCCCGCTGCATACCAATGCAGCGATCTTTGCTTTTGCGGGCAACGCTTTGTTCGCCGCGATCTACTACTCGACGCAGCGGCTGTGCAAAGCCCGCATGTTCAGTGATCTGCTCTCCAACCTCCACTTCTGGGGCTGGCAGGCGATCATCGTCTCCGCGGCACTCACTCTGCCCCTGGGCATCACCTCCGGCAAGGAATACGCCGAACTCGAGTGGCCCATCGACATCGCCATCGCGGTCGTCTGGGCCGGCTTCTTCGGCGTCAACTTCTTCGGCACACTCGCCAAGCGTCGCGAGCGGCACATGTACGTCGCGCTCTGGTTCTACATCGCAACCATCGTCACGGTTTCGGTGCTGCACATCTTCAACAGCCTCGCCGTGCCGGTCAGCGCCTTCAAGAGCTACTCGGTCTACGCAGGCGTGCAGGATGCCTTCATGCAGTGGTGGTACGGCCACAACGCCGTGGCATTCTTCCTCACGACGCCCTTCCTGGGCCTGATGTACTACTTCCTGCCCAAGGCCGCGGAACGTCCGGTCTATTCCTATCGCCTGAGCATCGTGCACTTCTGGTCCCTGGTCTTCATCTACATCTGGGCAGGCCCCCACCACCTTCACTACACCGCGCTGCCGGGCTGGGCCAGCTCACTGGGCATGCTCTTCTCGCTCATGCTCTGGATGCCCAGCTGGGGCGGCATGATCAACGGCCTGCTCACGCTCCGTGGTGCGTGGAACAAGGTCGCCGCGGATCCGATTCTCAAGTTCTTCGTCGTCGGCATCACCTTCTACGGCATGTCGACCTTCGAGGGCCCGATGCTCTCGATCAAGAGCGTCAACGCTCTCTCGCACTACACCGACTGGACCATCGCGCACGTGCACAGCGGCGCTTTGGGCTGGAACGGCTTCATGACCTTCGGCATGATCTACTGGCTGGCGCCTCGTCTGTTCCAGACCAAGGGCGTCTGGAACCAGAAGTGGGTTTCGGCGCACTTCTGGCTGGGCACCATCGGCATCGTGCTCTATGTCCTGCCGATCTACGCCGCGGGCATCACGCAGGGCCTGATGTGGCGTGCATTCGATGAAACCGGTCGCCTCCAGTTCCCCAGCTTCGTCGATACGCTCGTCTCGCTCATGCCCATGTACTGGTTCCGTCTCCTGGGCGGCACCCTCTTCCTGGTCGGCATGATCATGTGCTTCATCAACGTCGTCATGACCTGGGCCGCCCGCCCGGCCGTCTACGAGGAACCCGAGCACGCAGCGCCGGCCCTCGAACGCGGCTACGTCGATGCTCCCGTCCCCGCCTCGACCCTCACCAGCAACATCGAGTGGGGCCGCAACGTCGAATCGAAGATCATTCAGGGCTGGTTCCACCGCATCTGGGAACGCAAGCCCCTCAAGTTCACCATCATGACGACCCTTGCGGTCATCATCGCTTCGCTCTTTGAGATCATCCCCACGTTCCTCATCCGCAGCAACGTGCCGACCATCGCGAGCGTCACGCCCTACACGCCTCTGGAACTGGCTGGCCGCGAGATCTACATCGCTGAAGGCTGCTACAACTGCCACTCGCAGATGATCCGCCCGATGTGGGCCGAGACCAAGCGTTATGGCGAATACAGCAAGGCCGGCGAGTTCGTCTACGACCACCCCTTCCAGTGGGGCAGCCGCCGCATCGGTCCTGACCTGGCCCGCGAAGGCGGTCGCCAGAGCCATGACTGGCATGTTCGCCACCTGATCGACCCCCGCGCGTTGATCGCGCAGTCGATCATGCCCGGATACTCGCACCTGGCCCGCCGCGATCTTGATTTCGACGCGATCCAGAGTCGCGTTGACGGCATGGCGATGCTGGGCGTTCCCTACGGCGAGATCGTGAAGAACAAGAATGCCGGCGAACTGGCCAGGGCTCAGGCCAAGACCATCGCGCAGGACCTGATCAAGCAGGGCGGCATCGAGTTCTACTTCCCGGGAGATGGCAAAGGAACCGGCCTCTCCGCTCAGGAGCGCGAGGCCTACCGCGTCGAGAACAAGCAGGTTCTCGCACTCGTGGCGTATCTGCAGCGTCTGGGAACCGATATCAGCAAGGTGGTCCCCGCCGCACCCGCGGCGGAGCCTTCCGCGGCTGCGGCCCCCACCGCCGAAGCCCCCAAGCAACCCGCGTCGAGCCGCTGAACAAAGGAGTCGCCATGCGTTTCAGTGACATCATCGGCTCGCTCAATATCTCGACCTACCCGCAGGCAGCACTGCTCATCTTCATCGGTGTCTTCGTCGCAGTCTCGGTCCGCCTCTTCACCAAGGGCACCCGGGAGCAGTACGAAGGCGCCGGCGGAATGCCTCTGGATGAGGCCCCACTCCGCGGCGAAGTTCACGAATCAACGACCACCCGGTTGCAGGAGACGCTCTCATGAGCCAGATCACCAACCCGATGACCGATCACGAGTTTGACGGAATCCGCGAATACGACAACCCGACCCCGGGTTGGTGGCACTTCATCTTCCTCGCCACCGTCGTCTTCTCCTGGTTCTACTTCATGTTCTACCAGTTCAGCCCGCTCGCCTCCTCCGAGCACGACATCCTCGCCAAGCATCAGGTCGCTGAGTACAAGCGAGTCTTCGGCAAGCTCGGCGATCTCAAGAACGACGATGCCACCTTGCTCAAGCTGCAGGGAATGGGCGACATGATGTCCATCGCACAGGGCATGTTCGAATCCACGTGCGCCCAGTGTCACGGCAAGGAAGGCGGCGGCATCAACGGTGTCAATCTCACCGACAACCACTACAAGAACCTCAAGAAGATGACTGACATCTACACGGTCATCACCAGCGGCGCCGCCAACGGTGCGATGCCCGCATGGCGCACGACCTTCAACGAGAACGAGCGAATCCTTCTGTCCGCCTACATCGCCACCATGCGTGGAACCAACAAACCCGGCCGCGGGCAGGAAGGCGAGATCATCGCGCCCTGGCCCACCGCCGGAACCAACTGACACCGCGTCAGAGACCCCGATGCCCCTTGCGGGGCCTGACTGCCGGCATCCGCTCCGATGTGGATGACGATCGGTCGGGCACGTTCATGAAGGATCACGCCGCGGCATATGTTTGAATTCGCGGCACGACCGTGCTGTTCACCAACCACCCGAAAGCCCATATGGCTGCTCCCCAGGACAAGCCCGCCGCGAACCCCCTCGACTTCACCACCGGGATGGTTCTTCCGACTCTCAACGAAGACGGCAGCCGCCACTGGATCAATCCACGGCCAAGCTCGGGCAAGTTCCTGACCCGCCGCCGCGCCACCGCCATCGGCCTCATCGCACTCTTCACGATGCTGCCGCATGTCACGATCAATGACAAGCCGGCCATCCTGCTCGATCTGGTCACCCGCCGATTCACCTTCTTCGGGCTGACCCTGCTCCCCAACGACACACTGCTGCTGGCCCTCTTCCTGGTCTGCACCTTCCTCTCGATCTTCTTCATCACGGCGATCTTCGGCCGCGTCTGGTGCGGATGGGCATGCCCCCAGACCGTCTACATGGAGTTCGTCTACCGCCCGATCCAGCGGTTCTTTGAAGGCACTCCCGGCCGAGCCAACAAAGGCTCCTTCGTCGGCTCCCCGATCGCGAAGCTCCTCAAGTACGTCACGTACCTGCTCATCTCCTGCTTCCTCTCGCACACCTTCCTTGCCTACTTCGTCGGAGTCGACAAGCTGCGCGTCTGGGTCACCCAGTCCCCGTTTGAACACCCGACGCCCTTCTTCATCATGCTCTTTGTCGTCATCGCGATGATGATCGACTTTGCCTTCTTCCGCGAACAGATCTGCATGGTGGCCTGCCCCTACGGCCGCTTCCAGTCCGTGCTGCTCGACCGATTCTCCTGGATCGTCGCGTATGACAGGAACCGGGGCGAGCCACGCGGCAAGGGAAAGCCCGTTGGCGATGTCGCCCTCAATGTCATCCAGGATACCCGCCGCGGCGATTGCGTCGACTGCAACTGGTGCGTCGTCACCTGCCCCACCGGCATCGACATCCGCAACGGACTCCAGATGGAGTGCCTGCACTGCACCCAGTGCATCGATGCGTGCGACTCGGTGATGACCAAGCTCGGACGCGCCACCGGCCTGATCCGCTACGCCTCGCAGGCCGAACTGGCCGGCGATGTTGCCAAGGGTGCCTTCAAGCTCCGCCCTCGCCTCATCGTCTATCCCACCATCGTCACGATTCTGCTCACCCTTGGCATCAGCGTCCTGGCGTTCCGCGGCCCACTGAGCGTTTCCGTTGCACGCGGCCGCGGCGCCCCCTTCTCGCAGCTCCCCAGCGGCGTCATCACCAACGCCGTCAGCATCAAGGTCATCAACCGCCGCGAGACCCAGGGCAGCTACCACCTGGTCGCCTCGCCACGCCGCGAAGGCACTGCAGGCCATCTGCTGTTCCCCGCCGAAACCGCGAACTTCGTCCTCACCAGCGGCGAAGCCCGTCTCATCAACACCGTGGTCGAAGCCGACATCGCCTCCTTCGTCAACGGCTCCATGCCAATCACGATCAGCGTGGTTGACGATTCGGGCAAGACCGTCGCCGAACGCATGTACAACCTTCAGGGGCCCATGCAGCGATTCGACAAGCACGAAGAGAGCGGACACCACGAAGAATCCGGCGACAAAGCCCCCGACCACGACAAGGACGATGCCTCCAAGCCGGAAAAGGAACACTCCAAATGAACGTGAAGGCCGTCATCTGGCCCGCCATGATCATCGGAATGCTCGCGGTGAATGTCGTCATCGTCGCGGTCACCATGGTCGCCGCACACAAAGGCGGAGGAGCCTCGATCTCCCCGTCATATGACGAACGCGCCTTGCGCTGGGATGACCATCGCCGCGAGATGGCCCAGAGCAACGCCTTGGGCTGGAACTGCTTCGCGCAGATCGATCGGCCGGCACGCGATGCCGCGTTGGGTACGCTGCGAATCTCTCTGACAGCCGCGTCCGATCAGCCAGTCGAGGCAACCAAGCTGACCATTCAGCTCTTCCACAGCGGTCACCCCACCGATCGCACCACTCTCGAACTCGTCACCGACACTCAGGGACAGGCCACGGCCCAAGTTCCTGCATCGCGGCCGGGGTACTACACGCTCCACATCGAAAGCCCCGCCGCGGCGGACCGCGTGGCCTACGTCCATGACATCGAAGTGCTGGCATCCGATTCCGTTCCTGCCGGAGGAAGCAGCAAGCCATGATCTGGTCGCTGTGCATCTCCACGCTCCTGGCCAGCCTTCTTGGCAGCCTCCACTGCGCTGGGATGTGCGGCGTTTTCGCCGCATTGGCAACCTGCTCCCCCACTACTCCAAGTGCCGACCGCCTCAAACTCTTCTTCGCCTACTCCGGTGGACGCTGGGTCAGCTACGCCACCCTGGGTGCCATCAGCGGCATCGTGGGCCAGGTCGTTGACATGGGCGCCACCAGTGCCGGGTTCACCCGCGTCGCAGGAATCCTCGCTGCGGTCGCAGTCACGCTCGCGGGCACCTCTCACCTGCTGCAGAAAGCCGGATACTGGCACCCTCGCCTTCCCGTTCCGGCCTTCCTGATTGAAGCTGCAAAGGCTGGCCACCGCCTGATTGCCAACTGGCCACCCACCGCACGCTCATTCTCGATCGGACTGCTGACGACGATGCTCCCGTGCCACTGGCTCTACACCTTCGCATTCACCGCCGCGGGCACCGCTGATCCATTTGCGGGCGCCCTGGTCATGAGTTTCTTCTGGCTTGGAACGCTCCCTGCACTCATCGCCGCGGGAACAAGCATCACCCGTTGCGCCGGCCGGCTGGGCTCGATCATGCCCTGGGTGACGGCCACCCTCATGATCGCCACTGGTGTCCTTACGATCACCGTGCGGGTGATCACCCCCGGCCACTCGCATTCGCCCCAGTCGGTCATGTCCTCGTTCATATCGAGTTACTGCAATGGCACTCCCGAGCGCTGAACAGGCCCCCACCGCTTCACCCGCCTCGCGCCCCTCGTCCGCCTCCGGCCGAGCCGCGAAGGTCCCCTGTGCACATTGCGGCTCGCCTGCCCCCGCCAACACACGCGGCGTACCTGCCTACTGCTGCAACGGCTGCGAAGTCGCGCATGCGTCGGTCGCGATGCTTTCGTGCCCGGTCGCCAATCAGTCGCCACTCACCCAGAAACAGAGCGACGCACCCGCCTCCCCCGCAGCACAGGTGCTCGATGCGCCGGAGTTCCTGGCACAGCACGCCCGCGTCGATGCCGCGGGAGTTGCGAACATCGAACTGGCCATCCGCGGCATGCACTGCGCCTCATGCGTCTGGCGCATCGAAGCCCTCCCCGAACAACTGACCGGAGTCATCGAGTCTCGAGTTCAGTTCCGCCGCGGGAGGCTCTCGCTGGCCTTTGATTCCACCCGCATCTCCCTGGGTGCCATCGCCCATCGCCTCGAACTGATGGGCTATGCAGTCGGCCCGGTCAGCCAGGCCGCGTCGGTGCAACGCCGCGATCAGGAACGCACCGCCATGATCCGAATGGCGGTCGCCGGAGCCTGTGCCGGCAACGCCATGCTGCTTGCCTTCGCCCTCTACGCCGGGCTCTTCGACGGCATGGCGCCGGTCTACCGGGAAGCCTTCCGCTGGGGCAGCCTCGCCGTCACCGGCATCGCCCTCCTCTGGCCGGGCATGGTCTTCTTCCGAAGCGCCTGGGCCGCCATCCGAACCGGCAGCATCAACCTCGATGGCCCGATTGCCCTCGCACTGCTCGCGGGCGGAGTCTGGAGCACTGCCAGCACCATCACCGGGCACGGCGAAGTCTACTTCGATTCGGTCAGCGTGCTCATCTTCGCGCTCCTGGTGGGCCGGTACGTGCAACAGCGCCAGCAGCGCTGGGCGGCCGACAGCGTCGAACTGCTCTTCTCGCTCACGCCTCAATCAGCACGGCGCATCAAGGCCGATGGAGCCGTTGAAGTCATTCCGACACAGTCGCTCGAGGTCGGCGATCTGGTTGAGATTCTTGCCGGCGACTCATTCCCCTGCGACGGCCGCATCGTTTCAGGCCACACCTCGATTGACACCTCGCTGCTCACCGGTGAATCGCTCCCGCGCTCGTGCGAAGTCGGCGACGATGTCTTTGCCGGAGCGGTGAACATCGCCAGCACCGTCCGCTGCACCACCACGGCCAGCGGCACCGAAACCCGCGTGGCACGGCTGATGGCGCTGGTCGAGGACAACTCCAGCCGCAAGGCTCCCATCGTCCAGTTTGCCGATAAGGTCGGCTCGATCTTCCTCACGGGAATGCTGCTGCTCGCCGCGGCGACCTTCATCTTCTGGTTCAACACCGGCGTCCTGCCCGCGATGGAAAACGCCGTGGCGCTTCTGGTCGTCACCTGTCCGTGCGCTCTGGGACTGGCGACTCCGCTTGCATTCACGCTCGCCATCGGCCGCGCTGCACGCCAGGGCATCCTCATCAAGGGCGGCGACGCGGTGCAGCACATGGCAGGCACCGGCGGCATCCTCTTCCTCGACAAGACCGGCACGATCACCGATGGCAAGATGTCGGTCGTCCACTGGTCCGGTTCGCAGAAGCTCGCCAACCCGGTCGCCGCAATCGAACGTGGCTCAACCCACCCCGTGGGCGTTGCGCTGGCCGCGATGACGCGGCACATCCCGGGCTCAGTTGAAGACTCGATCCAATCCGTGACCAACGTGCCCGGATCAGGCATCCGGGCTCAGGTCGGATTCTCCGAAGTGATGATCGGTTCCGAAGCCTTCGCCCGGGCAAGTGCCACGCACCTTCCCTTTGATCTCCTGGCCAGCGCTGCGTCATGGGCGACCCAGGGCCTCACGCCGGTCTACGTGGTCGTGGACGGAATCCTCAGTGCCGTTGCCGCGGTCGGTGACACGATTCGCAAGGACTCGTGCGAAGTCATCCGCGACCTTCGCACCATGGGCTGGGACTGCCGAATCCTCTCGGGTGATAACCCGGGCGTGGTTCGCCACGTCGCTGGCGTGTGCGGAATCACCGATGCACGCGGCGGAGTGACGCCGGAAGAGAAACTGGCCATCGTTGCAGCCGCGGCAGCACAGGGCAGAACCGTGATGGTGGGTGATGGCGTCAACGACGCCGCGGCACTCGCCGCGGCCCACGTGGGCATCTCGGTGCATGGCGGAGCCGAAGCCAGCCTCGCCGCGGCGGACATCTATCTGGCCAATCCCGGGCTCTCATCGATGCTCACGCTCATCCGGGGGAGCCGCCACACATTGCGGACCATCAAGGTCACGCTGGCAGCGTCGTCGCTCTACAATATCGTGGCGGCAACAGTGGCAATGACCGGCCACATGCACCCGATCATCGCGGCATTGGTCATGCCGCTGAGTTCGCTGACGGCCGTTGGCATCTGTGTCGCGGCAGGCTCGTTCAAGGAGAAGCGGTCATGAGCGTACTTGCGATTGTGCTTCCTTTGGCGCTGATTCTCGCCGCGGTCTCGGTGCGTGCCTGCATCTGGGCAATCAACTCCGGTCAGTACGACGACACCGACACCCCGCAGCTGCGCATGCTCAAGGATGAATAAGGGGCGATGCAGCCACCGATCATTCGGCCTTGAACAGTTCAGCGATTTCTCCGCTCTCTGAGGTCAGCAGAATTCGGCCAAGTCGGACATCAACGCTGGTGAGCTTCCAGCCGGGCCGTACTTCCTCGCCAATCCGATAGACCTTGCCCGAGATCGCGGCGATGGCGGCGTTCTGATTTCCCATGGTTGCCGTCAGGACCAGCCCTTCGATCGGATTGACCTTGGGGGCTTCGGTCTGGACCGGAACAGGATCAGGCACCTGCGTTGGCAGCAGGACGACCTCAACCCGAGCGTCCATGGGAGACTCAAGCGGGGTCTCGAAGTTGAGCGTTGCACGCCAATCCATTGCGTGCTGCTGTTCGTGCGTCAACGCGGGTGCCGCAAGCGGTGCCGGGGCGACCACTGTACCGTGCGCGGGTGATGGATGCCCGTTCGCCGGACCGGCAGCACTGGCATTGGATGGACCAGCGGTGAACATTGACCTCAGCCCCAGGATGAGAAGCACCGGAGCGGCGATCGTTGCAGTCTGACCAAGTTGCGAGCGACGCTTCTTATTCACGTGGACTGACTCCTTCCGCCGCGACAGCCTGCGGGGTGACATCGAATGCGTAGTGCTCCGTGCTGATGGTCGCGCGCACCATCCCGGGCTCTTCTGACACCGGCAGAATGCGTGCACTCTTGATCACCGAATAACCAAGCTCGGTCTGAATGGCGTGCATGAACTCCGCGACCCCGGAGTAACTGGCTGTTGCGACCATGGAGAATGCAAATGCCTGTTCAACGCTGACGGTCGGGGAATCGGTCGGCAGTGATGGCAACTTCGCCGCGGTCTCCGGGATGGGCTTTGCCGACACCGCCGCGGGGTTGAGTTCGTCCAGCCGCACCTTGTGCTTCTGAGCCAGTTCCGTCAAGGAGGTATAGAGGGCCCGATCGTTGTCCGCGGCGATGCTGCGCTGGCGGATCTCCGCGGCCTGCGATTCGGCGCGACTGAGCGCCTGAGTCATTTCCGGCACGCGGTCGCGCAGTTGTTCACCCTCCTGCACCTGCGAAGTCAGCGCAGCGACCTGATCCCGGGTCGCCCCGAGCTGGCGCTGGAGCCGGTCGACGACGAGCATGTACCCGCCGATCAGGACGGTCGCGGCGATGACCCCGTGAGCCAGTGTGTCGCGTTGAATGGAGTTCACTTGCCATCCTCCTTCGAAAGATCAGCGACCGTGGCACTGACCTGCATGGGAACATCGACCAGTCGCAGAGAAAGTTCAAAGGTCTGCATGGCGTTTCCTTCGGTCGTTGCTCCCCGTCTCGTGCCGCCCATCTTGCAGTCAAGCACCAGAGGAACGCCCGAGAGTGAGTCGATGTAGGCCCGCATCGTGGCATCGGGATCCACGCCATTGAGCGCCGTGGCTCGACCGCTGACATGGCACACCGGAACCTGATCTTCTGAGAGCACCTGAACATGCATCAGCTTGATGTTGGGGGGCGTGTGGCGTGCCAGCATGGCCAGGACTGCCGCCCCATCGGGGAGCATCCTGAACCTGGCATCGCGGGCGGCGCTGGCGCGGGCCACCGCGCTCTGAAGTGCGGTCAGCCGCTGACTCAGCTCCGCCACGGGCCTCGCGGCTTCGAGTCTGGACCGCAACTGGGCCAGGTTCAGTTCCTGCTGGCGAAGATCAAGCGATGTGCTCCAGGCATCCACCCCAATCAGCAGACCGGTCGCCACGGCGCCGACCCACAGGGCGTGCCGCATCCGGCTTGCCTCCACCGTGCTGGTCATCTGCCTGGGGAGAAGGCCAAGACCTGCGATCGACGAACCCAGCCATGTCTGAGTGACACACGCAGATTGGGCGGCTGCACTGCCATCCCCGCCGTCCAATGCACTCATCGCCCCACTCTGCTCCGCAATGACCGAAATGAACTTCGCGACGGCAGATCCGGGCCCGAGCCCCGAGAGATGCACATGCTCGCGTTCGGCGGCCTCGACACCGAACCGCAACGACTGCTTGAGTTCGACCACCATGCGCTGGAGCACGGGCTGGATCAGCGGAAGCACCATCGCGCCGGTGAGCCGGCCGTCAGCCGAGAGTTCCTGAGACCGCTGCGGGATGCCGAACTTCATGAGCACATCAGCCGCCTCAGCCGGAGTCACTGAGATCGACGCCTCTCGGGCGGCACTGAGCACCGCATCCACGAGCGCCTCGACTCCCAGCGAGATCTGACGCACGAAGCGGAGCCTGCCACGCGTGGCACCCGCCAACAGGGAGCTGTGTTCGCCGAGGTGAAGCGCGACGGCAACCGCCTTGCTGTCAACGCGGCTTGCACTGATCGCCACTTCGACGCATTCGCTCAAGCCGACCGCGTTGATCGGCACCACGGCTGTGGGAATGAGGCCGCTCTGAGCGACCCATGCAAAGATCGCAGCGACGGCTCGATCGGTGTCGGCGACGCCCACGGTATGCGTCTGAGCGACGACCTGAGCATCAGCTTCGCCGCCCTTGAGCGGCTCGTCAGCGCACAGGCGGATCAGATCGAATGGGCTCAGCTCGAGATTGAACTCGGCTGAATCAGCCAACGCCAGCCGCGCGGCCTCGGTCGTCGCGTCGGCCCCGGCGGATACAGCACACGAGAAGACGCCTGCTGTTGCGGTCGAGTTGGAGTAGAGGACCGTCGCTTCAAGACCGCCGGCGTTCAGTTCCTTCACCATGGCCTGGAGAAGCACCTGCGACGCGGCGAAGTCCAGATCGTTGCGATCCCCCTGGGCAGGAGGTGCAAGTCGGCTGCTTTGCATCGCCACCAGCGTCCGCCCGCGAACCACCGCCAACTGAAGGCGAGCCGGCGACAACTCAATGATGACTCGGTTCTTGGCCAATGGTGTTTCCTCGCGTCTGGAGCGGTACGGGTCGTGTGCCACCTGGCGACACCTGCCCCGTGGTCGTACATCGGTGGTTGCCGGAGGCATCTTTCGGATAACTCACGTGAGACACTGGGAAGTTCATGCCGGAGGCGCAGCCTCCCCCGCGCGGGGCACGCCAAGCCTCAACCGGGGCCCACCTGGGTCCAGCCGACCAGCACCGGCTTGGGAACCGCGAGCGATCCGTACTCGTAGCAGCCGATATCCCAGCCACCCCCGTAGGGCCTGACATGACCATCCAGGTCAGCACTGTGGGTACCCGTTGCATCCGCACCTGCATTGATGGCCCGCGAGGATGGCCCGATGTCCCAGTTCGTCGAACTGATGAAGCCCGGCGTCAGGTAGATATCACCGGTACCGGCGGAACAGCCCGAGTAGTTCGTGCCGTTGCTGAAGTAGAGGTTGTTCCTGTGCGTCAGCACCGCCGACCCCGTCCGCGAAAGCCCCGTCGAGACCTGCGAGACGATGTTGTTCGCAAACGTCGTGGTGCAGGAGAAGGAGGCGGCAGTCGAACAGTTGACAATCGTGTTGTTCCACACCGCAGCCGACGTGCCGCTCACGGAGATGGCCGTGCCCACGCTCCGCAGAAGACAGCAAGTGACTTTGATCGTCCCGCTCGCTGCAGATACTCCGCCGCCACCTGAGTCCCTCAGGATCGACCGTTCCACGGTCACGACATTCGCACCGCTCGGAGACGACACGCAGGCTCCGCCCACCGAAGCGATCTCGCCGCTGGTGAAGGCGACCGTCGAACCCGCAAGGACCGTGATTCCCGCCCCTCCGCACCCCGACATCGTGCACCCGATGAAGGTGACATTGCTGGCAGTGGTCACGTACGCGCACGAGCCTGACCCGGAACTCATCGTGCAGTTCACGAACCTGATGAACTTCGCCTTCGTTGCGTACACGACATTCGTCGGTGCGGTGATGACGAAGCCATCAAAAGTGAGGTACGATCGAGATGA
The DNA here is from genome assembly GCA_044371005.1 of Phycisphaerales bacterium. Lineage (GTDB taxonomy): Bacteria > Planctomycetota > Phycisphaerae > Phycisphaerales > UBA1924 > UBA2402. Next base: position 53,256 of record JBILUL010000004.1, on the reverse strand, counting down.
CATCGAGATCCCGTTGCCGGAGGTGTCACTGAGCCGAACCACTCCGGCATCGCCCGTTCTGGCCCCTGTCACATCGGCATGGAAACTGATGGGCAGCGCGGCCGTGCCGTTCCTTGGATTGGCGAAGTTCTCCGAATAGGTGCCCGCTCCGACGTACACAACTGAACCGCGTGTCGCCTTGTTGAATGCCCTGTTGATCGTTCGAAGCGCCGCCCCCGGAGTCAGCCCGGTGTTCGCATCATTGCCGGTCGTGCGGACGTAGTAGGTTACCGCCAGGGCAGATGGAATCCAGCCGGAGAAGATCACGATCGCCGCCGCGAAACGCAGCAGATGCCAGAATCCGTTCAAACGCGACGTCCGCATAAGGCTCCCTTCCGACACGCTCACTGTGCGTTCACCTCGATCACCTGACGCGCCGTGCCCGCACTGCCGCTGCTCACCACCAGCGATGGAGAGCCCGCCGAGATCGTCACGGAGAATGTGGCACCGCCCTCAAGCGTCGTGTCGCTTGTGGCGCTCCCGTCATTCGACACCGTGCCAATGGTCCCATCCCCATTCTCGTCGGCACCGACCATCAGTTCCCGCACCGACATGTTCAGCCCCGCCTCCGCGGCGTAGAACGCTCGCAGCGATTCGATCCGCCCCAGCGTGGCATCCTGGTCCAGAGCACTCCCGAGCACCGCTGAGGTGATCAGCAGTTCGGCGATGACGAGCATGAGAATCACCGCAGCCGCCGCAGCGCCCGTCCGGGTACTCCAACGACGCCCAGTGCCGCTCATACGCCCCCTCCCGACATGGCGCTGCGGAGAAAAACCCGCGAGGAGACCGTCTCGGAGATCCCGGACGCCTCAACCGTCACGCTGATGCGAACACGCCTCACCGCAGCACAGGCCGCTCCACTCAGCGACGCCGAAAGCGTCGAATTGGAGTCGTCGAAGGTGCTCACGGAGAATGCAGTCACGCCCCCAAGCAGCACGTACGGAGCGCCACCATCGACGACCAGCATCAGACTGGTCCCGCTCACCGACAACGAACAGTCGCCGGCCCACGCAATCGTGGAGGCCCCCACCGAATCGATCGACGGGATGATGGTCGGGGTGGCCTGCGTCAAGGGCACCGCACGCAAGTGGGTGAAGATCCTCGTGAGGGCCAGCGAAGCCGATGCGTGGAGCCGCGACCGAACCGAAATGTCGCGGTAGGCTCTGGTCGCGCTGTAGATGAGGCCCGACGACACCGCCGCCAGGGTGGCGATCACCGTCATGCTCGCCACCAGTTCCACCAGAGTGAAGCCGCGCCGTCGTCGGAACTGGGCAGGGGTGAAACTCATGGCGTGTAGTCCGTGACCACGGTGCCGACCGACAATGAGCGTGTCGTGGCGTTCCAGTCGACGTACGAGACCGTGACCGTCACCTTGAGGTACCCGGTGCCGGCACCAGTCAGCAGAGCATTGGTCGGGACGATCGCAACCGAACGTGAGAATCCCGGAGAACCGGAAATGCTCGCTTCATCGGGATAGTTGGCCGCGGTGATGTACGAGTATCCGCGTGTCGCGCTGTGGCGATCGGCGATGATGTCCTCGAGTTTGTCCTGGATCAGCCAGCGGGCCCGGGAAGCCTGAATCCCCGCCATTGAACTGTTCGCGGCGGCACGCAACGCCATGAACATTCCCGGCGTCGCTACTCCCAGGATCACGATCGCCACCACGCACTCAATCAGCGTGAATGCTCTTCGCCCGCGTGCTCGTGGTGCAATCAGCATGACTGGCTCTGCGAGCGGTTTCAGTTGGCCGCGATGTACCCGGTTTCGGGCTCGACACGCACCCGAAACCCGCCGGTGAACGTCACGGTGCCCGCCACCGCCAGTTCCACTTCCCCTTGATTGAGCGGAGCCCCCATCCAGTTGAAGCCCACTTCCGCGCTGCCATCGAAGTCCGCTGCGGTGACCAGCACGCCCGCAAGATCGGCCGTGTTCAACCTCCGCGTCAGCTCGCTGTTCGATGCAGGATCCCTGACCGCGACCCGGTCCGCCCTGCCGGCGGAACCCGCCGGTTCAGCAGAGATCTGATAGCTGGCCCCTCCGGCTGCAAAGACCACCCAGGTCGTTGCACCATCGTGGACCGCAAGGCCCCTTGCATACTCAAGATCCCGCACCACTCTGGCAGCCGCAATCGCACCCCTCCGGGCCGTGAGGCCCCCAAGGGCCGGAATGGCCACCGCAGCCAGAATGCCGACGATCAACATCACCGCGACAAGTTCAACCAGCGTGAACCCCGCCGCCGCGACATGACCCGCGGCACGCCAACCGGCATGACATGGCCGATGTGGCATGGCGCATCATCCCTTCCGCTCAGTAGGCGTTCTCGCCGACGTTGTTGCTGTTGGCCCAGAAGCGACCCGACGCAGCGTCGTAGTTCCAGCCATTGCTGCCGGAAGTCGGGGCCGTGCTTGACCAGGTCGCCGCGGCGATGGTCGCACTGTTGTTGTAGGGGTTCGCCGGAACGGCTTCCTGCATCACCGTGCCCAGCGTCTGCAGCTGTACCAGCGTGGGATAGGCAGGCGTGCCGGTCACCGCCGAGTTGGCGTAGAAGTTTGCAATCGCCGAGCGAGTGCCGCCCAGGATGCCCTTGGTCGCGGAGACCTTGGCGCTCGCCGAATAATCGATGTACTTGGGAATCGCGACGCCAGCCAGAATCGCCAGCACCACGATGACCGCCACGAGTTCCACCAGGGTGAAGGCTCGGGCCAGAACGTTTCCGCCATTGTTGCGACGAAGTGCCATCTGCATGATCATGACTCCTTTTTCATTCTTCACATTCTCGTACCCACAGTGCCTGAGAGATTTCCCCCTTTAACAGGCGCTGCTTGGACATCGTCCATTCAGTTCATCAACTTGAGCATGTCCCACATCGGAAGGAAAATTCCCAGTGCAACCGCGAGTACCACACCGGCGATGAGCACGATCAGCACTGGCTCGATCAGGGTGGACATGTTCTTGGCAATCAGCGACGTATCCCGCTCGTAGTGCTTGGCGATGACATCGCACATCTTCCCCAGCTCGGCGGTCTCCTCCCCGGAGATCAGCATCCGCCGGGCAAACAGGGGCACGTAGTCGCACGCCAGCAGCACGGCCGACAGCCGGCCGCCGCTGCGGACCTGATCGATGATCACATTCACATCCCGCACCAGTGCGGGACGGCCCGAGGCATTGCCCCCCATGCGCAGGGCATCAATCAGCGATAGACCCGAATTCAGGCACAAGCCGAACACCCGTGAGAAGCGAGCCATCGAGACGCCGATGAGCAGCGAGGAGATGACCGGAATCCTGTGGAGCACATTCTCGATGCGCTCGCGGCCCGCCGCGGACTTCCACGCCGCCCGCAGCCCAATCGCCAGAAATGCCGATCCCAGCAGATAGGCCCACCAGTACGACTGCACCGATTCCCCCAGACCGATGAGCACCTGGGTGAGGAACGGCAGCTGCATCTGCTTGCTGGCGTACATCTTGCTGAACCGAGGCACGACAAACCCGACGAGAAATGCAACCGCCACGGCCAGCACGCACAGGGTGCAGGCCGGATACATGAGTGCAGACTTCACCGTCGAACGCATCTCCACATCACGTTCCAGCAGTTCGCTCAGGTACTCGAGTACCTTCACCAGATTGCCGCTCTGCTCGGCCGCCCGGATCGTTTCGATGTACAGCGATCCGAAAACCGCCTCATGTTCACCCAGCGCATCGGCAATCCGTGAACCTGCTTCGATCTTTGCAGCGACCGCCAGAAGTACTTCTCGGAGCTTGCCCGGGGGTTCCTGCTCAGCCACGCCGCGGATGGCCTGGGACAGCGGCACACGCGCACCGATCATGACTCCCAGCTGATAGGTGAAGTTCGCGATCGCCTTCTGCGTCACGCGCCCTCGCCCACCCGACCTGGCTCGAACCGCCTTCAGTTTGAGCGGTGTGAGCCCCGCTGCGGTCACCTGACGGAACGCATCGACCTCACTGGTCGCGCGCGCCGTGCCCTTGCGGCGCTGCCCCTTCCGATCGATCGCGACGTATTCGTAGATGGTGCCGGCAATCATGCGCTCAACCTCACCGAATCATGGGGCTTGCTGCCCTCGCCATCGGGTGCATCACTCAGATCCGTTTCCAGGGTGCCGGCCGCGACGGCGAGCACCTCCTCCAGCGTCGTGATGCCAAGACGCGCTTTGTCAAGCCCGTCCTCCCACATCGGCCGCATCCCCGCATCGCGGGCGTCACGCCGAAGCTGCGGTGTCGATGCCCCACGTTCAACGCCCAGCTGGACACGCGGCGACATCGGGAACATCTCATAGACACCCAGCCGGCCCCGATACCCGCTGCTCAGACACGCGGGGCACCCCGCGCCACGCCGGAACTGCGCCTTGCCGTCCGCGTTGAATCGATGAAGCAGTGCCGCGTCCGGCACACACGGTGCCGAGCAGGAGGCACACACGCGGCGAACCAGTCGCTGTGCAATCACGCCGAGCACGGCACCCGCGATCGCAAAGGAAGGACACCCAAAGTCCCGCAACCGGGCCACCGCGCCCGCCGCGTCATTGGTGTGCAGCGTCGAAAGCACCAGGTGCCCCGTCAGCGAAGCCTGAATCGCAATTCGTGCGGATTCCTCATCGCGGATTTCGCCCAGCAGCACCACATCGGGGTCCTGCCGCAGGATCGAACGCAGCGCCCCCGCGAACGTCATGCCGATCTCGGTATTGACCTGCACCTGCCGCACCAGCGGCATGCGGATCTCCACCGGATCCTCGATCGTGATGACGTTCTTGTCAGGGGTATTGAGCCTCGCAAGGAAACTGTACAGCGTGGTCGTCTTGCCCGAACCCGTCGGGCCGGTCACCAGGATCATGCCGTGCGGGTGCGAGAGCATCCGCTCGGCCGTCTGTGCCATCTGGGCGTTGAAGCCCAGTTCACTCAGGTTGCCCATCGCGGCGTGCCCGCCCAGCACGCGGATCACGACGTTCTCGCCACAGACCGTCGGAATGATCGAAAGCCGCATGTCCACCAGTCGGCCCGAATAGGGGTAGCGGAACTTGCCGTCCTGAGGACGGCGCGACTGCGTCAGATCCAGATTCGCCATCACCTTCAGACGCTGAACCAGACCGGGATGCGCCGAAAGCGGCGGGCCCTGGCATGGGTGCAGCACGCCATCGATGCGGTAGCGAAGGTGCAGATCGCGTTCGTCCGGCCCGATGTGCACATCCGACGCGTTTCGTTCGATGGCCTGGGCCAGAATCTGGTTCACCGCGGCGACAATCGGCTCCTCATCCGCCGCGTTGCCCTCCGCACCCGTCACCACTGACTGTTCAGCCGCGGGACCGATCCCGCCGCTCATCGAATACGCCCGCTCGATCAGCGAACGCAGCGCAGTGGCCTCGCACAGCACCGTTTCGATTTCGGTGTGAAGGAGCGAACGCAGCCTGTCCACCGCGGCAAGATCCGTCGGATCCGCCATCCCCACCGTGATGGTCTTTCCGATCACGAAGAGCGGAAAGGCAAGACGCTTCTCCGCCGCGGAACGCGCGAGCAACGCGGCGTTCTTGAGGTCGATCTCGTAGTGGCGCAGGTCAACAAAGGTGCACTCGCTGACCGCCGCCTGGGCAATTGCCGCCTGGGCAGCACTGATGAGCCCCAGATCCACTGCGGCCTGCGCGGCGGTGACCTTGGTCTCCGCCCCGTGCCGGATGGCCCGATCGGCATCCTCAGCACTGAGCGTGCCCTCTTCGGTGAGCTGCGCGATGACAAAGTCACGTTCAGGACGCACGCCGCACCTCCGTGTCCATGACCGCACCGATGGCCTTGAGATGCTCCATCAGCTTCGTGGCCTTCCCATCACTCGCCTGGTCCGCGAGTTCGAACGCTGTTCCGATGTAGTAGTTGGGAATCGAATCAAGCATCCGGACCCGCTGGACGCTGATCGGAGCCTCGAGCACGAACGGCGCAGGACCAGGAACGGTGAGTCGCAGAACGAGCGCACACCCTCGCGGCAGGTAGACCGGCGATCTGAGGCCGACCCCGCCAAGGCTGAAGTCAACCGCCTTCACGGCAATGCCACCTGAGTTGGTCTGTGCTGATCGCGCGATCCGGACACTCCCGGCGGAAGCGGGCGCAACCACAGCCTCGCCGGGATACTCACCCAGATACCGCTCGTGCCTTCGCAGCGTAAGGTCAAAGTTCTCGGTAGCCATGTCGCTCCATTCGCCTCAAGCCGGCACCACCCGGCCAATCCAAACCGTGTATCGTCCGCACAGCCTCGCGGGTTTACCAGACCCATCCCGAATCACCCGTCGCGCCCCAGCATCACCCGCCTCGACCGGGGAACAACGGCTGCGCACCGATCGCCCGAGCGTGGGTCGAACCCTGGAGTTCAACTGCACGCCCGGACGAGCGTCTGCGCCAACACATGGACTTCACGCCGCGCGACGGGTCGTGGCACCACGCACGCGAGCACCGATCTTTCCGATCGTCTCGGGCTTGGCCGCGTTCCGTGAGAGCGCCCCGGTGAGGACCACATCAACGGTCTCAAGAGGTGACGAAGCCCACAGGTCGCAGTGAATCTCCTCGGCCAGTCCCTCGGCGCGGTTGAAGACGCCCGCGGCCACGACGATCTTCGTGCGGTCAACTGCACCGATTTCGCGGATGCGATCGATCATCTCTCGGATGTCGGGCAGATCGCTCGCCGCGGGAGCAAAGACGAGCAGCACATCGGGGCGACGCTCATGAACCTGCGCAAGCACTTCGTCGCCGGGAACACCGCCACCGCAGAAGGTGACATCACAGCCGGCGGCTTCGAGCAGATCGACCGCGATCTGGGCGGCCAGTTCCTCGCTCTGGCTGGGACCGCAGACGGCAAAGACCGTCTTGCCATTGGGACGCTGCGCCGTCAGCTTCGACGCGACCTGATCAATCAGCATGCGCAGCAGGCGCGTGCTCATGTGGTAGGCGACGTTCGTGAGCTGATCAGCGCGGAACAGTTGTTCAATCTTCTCATAGACGGGGAAACACAGGCTGTTGAGCAAGTGATCGGGGGTAACCCCCTTGTCGAGCAACTCCTGTACGATGGTGCGAGCCGCGGGGCGATCGCCGTTGACCAGGGTCTCAAAAAAACGCTCGAGAACAACATCGTGACTCATGTGGAAGGTGGCTCCAGAATCCGTTCTGGCATCGGGTCACGGTTCCACCATGCCCACACGCATTGTCGTAAGACGATTCCCAGTCCAGGAACCGCTGCATTGTGGCCGCCGGGCAATAGAGAACGCCGGGTCGGGCAACCATGTCATCGGGCTCACGCGCAGATTCGAAGCACTTTTGTGCGCTGTGCGCACGAACCGCGGGCCGATAAGCCATTTGCGGTGCATAACCACGGCGTCAGTCCCCTCGCGGGGTGCAGCCGATCCCACGAACGCGTGCCCGCGCACCGATCAACGCCATGAACGGGGCTCGTGATACCGGACCGGCTCAACGCCCATGCATGGGTTCGCGGCTCACGGCTTGTGCGCAACGTAGCAGACGCAGATGCCAAGCGAAAGTCCGCGATCGCTGACATTCGCAAAACCAGCTCCGCGGAGCGCCTCGCACATCTGCTTGCGCGTCATGAAGGTTCCCACGGAGGCCGGGAGATACTTGTACGCACCCGAGGTATCTCCGCTGATCAGCGTCGCAGTACGCGGCATCACCCAGCCGCAGTAGAAATCGTTGAACCAGCGGATGGGCGCGAAGGAGGGACGATCAAACTCGAGAATGACGAGCCGGCCGCCCGGACGAAGAACCCTGAAGAACTCGGCAATCGCCCGCCGCGGCTCAGCCACATTGCGAATGCCGAACGCAATCGACAGCACATCAAAACTCGCGGTCCCAAAGTTCAGCTGCTGCGCATCACCCTCGACGTACTCAAGACGCGAAGAAATGCCCGAATCGAGCCGCTGCTGCTTGACGCGTGCGTGGTCGAGCATCGCCGGCGTGAAGTCGAGCCCGGTGACATGCGCGGCACCCGCCGCGGCGAACGCCTGCGAGAGATCGCCCGTCCCGCACGCCACATCGAGCACCCGATCGCCCGATCCGACCTTCGATGCCTTCACCGCATACCGGCGCCAGGCCTGGTCACGCCCGAGCGAATGCACACGGTTGTTGAGGTCATAGCTGCCCGCGATCGCCGAGAACATCCGACGGACTTTCGAGGCCTTTTCCGCCGAGACATGCGGATTGGACAACTCCGCATCGACCCAGGCGGGGTTGGCGGAGACGGGCGAGGATTCAGCGCGAGCATCTGGCATTGGTGAATCGTATGTTTCGAGCAGCGCTTATGCTTGGATGTGGGATAATTGCCCCGGGAGCCCGCACAGGCTCCCTTTCATGCGGAAAAGACACCAGCCATGACCTCATCACCCCCCCGCCGCCGTCCAGTCCTTGCCTCCGTTGCCCTCTGCATCGCCGCGTGCGTCATCCCCGCCGGCTGCGAAACCAATGTCGCCACCGGCAAGCGCCAGTTCGTGATGCTCGATCGGAACGCCGAGATCAAGATGGGCCTGGATGCCTTCCCCCAGATGGTTCAGGAGAACGGCGGCGAACTCAAGAACCCCGAACTCAACGCCTATGTCAGCGAAGTCGGCTCGAAGATGGCCGCCACCACCGAGGGTCAGAACCCCAGCCTCCCCTGGAAGTTCACGATCCTTGATTCAGACATCATCAACGCCTTCGCCCTTCCGGGCGGTCAGGTCTTCATCAGCCGCGGCCTCATGCAGCAGATGACCAACGAAGCCCAGCTTGCCGGCGTCCTGGGACACGAGATCGGACACGTCACCGCACGCCACATCAATGATCGCATGGTGGATACGCAGTGGACCTCGATCGGCACCACCGTCGCCGCGACCGTCCTCACCGAAGGCGTCGGCGGCACCGTCGGTCAGGTCGCCCCCAAGGTCCTTGAAATGGGCGGCCAGACACTGGTCCTCCGCTTCGGGCGCAGCCAGGAGCTCGAAGCCGATGCACTGGGCATGCGCTACATGAGCAATGTCAAGTACAACCCGACTGGACAGCGACAGGTGATGGAAATCCTGGAAAAATCCATGGGCACCGCTGCGGGCTCAGAGTGGTTCTCCACACACCCCTACCCCAAGACCCGCATTGAACAGATCGACCGCCTCCTGGCCACGACCTACTCAAGCATCAGCGCCGACCCGTCGTTCCAGTTCAAGGCCCAGGAGTACATGTCGCGTGCTCGCAGCAAACTGGCACTTGGCTACCCCACGCCGCTCACGCCCCAGTACGCAGCAAGCCTCGCTTCCACTCACGGCACGGCCCACTGGTGCGTTCACTGCTCCGGGCACTGAGCCAGCGGCCCAATCCCCGCGGACAGTTCCCCAAGCCCATAAACGACAACCGCCCCGACCAGAAGGCCGGGGCGGTTGTGTTTTTCAGGTCGAACCGGGGCTCTTACTTGCCGCCCTTCTTGAACTCAGCGAGACGGCCTTCCATCTCGGCGACCGTGTCCTTGTCGCCGGTCTTCTTGGCCAGATCAATCGCCTTGGTCTGAATCTCGATTGCCTTGGCGGTATCGCCGCTCTTGAACGTGGCGAGAGCGAGCGTATCGAGAATCATGCCGTCTTCGTGCTTCGTGGCCTCTGCCGCGGCCTTGGCCGCGTCGAGCGCGAGAGCGAAGTCGGGCTTCTTCAGATCGGCCGTGTCCAGAATCGTCCACGCCACCTGATTCATCACCTGCGGATCGCTCTTGAACTCGCCTGCCACCATCGACTTGCCCAGCGCGTAGGCGCCGGCCTCATCGGACTTGAGCAGCGACATGAACTTGATCGGGTTCAGCTGGCGGGCCAGAGCGGGGTGCTTGCCCAGAATGCGATCGATCTCGGCGACGACCTTGCCGTGGTCGTTGGCCATGAAAGCCTCCTGAAGCGTCTTGCCTTCGGCCATGAGAACCTTCTGGTTCGCACGATCCGCGGCTTCCTGCTCCGCAGCCTTCTTCGCGTCCGCCACTGCCTTGGCCATGTCCCACTTGCCCGCGGCGATCTCCTCGAGAGGCTTCTCCATGCTCATCGGGTGACCAATCCACGCAACCTTGCCCTCGCCGTTGACGATGAAGGCCGAAGGAATGCCGTCCTGCTGAGCAGCGGTCATCCAGGTCTTCGCCATCGTGCCGTCGTTGCCGACCTTGTCGTCAACCGCAACGTGATAGTCCATCTTGTCGCCCATCTTCGCGACGAACTTCTCAACGGTCTCGACATATGACTCATCATTCTCCCAGACGCTCACGCCGACAAACGTGACCTTGTCCTTGTAATGCTTCGCCATCTCAGTGAGGTGCGGAATGGTCTTGATGCACGGACCACACCAGGTCGCCCAGAACTCAACGACGTAGACCTTCCCCTTCTCAAAGCCCTTGACCTCGCCGTTCTTGACCCACTTGCCAACCTTGAGCGCGGGAGCGTTCGAACCAACCGTCAGCAGTTCCGCCTTCGCGGTCTCCTTCGCCGCGGCTTCCTGAGCCGAAGCGATTCCAACCGGAATCACCAGGCCGGCACACAGGGAAAGAGCAAGAACGGAAATCAGGCCAACATTGCGTTTCATACAGACTCCATAGGGGGACACATTCAGTCGGGCAGGAATCCCGCTGCGTGCACGCAGCGGCAGCCCGAATCAGTTGGATCCATTGTAAGGCGTTTGGTTCCCGGGTAACACCCCGGATTTTCAACACAGACCCACCCCTTCCACCCACAGGACCACGCCACGCAGGAATCAGCTAAATCCATTATCCGCAACATCTTACACAGAAACAAACCGGACCGAACCCTGCGAGTTGAGCGCGGCCACTATCATGCTGTCTTCCACGGAAAGGACTTGTTCATGAAATTGGCACGCCCGCTGCTCATCGCAGCTCTCACTCTCAGTTCACTGGTCGCAGGATGCGGTTCCAAGCGTCCGCTGCACATCGTCAAGCGTGATGGCGACGCGGCGTACAAAGCCGGCGACTACATGAAGGCTCAGGAAAACTACGCTGAGTACATCCAGCGCAAGCCCGAAGCCCACCAGCTCCGCTACGACCTGGCCAAGGCCTACGTCGCTGATGGCCGCGCCCGCAGCGCCATCGAGGAACTGACGATTGCGCTCGACGTTTCGCCCCTCAACGACGACTACCTCGACCTGCAGGCGCAGGCGATGCTCGACGCCGATGAGCGCGACGCGCTGACGACGCTGCTTCGCCGCAATGCATCAGAGCGTGGACGCGTCAGCGACTACCTCCGCCTCGGCACCTTCTCGGCCAAGCTGGGCAACGCCGATGAAGCCAAGGAAGCACTGCTCACCGCCGCGAAGATCGATGGCGGCAAGTCGACCAAGCCGCAGATCGCGCTCGCTGAGTTCCATGCGTCCGTCGGCGACCTCAAGTCACAGACGCGTCGCCTGCGCATGGCATACTTCATCGACCCTTCGAACCCTGATGTCGTCGCCAAGCTGATCGAGCTGGGTGAAAAGCCCGCACCGGGATTCGGCCTCAAGCCCGAAGAGTTCGTGCTGCCCGAGTACGCTCCCAAGGGCAACTGATCACTCGCTGCTCGGCAGCGATCACCCACATCCAATCGAGGCTGGTTCGAGATCGAACCAGCCTTTTTCATTGGTCTTCACCGTGAAGCAAGGGTGCCCTGGCTCATGATCGAGTACCAGCACCCACTTGCGGACGGAAGCCTCGGCCAGGAGCCAGTGCCGCGAGACACAGCTGGTGTACGGCTCCACGTCATAGGCGAGGCTGTAGGCCTGCCCCAGGTGGGCCGCGGTGGGCATGACATCGGGCACGTAGACCACGCGCTGACCGGTGGTATCGACGAATGTGATGGCCTGCTGGCCCCACGTGTGCCCCGGCACAAGGAAGACGCCCACGCCCGGAAGCCCCGGCAGCGACGTCGTCCGCGTCTCCACATCGACCATCGGAAGCTGATCGCGCTCCGGGATCTGGCCCAGCGGGAAGGGTCGTGGAGAATCCACTCGCACGATCCGCTCAGCCAGTGGCAGCAAGTGGTCCTTGAAGTACGTTCGTGTCATCACGCTGCGGTTTGCGAGGGCGTCCTTCCATTCACGTTCCTGCGTGTAGATGGTCGCGTTGGGAAAGGTGAGCTTCACACCATGATCCGGCCGAGCGCCAGCCATCCCTGACGCGGCACCGGTCCAATCTGCCGTTTCGCCCGGCAAACACAATCGCGTCAGACCACCGCTGTGATCGAAGTGCAGGTGCGTCGTCACGACGGCATTGATGTCCTCACACCTGCAATCCACTTCATGCAGTGCGGCGCGGATGTCACGGTCTTCCATCGCGAACAGATCGCGGCTCTTCGGATCGAGTTTGTCACCCGTGCCCACCTCGATCACCACCCGTCGCCCGCCACCTTCAAGCAGGAGGCAGTTGTGCTGCACCGTGATGCGGCCCTTCTCATCGCAGGCAACCGACCTGCTCCAGACACTCCGCGGAATCAGCCCGAACATTGAACCGCCGTCGAGACGGAACGTGCCGGCACGAAGGAGTTTCCACGAATAGCGCACTTCTTGACTGTTCATAGGAGTCAGGCCCGCAATCACAGCATCTTGAAAGTACCAGGGGGCAATCCGAACGCTCAGCCCAGCCGCCCCACTGCCGCGACGAGCGAATCGACACTCGCCTTGAGTTCCACCCACTGCTTCTCGAGCCGCTCGAGGCGCTGCAACAGCTGCTCGTCGGTCTGCCGGCTGCCCTGATGCACTTCGTGCGTTCCCGCATCGCTGTGCAGCGGCGCCGAGACATCATGCAGGTCCGGCGAGATGAGCTGAACGAATCGCGTGGTTCGCTCGCCCGACCGGCGGGGAAGTTCACGCACAAACGGCTCGGGCCGTGCCGCCATCGCATGCAGGAGTGCCGTAACCGATTCAACGGATTCGAGCGGAGCCATGCGCGAGGCATTGGCCCGGAGCTCCGCCGCGGACTGCGGGCCGCGCAGCCACAACTCCGCGAGTATGACCAGTTCCTCGGTGCTGACGGCGAAAATCTCGCGGGCCACGTGCCTGAACTTGGCCACGCGGCTTCCCGTGAGCATCACCTCGCGCACGATGCCCTTGCCCCGCAATGTGTCCACCGCCTCGAAGACCTGATCTTCACTCAGGTTCGTGACAGGGTCGCGATTGTTCTTCTGGCTGCACCCGTTGGTCAACGCGTTGAGCGTGATGGGGTACTGGCCAGGAACGGTCTGGGCCTTTTCGATCATCGTGCCCAGCACGCGGCATTCATCCCGATTCAGATTCACCATGGCTCGCAACCCTCACTTGCAGATCACTGAACCTCGAAGAGGAACTCAATCTCGACCGGAGCGCCAAGCGGCAACGCCACCGAACCCACCGCGGCACGGCAGTGACGACCGGCATCACCAAAGACCTTGACGAGAAGTTCGCTGCACCCGTTGGCGATCTTGGGCTGCTGCTCGAAGCCCGGCTCGCTGCACACGAAGACGCCAACACGCACGACCTGCTTGATCCGCGAGAGCGAGCCAAGTGCCGCCTTCGCCGCGGCGAGCCCGTTGAGGGTGCACTGCTGCGCACACTCGAGAGCCACCTGCTCCGACACCTGCGTCGGCAGCGACCCCTTGGCGATCATCTGTCCTTCACGCATGGGGATCTGGCCTGAGACGTAGAGGAGGTTGCCCACCTGCTTGGTCGGGATGTAGGCCGCGACTGGCTTCGCGGCAGCGGGCAGGGCAAGACCAAGGGCGGCGAGAGCGGCTTCAGGATCGTGGGAAGTAGTCATGGGCGGATCGTAGCAACCCACCCCCCCACCCCCACCCCCCACCCACTGTTCGGGATCACTACGCTTGCAGCCTTGGAGCGAACGGTCGAAGACATCCTCGGGCAAGGCGGCCCCGTCAGCGTGATCCTGGGCACCCAGCACGAGTCACGCCCGGAGCAGCTGCGCATGGCCCACGCGGTCGCGACGGCGATGGAGACTCGCACGCACCTGGTCGCCGAAGCTGGCACGGGCGTCGGCAAGAGCTTTGCCTATCTGGTCCCCGCGATCCTTCGCTGCCTCAAGGGCGAAACCGTGGTGATCGCCACGCACACCATCTCGCTTCAGGAACAGTTGATCGAGAAGGACGTGCCGATGCTCCTGAAGGCGATGGGCCTGGAAATGCCCCCGCCCCTGGAAACCCTGCCCGGCCCTGAAGAGGCTCCTCCTCCGGCCGACGATGAAATCACGGCCTTCGACGACGATGGATATCCGATCGCGGGCCCCACCGACGACGCGGGCACTCCCATTCCCCCCCGCTATCCGGTCCGCCCGATTCTGGTCAAGGGTCGGGGCAACTACCTGAGCCTGCGCCGTCTGAAACTCGCATCGCAGCGACAGGAACGACTCTTCTCCGACCCGGTCGCTCGTCGCTCCCTGCACGCCATCGAAGATTGGGCCTATGCCACCACCGATGGAACACTCTCCACGCTGCCGCAACTCGAGCGTGGCGGCGTCTGGGACAAGGTGCAATCCGACAGCGGCAACTGCATGGGACGCCGGTGCCCCACCTACAAGGTCTGCTTCTACCAACGTGCCCGGCGGCGGCTCGAAGCCTCGAATCTGCTGATCTGCAACCACGCGCTCTTCTTCGCGGATCTGGCCCTTCGCTCACAGGAAGTGGCCATCCTCCCCCGCTATCACCACGTGGTGCTCGATGAAGCGCACAACGTCGAGGATGTCGCCAGCGAGCACTTCGGCGTATCGCTCACGGAACGGCGGATCAACTTCCTGCTCTCCTCGCTCTACCATCCGCGCACTGGACGAGGTGCTCTGGCCTCGCTGGAACTGCAGGTGGGTGACCGCGCAGTGATCGATCGGGCCATCTCGCATGTCACGAAGGCCTCGGATGTCTGTCGTGCGTTCTTTGATTCGCTGATCGAACTGGTTCGTGCAAGGCGCCTTGAGGAAAAGGCGCAGGCGGGCGAGAAGCCAGTGCAAGGCTCTGACAACATCTGCCGCGTGAGAGAGCCCGGCGCAGTGGCCAATGTCCTCACGCCCGCGATGCGTGAACTGGCCTTGTCGCTCAAGGGTCTCAAGACGCTCTGCAAGGGCGAGGCGGATGCCTTTGAACTCAACAGTTATTCGCTGAGGGCCGAGATGATCGCCGCGGATGCGGAAGTGCTTCTCTCCCAGTCGCTGCCAGGCTACGCCTACTGGGTGGAGCTCTCCGGCGGCGGCAGCGACGACGAGGAGCGATTCGGACAAGCCACGCAGCGCGTTGAACTGGCGTGCGCGCCGGTCGAGGTGGCTCCGATCCTCAGAGAGCGTCTCTTCCGACAGGACTTCTCGGTGACGCTGGCGAGCGCCACGCTGGCCACCAGGAGTGTCCGCGAAGAAGAGTCCACTGAAAGTGCCGAGACGGCCTTCGCCCATCTGATGTCGCGTATCGGCTGTGAAGGCTCACGCGCGTTTCAGGTGGGGAGCCCTTTTGACTACCGCACGCAGATGCAGGTGTTCGTGCCGCGTGAACTCACGGCCGGCGTTCCCGGCGGTGCAAGAGCGCCGTACAACAAGGCACTGGCGCACCAGATTCTCCGTCACATCGATGCCACGGCGGGCGGCGCATTCGTGCTCTTCACGAGCTTCGCGACGCTCAACGCGATGGCGCACGAACTGGCCATGCCGCTTTCGCAGCGAGGCTTCCCGATGCTCGCTCAAGGGCGCGATGGGTCCCGCACCCTCATCCTGCAGCGCTTCAGGGAGAACGAACACTCGGTGCTGCTGGGTGCAGCCTCATTCTGGCAGGGCGTCGATGTCCGCGGCAGAAACCTGCGCAACGTCATCATCACCAAACTCCCATTCGATCCGCCCGACCGGCCATTGACGCAGGCGCGGCTCGAACTCATCGAAGAACGGGGCGGCAATCCCTTCATGGAGGATTCTCTGCCCCGGGCGATCATCAAGTTCAAGCAGGGGTTCGGCCGGCTCATCCGCAGCAAGAGCGACTCAGGCCGCGTCGTGGTGCTTGACCCGCGCGTGCTGACCGCACGCTACGGACGGCTCTTCATCGCGGCGCTGCCCGAGGGTGTCACGGTCGTGACCGAATGACTCAGCAGCCGCCCGCTTCCCACGGAATGAAGAACGCTTCAATGTCGGCACCATCCACGCCGCCATCACGATTCACATCGCCTGCAGAATCACCCGCGGCCCACGCCGTGAAGAACGCCTCGATATCCGCACCATCCACGCCCCCGTCCTGATTGAAATCAGCCGGACAGAGGACCTGGCATTCATCCGGGATGCCATCGGTGTTCGTATCGGCGCTGTTGCCCGAAGCGATGTCGCCGAAGTCGTGGCGACCGTTGCTGTTGCAATCAACCAGCGGGCCGGGCGCGACGATCCGCAGCAGTCGTCCCGCGCTCTGGTCCACCAGATACAGTTCGCCCCGGTCGTCCTCGCCGAATGAGGAGATCGTCACGTTCGTGATCGTGCCGGCAGGATCAAGCTCGGTGGTGCGATCGGTGAACTCGGTCTTCGTGTTCCCCACCATCCTGAACGAGAAGAGATCGACGGTGCAGAAGTCCGCGAAGAAGTAGGTTCCGCGAAGCCACGGGATCGCCGACCCTCGATAGACATACCCACCCACCACCGCGCACCCATTGGTGTGGTTGTACTCGTGCACCGGAGCTGCGATCGTCGGATCCGCGCAGGAGCACCCGGCAAGGCCCGTGCATCGCGTCCCTTCGAGGCATCGCCAGCCATAGTTGATCGCGGGCTGATTGCCGACGTTGCGATTGATCTCCTCGCGCTCCGCCTGGCCGACATCCCCGAGCCAGAAATCGCCCGTTTCGCGATCAAAGCTGCATCGCCACGGATTGCGCACGCCATTGGCCCACAGTTCGGGTGTATTGACGGTTCCCACATAAGGGTTGGTCGGCGGAATGGTGTAGTGGCGATTCGGATCCGCCGGGTACCCATCGTCGTCTGCAGTTCCAGGTTGCCCGTCCGGACCATTCACGTCGAGTCGGAGCACCTTGCCCAGGATGTTGTCCGTGAGATCCTGCGCATTGCCCGTCTCGGGCGTGTGGTAAGGCGGGAACGAAACGCCGCCCGTCGTGTCATTGGAGTTTCCGCCATCACCTGTGGCAAGATACAGATACCCATCTGGGCCGAAACCCAGCCAACCTCCGTTGTGGATTGATTCAGGCTTGGTGACCTTGAGGATGATCTGGGCCGATGCGGGGTCCGCTGCGGTCGCCATTGGATCACCACCCATCGCGCGGTACCGCACGACATACACATCACCCGCCGTCACGCCCGCCACCCCAACCGAGCAGTACTTCACATAGAAGTAGCCGTTGGTCATGAACTCGGGGTGAAAGGCAATGCTGTAGAAGCCCTGCTCGGCCCCGGTACCAACCGGCCCGATGTCAAGATAGCTGCCCGATGCAACCTGCCCGGTGCGCAGGTCAACCACGCGGATCAGGCCATTGCCGAATCGACGCAGTTGCACCACGAACAGGCGATTGTCATCACCGACTGGCGCGGTGCAATACACGGGCGCCGCCAGCCCCGTTGCCACCACCTGCACCGCCAGATCCTGAGCGTGCGCAGCAGAAGGCCCACACAGAGCCGCAGCTACTGACAGCGCAACGCCACCGACGACAGTTGTTGAACGGACCATTTCGCTCCTCGATATCGACCCGGCGGACCCCACCCTGCACGGGAATCTCTCCGGAGCGATGGTATGGAGCAAGTCACGCCGACCACCCTATGCCTTTCCACAGGCAGATAACCCGAACGCGACGTTCCCTGAGAGCTCTTGCCCCAGACGCGATCAGCACCACCCCAGCTTCTTCAAGTCTTCGATGGGTTCATCAAAGGAGCAGCTTCCGAAGCTCAGCGCAAAGGACTGACGCACCTTGTCCAGCGCCGCCAGATCAATGCTCTGGCGCTGCCACTGGACCGCATCGGCCGTGAATTTGAAACTCCCCACGCCTTCCTCGGCAAGAATGGCCTCGGCTCGCTCCACATCAAGCCCCTTCGCACGCACCAACGCGGCACACAGGAAGAGGTTCACAAATCCGTGCATCGTGCAGGAGGCACTGTCCTTCTCGTACGTCAGCCGCTGCACGCCCCGGATCGGGTGGTGCAACCCTGCGGTTGCCTTGAACGGCACATCAGCACCTGAACACGCCACCAGGAACTGCGCGATCTCAAGCGGAGTGGGAAACGCACCGGGGGTCACACCACCAGTTCGGATCTTCGCGGCGGCTGGATTGCCCGCAAGTGCCGCCACAAACCCGCGGCAGTCGCCACTCACCGGAAACTCAAAGAACGGATACAGCCCCTCTGACATCTCATCAAGGACCTCATCGATCTGATTCACATCCGTCACCTTCAGTTCCACGGCATCGATGATCGCCTGGCCCTGCTCCGCATCGCTGTGATGGTGATTGAACCCCTCAATCACATCCAAGTCCTGCTCCAACTCGCCGTCAATCAGCACACTCAATCGCCAGGGTTCTCCTGCGTGAGCCTGCTCGCGGTAGCCGCTTGTGGCAAAGGTTCCCGGCAGGAGCGCCGCGGCGTGCTTGCTGAACTCCGGCAGTCTCGACACGGGACACACAAACCGCCCCAGCGCAAACTCGTGCTCACCCACCCGAGCCCGGTTGTAGGTCTCAACGCTGCGCTGCATGTCGAGCTTCGCGGGCGGAAAGAGCCCGGCGTAGTCGATGAGGTCGGTCAGAAACGTCTGGATCGATCGGTTCATGGGTGTGCAGGGAGCGTACGCCCCGTCTTACTTGGCGACCTTGGCAATCAGCCGCCAGAAGTCGTACTGACTGAGCTGCCGCCCGGTCCGGTTTCCAAACTCAAGGTTCAGCGCATCCAACTGGCCATCAAATGGAAGCTGGTCACGCTGCCCCAGCGATCCCACGGCCCCGATCACCAGTTCACACACCAGCGTCTCTTCGTCACGCGAGACCTTGATCGCACCGCTCCCGCTGCGACCAAGACGGGCCAGCCCCCCGCGCTTGCGGAGGTTGTGCAGCCGCCGGAAGGCTTCCTTGCGGGAACCCCAGACTGCCTCACCGCCGGCCGCTGCGAAGATCTGCTCAAACTCCGGCGTGTACGGCAGATCATCCAGCGTTCGGCCGCTCGCCTCGTACGCAGCCATCAATGCCGCGTCACGCTGCTCCTGTGGCGAATCCTGACCAAAAAGCGTCTGCATGAAAGCTCCTCAGGTGTCCCGCACCGGGCGTGCCGCGTCGACCAGAGGCCGATCACTTCGACGGCAAGCCCTTGTACGTAGCGATCCAGAGCTGGCTGCTTGGCCGCTCCTCACCGGCCACCTTGGGCCCGCGCTGACTCGTCCACATCATCACCGAGCCGTCATTGCTGAATACTGGCAGGACATCCGCACCGTCGGCATGGGTGAGGCGGGTGCGATTGAGACCGGCGACGGGAATCGTCGCGACGTCCTTTCCGGCCTTCGCCGCGGCTTCATCCAGCTTGGCCTGATTCAGCTCGATCGCAAAAATCTCGTAGTTGTGATGCCCCACTTCGCTGGAGCCATAGATCAGATAGTCACCCTTGGGGCTGAAGTAGGGCGCCCAGTTCACAGCACCATTGTCCGTGAGCTGGTATTCGCGCTCGATGCCCACCGGCACGCCATCCACCCACTTGAGATCGGCCATGAACAGTTGCAGCAGATCATCGCCCTTGCGATCCGACCGGTAGCAGATGCGCTTGTTGTCCGCCGAGAAGAACGGGCCGCCGTCGTAGCCCGGGCCCACGACGATCGAGTGGTGCTTCTTGGTCAGCGTGTCATAGATGAAGATGTTCGCATCGGGACGCTGCCCTTCCTTGGCTCCCTCGACGTGGGCGTACAGCACGAACCGGCCATCCTTCGAATAGCTGCACTCGGCGTCGTAGTTGGGCTTCTCGAACACCGGCTTGGCCGGCCCCTCGAACGCAGCGAGTTCCTCGACCTTCTTGAGCTCCAGATCGAGCATCTCGGCGTTGATCGTGCCCTTCACCTTGGCGGGGTTGGCCAACCCGGTCACATCACTGAGCTTGGGGCTGTTCAGCGAGGCCTTGAGCTGCTCCAACTGAAGTCGCAGCGCCTGATAGGCCTGATTGGAACTCTCCGCGACCCCGCCGTCCTTGGTGGATATGCCCAGCATCGGGATGACCGACGTCTGCACCACTTCCATCTCGGCGGGGAACATCCACACGTACTTACGGCTTCCGACCTGGAAACCGGACTTCTGCTCATCGGCGGGCTTCACGACCGTGGAACCGAAGAGCACCATGCCGTTGCGGGAGGGATCAAACCATCCGCAGGTATTGGCGGTATTGGGCGCACTCACGCGGATCGCCTTGCCGAGCCCGGTGATCTTCTTGCCGTCTTCGCCACGAAGCAGCGGAGCCACATACATGGCGTAGAAGGGATCCGCCTCCTTGCCGGCCACGGGGACTTCCACAGCCTGGAAGATCACCCACTTGTCGTCCGCGCTGAAGTACGCCTCACCGGCCTTCACGTACATCTCGCGCGATGTCAGCTGCAGATAGTCCCCGAACACCGCCGTCTCGAGTGTCTTCCAGTCAAGCGGCGGCTCCGCCGGGGCGGATCCATGGGGCTGCGACAGGGCGGTGGCGGCGAGCACGGTGATTGCGGAGAGGATCATGCGGCATTGTTGGCGCGCCGGTGCCGCGATTCACCGCCGAACGCAAGTTCAGGCGCGTTTGGCCGCGTTGAGCACCGCCGCGGTGAAGAGCTTTCCCGTGCTGTCTCGCTCCCAGCTCGCTGCAGGGCCCTGACGCGACTCATACCACGCCCACAACTCAAACCAGTAGCTTCGGAACGCATCCTGCGCGAAGGGTGCGTAATGCCGGGCAAGTCGCTTCATGATGGCCGCGGCGGTCCCCTTCATGCCCAGCACCGTTCGGCCATGCCGAACACTCTCGGTATCCAGCGGCAATCGCCCGTAGCGGCCGAGCAACTGCATGATGTTCGCCGCGGCGTAGGGTCCGATTCCCGGCAGTTCGACCAGATACCTGAACACTCGCTCATCTGGCACCGCCGGATCCTCCAGCATCGCCACATCAACGCCGCCATGCCGGGGCGATGTGCACAGGAGTTTCGAGAGTTGCACGATCCGGGCATCGCGGTAGCCAACCCGGCACCTGGCTCGAAGGAGCGACGGAGCGGTCGCAGCCAGTCGCCTGGCATCGGGGAAGGCAAAGGTCCGCGATGGAAGACCACCCGTGCACCGCGCCCCAAGCACTTCGCACAATCGCAGATTCATCTGCACCGTGCTGGGCCAGGTGACATTGCAGCTGGTCACCGTCTTGATGATGTCCTCGTGCAGCGTCGGCGATCGGAAGAGCCGGCCCCGGCCCGACGCCGCGAACCGCGGGTCGCGTGCGTGAAACGCCGCGATGACTTCCGCCGATTCATCCAGCCGGAGCATCCGCGTCAGACACACATGGGCACGCGTTCGCTCGGTGGGCGTGAGCGAACGCGAGAGCGTGATGCGAAGCGGCGTCCCCGGGCCGCGGGGCTGGCGAATCCCCGCGGCAAACGCACACCTTCCGCCGGTGCAGAGCACGCGCCAGAGCGTGCGCGACCGCGGATCCCAGTAATTGGGCGCGAGCAGAAAGTACCCGTACGAACACACATCGCGTTCGAGCAGGTAGTCCTCCGGCACTCGCATGGAAATCGTCGGCATGCGGACACTCCTCGTGCGAGCCAACGTGACGAATCGTCATCGGCGCGACGTTGCAACCCGGAAGATGAAGTTCGCCAGATTCTCCATGAGCCGACAGCCCACCCGGTCATAGAACGCGTACTCACGTTCGATCTGACCCGCGGCGGCCTCGGGCCCGACCCCGGCCTTGGCAAACGCACTCCCGCTTTCTCCGATCAATCCATCCAGCATCCCGCGATCGCACTCCGGGTGATACTGAAACGCGTACGTCGTCGGTCCGACTCGGAACGCGGCGTGCTGCGTTCCGGGGGCACTGGCGAGGAGCACAGCTCCGGGCGGAAGCTGCTTGACTTCCTGACTGCAGGAGAAGAACTGCGGGTGGTCCCATGCGATGCCGCTGAACGCGGGATCGAGCTGACCCGCTGCGGTCAGCCTCGTCGGATGCATGCCCGCGGCGGGGCTTGCCTTGAAATCCACCACTCCGCCCAGAACCTGCCCGATCATCTGTGCCCCAAGACACACTCCCACCAGCGGCAGACCTGACTCATGCGCATGTCGAATGCACGCTCCCTGCCATTGCATCCACGGGGTCGACGGCGCATCGGTCACGAAGCCCGCGCCACCCATCATGATGACGCCATCGAAGCCATCGAGTGTGATCGGGACGCCTCGCCGCGAGTCCTGTCCAAAGAGGTCAGCTCGCCGGATGTCGAGCTTGACGCCGCGTTCTCTGAGCGTGGACGCGAGACGTCCGGCGTGTCCGTGGTCACTGTGCTGAAAAACCAGAATGTTCATGACTGAGCAAACCCATCAGAAAAAACGGGGAGCGGTCACTCCCAGCGTGCGATGTACCAGTTCTTCTTGCCGCGGCGGATCGCAACCACACGCCCGTGCAGCAAGTTAGAGCCCTGAAGCACCTGCTCCAAAGCGGCTTTCTGACCATTGATCGAAACAGAGCCGGACGAGAGGAACTCGCGGGCCTCGCGTTTGCTGGTTGCGAGGCCACACTCGACCAGGAAGTCAAGCAGCGGCACGCCAGCCCCTTCAAGCCGCGTCTTGGGGAAGGCGCCGCCCGGAACGTTGGCGAAGACCTCGGCAAAGAGCTGCTCGCTCAGACCGGAGACATCGCCCGAGAAGAGCGCCTTGCTGGCGGCCTGAGCGTTGGCCCGTTCGGTCGGCCCGTGAAGCAGCTCGGTGGCGGCATCGGCGAGCGCACGGTGGGCTTCGCGCTGTCCCGGGTTCGCCGCATGCGACGCGGCGAGTTCAGCGATGCGTTCCCGCGGCAGGAACGTGAACGTGTTCAGGTAGTTGATCACCTGCGTGTCGTCGGCATTGAGCCAGAACTGGTACAACTGGTAGGGCGAAGTGCGATCGGCGGTCATCCAGACCGCGCCTGATTCAGTCTTGCCGAACTTGGTGCCATCGGCCTTGGTGACCAGCGGCGTCGTGAGGCCGAAGGCGTGGGCCTCCCCCTTGCCCGCCGCTGCGTAGACCTTGCGGATGAGATCACCCCCCGCAACGATGTTGCCCCACTGGTCGCTGCCGCCCATCTGCATCGTCACGCCCATGGTCTCATGCAGGTACTGAAAGTCGTAGGCCTGCAGGAGCATGTAGCTGAACTCGGTGTAGCTGATGCCCTGATCGCGGTTGTTCAGCCGCTCACGCACTGAATCGCGCTGGATCATCTCATTGACGCGGAAGTGCTTGCCGATGTCGCGCAGCGCATCGAGGAAACTGATCTTGCCGAGCCAGTCGGCGTTGTTGACCAGCACGGCCTTGTTGCTGACCTTGGGTGAGAAGTCCAGGAGGGTCCCGAAGATCCGCATCTGGCTCTGCACGTTGGCCTCGACGCGTTCGCGCGTCATCAGCTGACGCTCGGCGCTCTTGCCGCTGGGGTCGCCGATGAGGCCCGTGCCGCCACCAGCCACCACGATGGGCGTGTGCCCGGCTCGCTGGAAATGAGCCAGCAGCATGATGGTCGTCATGTTGCCGATGGTCAGCGAATCGGCGGTCGGGTCATAGCCGATGTAGGCGCGGCAGTCCGCGGGCGAGGGGCCACCAAGGTGCTTGAGCAGCCCCGGCTCGTCGGTGATCTGGGCGACCCGCCCGCGGCTACGAAGTTCGTCGATGAACGTTGACATGGAACCTCAAAGGTAGGTTCGCTCATCGCCGCTCAGAAACGATCCCCTCCTGGTACGACCGGACGAGTTCATCCATCAGTTCGATGGAATGGCGGATCCGCTTGCCGCCATCGGTATCGCCGATGGTGCGGGCCTTGGGGTAGGTCTTGACTGTGGTGATCTTGGGAACGATGTCGGCGTCCTGCGTGATCGCGGCATCTACTCCCTTGAAGGGGGCATGCTCAGCCAGTTCGATCGCGTGGGGCTTGAGCACCAGCGTGAAGCCCCGGTCGCCGTAGGCCTCGCTGAAGGCCCCGTCGATGGTGATGGCGTTGCCGCCCCGCTTGACGGGCTGCTCTCCCTTTTCGAGCTTTACCGGCACGTGACCGTTCACCACGAGCACATCCGGACCAACTCCGAACAGCGCGCCGATGCGACGGATGAACTCAGCATCGTGCATGAGATCAAAGTACGCGTTCTTGTTCTCCTTGTGCGCCGCCTTGTCGGCCACGAAGTAGGTCTCGAACGTCGCGATCTTGTCCTTGCCGAACAGCGGCGAGAGCGGCCCGCACCACATGTACCAGAGCCAGTCGGCATCGCTGTCGACGCCGAACCAGCGTTTGCGCATCGCGCGACGCACGATCGAGCCCAGCGAATCCATGAGATCGCGCCCGGACCGCATCTTGCCCTCCACGAGCAATTCCTGAGGCGTGCCGCTGGCATCGACCGGCACGCAGGCATGGAAAAGCAGCACTTCATCGCGCCGAGTCCACATGCCGCCGCGCCGCACCACCCACTCGATGTGGTCACGCAGCCTCATCGAACGCGTGAAGCTCTCCTTGAGCATGTCAAGGCACGCGCGTTCCTCGGGGCTGAAGGCGTACGGATCGGCCGGATTGATCGTCGGCAGCTTCGTATCCAGCAGCGGGTGCTCGACGCCATCGATCGTCACGGTGCCCTTGGCGTGATCGATGCGGTGCAGCAGTCGCCGGTGCTCGAGGTTCCATTCCGGATGCCGAGCCAGCATCTGTCCCTCGGACTTGAACTGCATGATCGCCAGGGCCTTTTGCATGCGAGCCACCGTGAGCTGGTCACGCAGCCCCTCGCCCTTGGGCTTGAACCGCTCGGCCGGATCATCGCCGTAGACATCACGCACGAGCTTCTCGAGCGGCGTGGTCAGGATGCCGTATCCCTCTTCGAGCTGCGCCGCCCTGCGGTAGCGAGCACTGAACCGCAGCGTGTTGAGAATGCACGCCTCATGGCCCAGATGCGCGCCGATCCAGATCATGTCGTGATTGCCCCAGAGCACATTGGCCTTGGGCTGACGCATGAGCGTGTCGATCACGCGGTCGATCCTCGGGCCCCGGTCGCCCAGATCGCCTGCCACGAGCAACTCCTCGCAGCTGAGGTTGCGGATGAGCCGTGCGCCGGCCCGCACCGCACCCCAGTCACGGTCGTGGCGGGCCAGTCCGGCGATCATGTCCTTGATGTACTCGGGCCGCTGCCCACTGCCCAGTTCGATGAACAGCTCCCGATACTGCGATGGGAGCAGCCGCTCGAAGTGGTCGCGCCGGAAGTTGCGGCGAAGCGCCCGCACAATCTCGAACTGCAGCGAGAGGATCGTGTAGACCCACTCGTTGCGACGCCCGCTTGCCACCACATCGCGGCTGAAGGCATTGATGGCCTCCCGCGGGTAATAAAGCACCGCCAGAAACCGGGCCTGATCCGAGGCACTCAGCTTGCCGCTGAGCGTCTGCTCGACCAGCGTCCGCAGCGCGCCCGATGCGTTGTTGATGACATGCCGGAGCTTGATGTCCTCGCCATGCACATCGCTGATGACGTGCACCACGCCCATCGGCAGCGTCAGCTTCGCCCGCAGCGACGCGGCTTCACTGATGGCCTCATCGACCGTCGGAAACTTCGCGGCAAGGGCCTCAAGAACATCAAGACGATCAGGATCGTGTGCAGCGGGCATCTTGAGAGGGTTCCCTGTTGAATCGGGCGCCAGAATCGGTCAGAACTCGCAAACTCAGGTCACTTGAATCAGAGCTCGGGCGCAAAGCCGCGCCGCATCGTGTTCTCAGCACAGGCACGCGGCTCGACGAACTGCAGCAGATAGTCCGCGCCGCCCGCCTTGCTCCCAACGCCCGACATCCCGAACCCGCCGAAGGGCTGACGCCCCACCAGCGCTCCCGTGATGCCGCGGTTGATGTACAGGTTGCCCACGCGGAACTCCCGCTTGGCCATCTCGATGTGGCTGGGCTTGCGCGTCATCACGCCGCCGGTGAGCTTGTAGACGCCCTGGTTGGCAATCTCAATCGCCTCCTCGAACGACGATGCGTGCATGATCGCCAGCACCGGCCCAAAAATCTCCTCCTTCGCGATCGAATGGCTGGGCTTCACACCCGAGAAGATGTGCGGGCCAACGTACCGAACGGCATCCGCAGCGATCACAGGATCAGACCCGGGCACCTCACCGGCCAGTTCAAGCCGGTTGCCCTCTTCCTGGGCCTTCTTGATGTACCCACGGATCTTCGCGGCTGCTTCCGCATCAATCACCGGGCCCATGTCCGTCCCCGACCGCACCGGATCCCCCACCGTCAACGCACGCGTCGCCTCAACCAGTCGCCTTGTGAAAGCCGTGATCGCAGGTCCCTGCTCGCCCGCCGGATCCACGACAATCACACGAGAAAGGGCTGAGCACTTCTGGCCCTGGAAGCCGAAGGCACTCTGACGCACGGCCAGGACCGATTCATCAAAGTCCGCGCTCGTATCGACGACCAGGGCGTTCTTGCCGCCCATTTCGCACACTACTCGCTTCACATGCGTCGCATTGCCACGCACCGAAGGATCAATGAATGGTGACCCGGGTGCCGCTGCGGTCAGAATGTCAAGACCCACGTCGCGAGAGCCCGTGAACGCAATCAGCGACACACGCGGGTCACGCACAAGCGCGGCACCCGTCGTCTCGCCCGGTGCAGGGCAGAAGTGCAGCACATCGCGAGGAATGCCCGCCTCCCACAGAATGTCGCACATGATCTTCGCGATGCCCGGAGTCTGCTCCGCTGGCTTCACGATCGCCGTATTGCCCGTAACCAGCGCCGCGACGGTCATGCCGCAGCAGATGGCCAGTGGGAAGTTCCACGGGCTGATGATCACCGCCACGCCCCTGGGCTGGTACCAGACTTCATCAAGTTCGCCGATGAAGCGGCCAAGACGCGACCGGTCAAACAGCGGCGTCGCCATCCGCGCGTAATACTCGCAGAAGTCAATCGCTTCGCACACATCCGCATCGGCCTCACGCCAGGTCTTGCCTGATTCGCGGATCAGCACGCCAGACAGTCCATCGCGCTGCGCCCGCATCGCCGCCGCGGCTCGCACGAGGCACTCAGAACGCTTCGCCACCGGCAGATCTCGCCACGCGGCGAAGGCTGCATTGGCCTTGGCAACCATCTCCGCGGCCTGCTGGGGCGTTCTGTCGTTGGCCACCTTGGGCACAGTGGCCTTCGCAACCGCCGCCTCGAAGGTCTTGCGCTGCGATCCATACGAGAAGTCGCGGAAGGGTTCGTTCACGAACGGTCGGCCATCGCCCACGCCCGCCGCAGCCACCGAGAGCTTGTGTCGCTCCGGGCCCACCGCGACCAGGTCAGTCGGAGGCACCTCGCCCGGTGCTCCCTGCGGCGCACGCAGCAGTACCGAAGTGTCCGCCTTATCGAGGAATCCAGCCTTGAGCCAACTCTCATTGCTCGTGTTCTCGAGCAGACGTCGCACCAGGTATGCCATGCCGGGGATCATCTCACCGACCGGCACGTATTCGCGAATGCGAAGCCCCATTTCGCTTGCTGCGAACTTGAGCTGATCCGCCATGCCGTGGAGCATCTGGAGCTCAATCGCCTCGCGTGGCAAGCCGCGTTCTTCGAGTCCCGCCAAAGCCGCGGCGATGCTGCGCACATTGTGCGAACCCAGCGCCAACTTCACGCCGCCCTGGCCTGCGCCCTTCGCCCCCGGATTGCCGTCCAGGAAGACACTGGTCATGCGTTCAAAGCATGCATCGGTCTCCCACTTGCGATTCCAGACCGGGCAGGGCCACCCGTGCATCTCGGACTTGATGGTTTCGGCATCCCAGTAGGCACCCTTGACGAGGCGAATGGTGACGACCTTGCCGCTCCGGCGAGCCCAGTCGACCATGCGCTGCGCATCTTCGACGCCACTCTTGAGATAGGCCTGCATCGCCAGCCCGCCTTCGAATCCGACCTTCTCGACACATCGCTGGAAGAGCTCGATGGTGAAGTCCTTGAGCGCGTGATGCTCCATGTCGAAGTTCACGAAGACGCCCTTGGACTTGGCGGTTTCGAGAATCGGGACCAGCCGCTTCATCAGGTCGCGGATCGATCCTTCGGAGTCGATCGGGTCGCAGCGGGCCGACAGAGCGGAGATCTTGATGGAGACGTTGACCCGGGGGATCGCGCCCATGTGATCGGATTCAAGCCGCGGGTTGGGCTTCCACGCCGCGACGCTGCCGGGAAGGTTCGTGATGAGGTCCAGGTACTTGCGGGCGTAATCGTCGGCCTCGGCATCGCTGACGCAGGTTTCGCCAAGAAGGTCGACGCTGAAGGCCACGCCCTGATCCCA
Source organism: Phycisphaerales bacterium (assembly GCA_044371005.1). Taxonomy (GTDB): domain Bacteria; phylum Planctomycetota; class Phycisphaerae; order Phycisphaerales; family UBA1924; genus UBA2402. The sequence goes on along the minus strand of JBILUL010000004.1, from coordinate 24,787 downwards.
CATGTCGCTCAGGCCCTTGAGGGCACCCGCGGCATTGGTGCCGGCGATGAACTTGCCTGCCATGCCCTCGATCTGAGAGGCGATGGTCTTCGCCGCGGTCCCCTTGAGGAGGCCACCAGCCTTGAGCAGCGTGGCGATGGCAGTCGGGACGGTGACGCCGGGCTGGGAGAGGTAGTCGTTGAGATGATCGAAGATCGCATCAGGCGTCTTGAGCATCGGGAAGCAGTCGACGAAGCGGAAGAGCTGGACCTTGAAGTTCTGGTCCTTCATGGACCATTCCATCATGGCATCGTTGTAGAACTTGGCTGAGAAGACGCCTGACTTGTGAGCACGTGCGCGGTCCAGCATCTCGCTGCCCAGTGCCAGGATCCGTGCCTCTCGTCCCGCGGGCGCGGGTTGAGCGCCCGTGCTGGGCGAGGAGACGACGATGGGCTGGACGGGAGTTTTGGGCTTGCGCGAAAAGAAGGACATGCAAAAGGGTAGCTGACCAGAACCGGGATTTGCACTGTTCCGGGGATGAAGCCCTCGGATCGCGTACCATTGCCTCCACCATGCGTCCCTCCGCTCCAAGCCCCACCGTCGATGCCGTCATGGCACAGGAACGTGCCGCCGCCTTCACCAAGCGCTCCATCAAGAGCGCGACGAAGAAGTCGGGGCTGCTTCTGGCCCTCTCGATGCTCGATCTGACCACCCTGGAGGGCAAGGACTCAGTTGAAAAGGTCAAGGGCCTGTGCCGCAAGGCAGTCACTCCGGACCCATCGCGGGCCGACCTGCCCTCGGTGGCGGCCGTGTGCGTCTATCCCGCCCTGGTGAAGACCGCCGCACAGACGCTGGCAGGCACGGGCGTTCATGTCGCCTCGGTTGCCACGGGCTTTCCCAGCGGGCAATACCCCCTCGAAGTCCGGCTTGATGACACACGCCTCGCCATCGCTGATGGCGCCCATGAGATCGACATGGTCATCAACCGGGGAGCCTTTCTCGCAGGCCGCTACGACGAAGTCGCCCATGAAATCCGCGCCGTGAAGCAGGCTTGCATGGAGCCGCTTCGCGATGGCCGCCACCCAGCCCACCTCAAGGTCATTCTCGAGACCGGCGAACTTGACACATTCGACAACGTCCGGCACGCCAGCGACCTGGCCATCCGGGCCATGGCCGACATCGACGATGCCTGCGAAGATCTGATGCAGCAGACCGGCCACCGCCCCATCGACTTCATCAAGACCTCCACCGGCAAGGTGCAGCCCGCGGCGACCATGCCCGTCACACTGGTCATGCTCGAAGCAATCCGCGACTGGTACACGGCGACCGGGCGCAAGGTGGGCATGAAGCCCGCCGGCGGCATCCGGACCGCCAAGCAGGCCCTCCACTACCTCGTCATGGTCAAGGAGACGCTTGGCCACCTTCCCGGAGGCGAGGCGTGGCTCAGCGCGGACTACTTCCGCTTCGGGGCCTCGACCCTCTGCAACGACATCCTCCGCCAGATCCAGTGGCTTGAAACCGGCAGATACGCCGCGATGTATGACTTCCCCGAAGCTTGATGAGCACTCCGATCCCCTGAAGCGGGGCCACTGATCTCATCCGGCCCCGGGGGATGGAACCGATAGTCACCCAGCATGCGTACTCAACCTCTTGTGCTCTGCGCTCTTCTGGCACTCTCCGCCACCCATGTGGCTGGACAGCCCAAGCCTTCGCTCAGCCCCGGGGCCAGCGGCGAACGTGCCACGCGGCAATCGCAGCCCAGGACCACCGCCGCGCAGACGCCTGCGGCCAAGTCTCCACCGCCCACCGAGCGTGGAACCACGACCGTCGAGTTCGCCGAGATGCCACTGCGATTGGCGTCGGTCGGACTCAGCGTGAGCTGCCCTCTGGGCGTCACCAGCCAGACGGATTCGGCCGGACGCGACAGCAAGATCATCATGGCTCCAGACGATTTGAGCTGGACGCTGCAGATCAAGACGCCCAGGACGACCGACATCGATGCAACATGCGAGACGGTGGCAGACAGCACGCTGCAATCGGTGTATGAATCGTTCGGCATTGACAAGCAAGCCGCGGCGGAGGCGATGGCCACTGGCAAGCTCATCCGCGAGCCGCGGGCCGGCGAACGCCTCACCGTTGCGGGCTACGACTGTGCCCGCTGGACCATTGAACTCCCCAGCCTGGACGGCCGGATTCCGCAGACTCGTGTGTTCGCGTCCATCCGCTGCTCACCCGGGCAGTTCGTCGTCTTTGACATGCTGACCACGCCGCCGAACTTCAAGAAGGCGCGGACGATGATGGAGACGATCATCGCGACCATCAAGATCGAAGACCCGGCGAAGATCGCTGCGGACCGTTCCGCCGCGATCAGTGCCGGGATCAAGCTCTTTGAATCCGTCGGCACCGACACTCTGCGGGAGATCATCGCGGCGCACCCGGAACGCTGGGAACGCCGCTACATGCCCAACTCCGACGGCTCCGATGCCAATGCGCGTGAGATCGCCTACCGGCGGATCAAGTTCATCTGGGGCCCCCGCTCGCTGCTTGACTCGAATTCCGGGTCGGCCAGCAAGGCCAGCGGCAACCGTGCCGAGGGCATCATCGTGCAGATCGATGCGCGAATTCTGGCCAAGGATGGTTCGGTCACCGATTCACGATCCGCGTACTTCATGAGCCCCGACCGTGAAGAGGAAACCTGGGTCCTGACCAATGCGATGCGAACCGGCAAGAAGGGCGAGAAGCCGCTGGTTGCAAACGAGACGGGTGGCCGAAACGGCCAGAGCATGATCATCCGAACCGAAAGCACCGGCACCGCACCCAGATCAACCAAGCCGGCGTTCCAGGGCGAAGGGTACATCTCCGGCGTTGAATCCCAGATGCTGCCGTACCTGCTCATGAAGGCAGGGGTCGAGGCTGAACATGGGTTCTACAGCTGGAACTCGAATGAAAGCAAGGTTGTGCTGCGCCGCGACCTGCTCGAGGCGATCGATACCGGCAACGGCGATAAGGGATGGAAGGTCTCAACGCAGTCGGTGGAAGGTCGCAAGCCCATGGTGGCGTACTTCGACGCATCAGGCTCGCTGCTGCGGATCGAGATGAGTGATTCGTCGGTCTGGGAACCGACCACCTACGAGCAGTTGAAGCGGATCTGGGAGTCAAAGGGGCTCCCGACGGACTGAGTTTGGGTGTGGGACCGCGTCAGGCACGCTGCGGGGCAACAATGACCCACACATGCCCCCTTCCGATCCGAGCCACATTCTCGACGCTTCGCTTGCCGCCGCCCAGCGGGTTCTGGAAGACCTGAGTGCCAACCGGTCGCTCCGGCAGGCCATCAGCACTGCGGGCCAGGTCCTCTGCACCGCCTACAACGCCGGGGCCAAATCGATCATCTGCGGCAACGGCGGTTCGCTGTGCGATGCCGTGCACTTTGCCGAGGAACTCACAGGCCGCTTCCGCAACGACCGCCGGGCACTTCCCGCGCTGGCGATCAGTGAACCTGGACATCTGACCTGCACCGCGAACGATTTTGGCTTCGATCAGGTCTTTGCCCGTGGCGTCGAGGCCTTTGGCAAGGCGGGCGATGTCCTCATCGTGCTCTCCACTTCGGGCAACTCGCCCAACTGCCTGAACGCGGCTCTGGCCGGCAGAACGCGCGGCATGACGGTGATCGGGCTGCTGGGAAAGGGCGGTGGGAAGCTCGCCGCGTTGTGCGATGAACCCATCATCGTGCCCGGCGAGACCTCCGACCGGATCCAGGAACTGCACATGCTGATCCTGCACACCTGGGTGGAGATGATCGAGGCCTCGCTCCCGGCCTGACCTTTGCCCCCATTGCCCGGAATTGCACCTGGGCGGAACTTTTTTCTTGCCAATTGCATGCTCGTGTGTTAGGGTGTTGTCTCATTCCCGACGGGAAGCACCTTCTGGAGACACGCGCCCATGGCCGGACCCTCAAGTTCGATCGAAGAACAGGACTCGACCGCTTCACCCTTCGGACCCGGCGTACCCGCCCTGCCCGAGGATGCGACGCCCGAGCAGAAGGACGCGCACTGGTTCAAGCATGTCTATCAGGGCGATCAGATGCCCCAGCTCACCGTCCGCGCGGTGGTCGTTGGCGGCGTTCTGGGCATGCTCATGGCCGCTGCGAACCTGTACACCACGCTGGCGATCGGCTGGGCCTTCGGTGTCGCCATCACGGCCTGCGTCATGAGCTTCGTCTTCTGGAACCTCCTCCGCACCGTCTCGGGCGGCAAGGTCTCCCAGATGTCGATCCTTGAGAACAACTGCATGCAGTCCACCGCCTCCGCGGCGGGCTACTCCACAGGCTCCACCATCGCCACGATGTTCGGTGCCCTCCTGCTCCTGGCCGAAGTGCCCGATGGCAAGACTCCCGCCGATGTGAAGAGCTGGGCGCTGCCGACGTCTCCGATCTGGGCAGTCGCACTCTTCACGCTCTGCACCGGCCTCATGGGTGTCTTCCTGGCGATTCCGCTCAAGCGGCAGATGATCAATCACGAGCAGCTGCGATTCCCCTCCGGCGTCGCCGCGGCGGAGACGCTTCGCAGTCTCTACAGCAAGGGCCGCGATGCCATCGACAAGGCCTACACCCTCGTGGGTGGCATGATCGTCGGTGCGCTGGTCGGCATTCTGAACACGGGCGAAGGCACGATTCACGCACTCGACAGACTCATGGGCAAGGTTCGCCTTCCCGAACTGTTACCCGCCACCGGTCTCTTCCAGATCCATGGCAAGCAGCTCACGACCTTCGGGTTCGAACCCAGCATGCTCCTGATCGCGGCGGGCATCATCACCCGCATGCGGGTCTGTCTGTCCATGATCGCAGGCTCGGCACTCCTCTACTTCGTCGTGACGCCTTATCTGGTGGCCAAGGATGTGGCGACCAAGGGCAGCGGGTGGGTGACCGACGCCGCGGGTGTGGTGACCTACGACGCAGGCACCATCGACCCGAGCGTCCACGCCAACATGATGCTCAACGGCAGCGGGTCGGTGATCCGCCTGACGACCTGGTCGCTCTGGGGCGGCACGGCACTGATGGTGATCGCCAGCTTGACCGCGGTCGCGCTCCAGTGGAAGACGATCGTTCGTGCTTTCTCGAGCATCGGCGGCGGCGGCCCTGAAGTCGATGCCCGTCAGAAGGACATCGAAGTCCCGTTCATCTGGATGGTCGTGGGCATGGTGCCCATCACCATCGCCATGCTGTTCGTCCAGGTCATCGCCTTCAAGATCGCCTGGTGGGCAGGACTCATCGCAGTGGCGATGTCGTTCGTGCTCTCGCTCGTAGCCTGCCGCGCAACCGGTGAAACCGACACGACCCCCATCGGTGCGATGGGCAAGGTCATGCAGCTGACCTTCGCGATCTTCCACCCGGGCCAGATGGTCCCCAACCTCGCCTCTGCCGGCATCGCGGCCAACAGCGCGTCTTCGAGCGCCGACCTTCTGACCGACCTCAAGAGCGGTTACCTCCTGGGTGCCAACCCTCGTCGCCAGTTCATCGCTCAGTTCATCGGCGTCTTCTTCGGAACGATTGCCATCGTCCCGATCTGGTTCCTCATGGTGCCCAACAAGGCCGCACTCGAGAAGTTCGCTGCACCGGCAACGCGCCAGTGGGAAGCTGTCGCCCGCGTGCTCACCAAGGGCGTGGAGACACTGCCTGAATCCGCCAAGCTGGCCATCCTGATCGGCGCGGCCGTCGGCATCATCCTGCCGTTGATCGACAAGTTCTCACCCGCTCGGCTTCGTCCCTACCTCCCCTCGGCGATGGGACTTGGTCTTTCCTGGGTTGTGCCTTTCAACAACGCACTTGGATTCTTCCTGGGCGCACTGGTCATCTTCGGCTGGGAACTCATCAATCGCAAGGGTGCGGACAAGTACTCCGTTCCGCTGGCATCGGGACTGATCGCCGGTGAATCCCTGATCAAGGCGGTCATCGCCATGACAGCTACGGCACTTGGCCTCCTTGGCATGCAGTGAGACTTCTCCAGAGATGAAGACGCCGCATCCCCTGCGAAGGGGCCTGCGTACGCCGCAAAGACGGCACATTCGACCGCGAACTGACGCCCGGGAATCCCTCTGCGTGGATCCGGATTCGGGCCCCACGGGATGGGGTCGATAGTTCCATGCCGCGTGCACTACTCGCGGCCTGGGAGTCCCGTGCGTCTCGGAACCAAGGCCAACATCATCGTCATTGCAACCGCCGCATCGCTGATGCTGCTGCTGTATGGCACTTCGCATCTGATCCTTACGGCCCGATTCGAAGCCGCTGAGAAGGCACACGCCCAGGATGCCGTGAACCGGGCCCACGCGGTGATCACCTATATCGCCGACCGCCTCGACATGAACGTCAAGGACTATTCGAACTGGGACTCCATGTATCAGCACATGGTCGAGCCCGACGAGCAGTTCCGCAAGGAAAACCTCGACCCAACCAGCCTTCCGAATCTGAGTCTGGTCGCCCGTCTTGTCTATGCGACTGACGGCACCCTGATAAGCTCCGAGGGTCTGCCTTCGGAAGATTACAAGGAGGGCGACCTCTCACCGGCTCCACAGGTGCTCACTGACGCAATCGTCGCATCGGGCTCGCTGAAGCGACTGCTTGAGACCGGCGAGCTCAAGGGCCTTCTCCCTGCGTCGGATGGTGGCATCTATTACGTGGTCGGACGATGGATCCTCCCCAACAGCGGCGAAGGCGAAAATCACGGCGGCATCATCTTCGTCCGTCAGTTCGGCGATGACGATCTGAACACGATCCGCAGCCTTGCCGAAGTTGACCCGAACCTGCGGAGTGCCCCCTCGGATACCACGAACGCGATGACGAGCGTTCAACCGATGAACGCGGACACGATCGTTTCTCGCATGACCTTTGCAGATCTGGCCGGCGGTCAATTCGAGCTTGAAGTCCGGCTGCCACGCACGATCATGATGCAGGGTCGGACCAGCCTCAACCACCTTGCGTGGGCCCTGCTCATTGCGGGAAGCGTCTTCTCAGTGGTCATCTCGCTCATGCTCAAGCGAACGGTGATCCACCGCGTGCTCCGGCTGATGAATGATCTGGCGGCAATCCGCGACCGTTCATCGGTCAATGGCCGCGTTCGAAGAGAAGGAACCGACGAGATCGCGGTGCTGGCCGCAAGCATCAACTCCACGCTCAATGCGCTGGAAGAGTCGCGTTCGGCAGTCACCGAGAGTGAGAATCGGTTCCGGACGATGGCACGGTGCTCGCCACTGGGCATCTTCGTCGCCTCGACCACGCGTCAATCGTCGTACGCGAACGATGCCACCGCACGCATTCTCTGTACCGGCGATGAACATCTCTCCGGCGACGACCTGGCCGGGTACATCGCGTCTGAATGCCGCGGCCAGTTCACGGCGTCGTGGAACGAAGCAGTGAGCTCTGGAAGGCCCGTCAATGGTCGCTACCGGCTCGACCGCGGCGACCAGTGGGTCAGCATCCACGCCGCCCCGGTCCGCCGGAACGAGGCCGTGGAGCATCTCATCGGGACCATCGAGGACATCACCGAGCGCATCCTCGCCGAACGAGCACTCAGTCAGGCACGAACCGATGCGGAAGCAGCGAACGTGGCCAAGAGCCAGTTCCTGGCCAACATGAGCCATGAGATCAGAACCCCGATGACCGCAATTCTGGGCTTCACTGATCTGCTTGGCGAAGCCACCATCCCCGACGATGTCCGACGCGAACACGTCTCGACGATCCGGCGCAACGCCCAGCACCTGCTGGGCATCATCAACGACCTGCTGGACATCTCGAAGATCGAAGCCGGTCGGATGAGCGTCGAATCCATCGAGTGCTCGCCCGCCGAGATCATCTCCAGCGTTGCCACGCTGATGAAAACGCCGGCTGAAGCCAAGGGCCTTTCGATCCATCTCGAATACGCCGGCCCCATCCCCGCCACGATCCGATCAGATCCGACGCGGCTGCGTCAGATACTGCTGAATCTCGTCGGCAACGCCGTCAAGTTCACCCATCGCGGATCAGTCACTCTTCGGGTCGCGATCGACCAGACGCAGAAGCCCGGCTTCCCGCAATTGCGAATCGATGTCATCGATACCGGCATCGGGATGCCCGAGTCAGCCCTGAGCAAGCTCTTCATCCCCTTCTCTCAGGCCGACGACTCGATGACACGGCGCTTCGGCGGCACAGGCCTGGGCCTCACCATCTCCAAACGTCTGGCCCAGTTGCTCGGAGGCGACATCTCGGTCACCACCAGCCAAGGCTCCGGCAGCACGTTCTCAGTCGTCATCAGCACCGGCCCACTGAAGAATGCGACCTGGATCGAACGTCCCGGAGCGCCCACGGTTCGGGAGGAATCACACTCGCCCGCCGGACCGGCCACGCTTCACGCCCGGATCCTCCTTGCGGAAGACGGCCCCGACAACCAGCGGCTCATCTGCTTTCACCTCAAGCGAGCTGGCATCCAGGTCACCTCCGTCCAGAACGGACAGGAGGCTGTCGATCACTTCGCCAGTTCGAACGCCCCGACGGAAGCCTTCGACCTCATCCTCATGGATATGCAGATGCCGGTGCTGGACGGGTACGCGGCGACTCGCAAGCTCCGCGAACTGGGCGTCCGGATCCCCATCATCGCACTGACCGCACATGCCATGGCTGATGATCGGCAAAAGTGCCTCGATGCTGGGTGCGACGACTACGCCACCAAGCCCATCGACGCCGCGGCACTCATCGCCGCGTGCCGCAAATGGATCACGACAGCCCACGCAGCACCCATCGCCGGGACCTGACCACGAACCCGACGGACCGTCAGTCAAAGCTCATGGACGCCGCTGCGCCGTCGCCCCCACCCTTGGGGGCTCGCTCGAGCAGCCATCGCAGTTCCGGCGCCCTGAGCGCCAGTGATGCCCCGGCGTATGCCCCGCCGCCTGCCACGATGCACGCAGCAAGCCTCGCAGCAGCCATCCACCACGACGCCTCGGCATCCTCCCACCACCAGTATTGCACCGCCACGACCGCGGCACACATCACGCCCCCCACCAGCGTCATGCGGCCGCACGCCAGCAGCGTCGCCCGATCAAATGGCCGCACACCCAGCCGCCCCGGACTGAGCAGCACCAACGCCACGGTCTGAGCCATGGCGCTGATCGCCGTCGCCCACGCAAGCCCCGCCTCACGCAGATACCAGATCAGCGTGATGTTCAGACTGAAGTTCAGTGCCACCATGGCCATCGCCACCCGCATCGGTGTGCGTGTGTTGTGTCGCGCGTAGAACGCGCGTGTCAACACGTGATTCAGTGAATAGGCCCACACGCCCGGAGAGAATCCCATCAGCACCGCCGCGGCTCGCTCAACACCCTCAGCCGAGAACCCGCCCTTGCCGCCGTAGAACACCATGATCAGATCGTGCCGCACCAGGATCAGCCCCAGGCTCGCCGGCAATCCGATGAAGAAGCTCAGACGAAGCCCCCGCCGCAAGACCATCGCAAACTGATCCGGGTCGCCACTTGCACGACTCAGCAATGGAAAGACCGCAGTCGCCACCGCGAGCCCGAAGACTCCAAGCGGAAACTGGTACAACTGCTGCGTGTAGCTCAGCAGGCCGTTGCTCTTCTCATCCAGCGTCACGCTGATTCCCAGAATCGTCGGGCCGACCCAGACAGGCCACATGGCAATCAGGCTGTCCATCATCGTGTTGAGCTGCAGCGTGCCAAGCCCCAGCACCGCAGGCACAAACCGGGTGAAAACCCGCTTTCCATGCCGCTTTGCATCCTCACTCGCCCGGCCCCACCGCACACATCCGCGCAGGGCCCACCACGACCAGACGATCTGCACCACACTCGCCACCACCGCCGCCGCCCCGACCAGGTACGCCGACGTCAGCTTGTCGGTCATCCAGCCCATGAAGTAGGCAAAGCTCGCCACGATCTGGAAGAGATTCAGAATGATCGGTGCCGCGGCAGGCGGCCCGAACTTTCCGTGCGCCTGCAGCACACCACCCAGAATCGCCGTGATGCACACCATGGGCATCATCGGAAGCATCAGCATCATCATCTTGAACGACACATCACGCCAGCCGTCCTGGTCATTCTCAGGAAGGAAGATGATCAGCGCCAGCAGCACCAGCTCGATCACGAGTGTCAGCACCCCGGTGACCAGTGTCAGCAGTCGAAGCGTCAGCCATGCCAGTTCCCCGGCAATCTGCGGCTGATCTCGGCGAAGCTGCGTGTACTCCGGAAGGAAGGCCGCGGAAAGGGCCCCTTCACCAAAGAGACGCCGGAAGAGGTTCGGAAGCGTGTAGGCCGCCCGAAACGCCGATGCCAGCACCCCATCGCTGAGCATCCGCACCATGATGATGTCTCGGACCAGGCCCGCCACTCGCGAAAAGAGGGTGAGTCCGGAGACAATCCGTACAGCCGCGGCGATCGCGCCCGTCGTCTGCTGTGAGAGCGAAGACTCGGGTGCAGCCGCGGATCCTTGCGGTGCCTGTGAGGGAGTGCCTTCCATGGACGTCGGTGAGGTTACGCCACCCCCACCGAAGTTCGCGAACGGCCCGTGAGAAAAACACCGACCAAAAAGCAACACACCCCGGCGTTGAACGCCGGGGTGTGCCGTTTGTATTCAGATGAACTGACTGACGGGTGGATTACCAGCCGCCGCGACCGCCACGGTCGCCACGATCGCCACCGCGACCGCCGCCACCGAAGCCACCACGACCACCACCACCGCCGCCGCCACCGAAGCCGCCACGGCCACCGCCACCGCCGCCGCCGCCGAAGCCACCCGAGCGGGGCTCCTTCGGACGAGCTTCGTTGACGACGATGCTGCGACCATCGACCTGCTGACCATTCATCGCCTCAACGGCGCGGGTCGCTTCGCCATCGTCGGTCATCTCGACGAAACCGAAGCCGCGCGAACGGCCCGTATCGCGATCCATGACGATCGAGGCGGACGCAACCTGGCCGTGAGCCTCGAACAGGCCACGCAGCGAGTTGTCATCCGTGCTGAAAGGGAGATTACCTACGTACAGCTTCTTCATGCGACACTATCCTGCCCGAGCTTCCGAAATCACTCACCAGAAACGCTGCCGAAACTCGGGCACGAGATCGAGCGCTGGCCATGGTGAAGGAGAATGACACGATGCCACTCCTTTCCACCCAATCAACGATATGCCTGCTCCGGCTCAGGCAACTGACGTCACATAATTTTCAGTTCGGATTTTGTTCGCTCCACCCCACCACCGCTCCGACCAGAGTGCCAGATTGGTCATCGGCCAGGCCAATCGCCACAGCCCCTGCGGGTTCGCACCGATCATGTGCAGCGACGCCTCGGTGAAGCAGGAACGCATCCAGTCGGAGGCCGCCAGGCCCGACGCCGCGTCTGCCAGCCAGTTCTGAAACGGGAGCGGAAAACTCGCCTTGGGACGCTCAATGATTTCCCGAGGCAGGACGCCAGCAAACGCCCGCCGCAGACACCGCTTGGTCCCTTCAACACCCAGACCGGCGTACTTCTCTGGCATCGCCAGCCCCTCAGCAAACGCGGCGACCCGCACATCCGCAAACGGCGTCCTCCCCTCCACTCCCTCCAGCATCATCGCCGTATCGAGTCTGCCCAGAAGCCCCGCCAGATTGACCCGACGCATGAATCGAAGGTGGGTCTCCAACGGGTGCCTTGCACCCAGCGCCAACTCGGCAAAGGTTGTTTCGTACCAGCTTCGCAGAACCTCGTCCTGCCCGGTCGCCGCCATGGTCTGGGGCAGAAACACCGCAGACTTCACATCCAGCGGGATCCACGCCGCGTCGTTGAGTTGGAATGCGCCCCCGCTCAAACCGCCGGGACGCCCTTGGTGCTCAAACTCTGCCGCGGCGGCCATCGGGCCGGCGTACCCACCGAACAGTTCATCGGCCCCTTCCCCACTGAGTGCGACCCGATTCCCATCAGCCCGAAGCACCCTCGCCACTTCATTGATCGCGACTTCGTTGGGCGTGCTCAAGGGCACTCCCTGCCGAGCCACCATCGCGGCCCAGCGTCGGGTGAACATACCTTCATCGATCTGCACTCCTACGTGCTGGCTGCCGAGGTGCTGTGCCATCACCGACGCGGCCCAGTGGTCGTCGCGGGTCCCCTCGGGTGCCGGAGCACCTGCGCAATAGGTGCGAAGCCGGTCCGTGCTTCGCGCGGCAATCGAGGCGATGATGGAACTGTCGAGCCCGCCGCTGAGCAGGCAGCAGATCGGGACATCGGCCCGCAGGTGCGACGCAACAGCATCCTCGATCACAGCACGGGTCTCTTCCGGATCGCGTTCCTCACTTCGAATGCCCACCGTCTGACGTGTCAACGAAAGATCATTGGAAGTCAGATCCCAGACCTGCACCTCCCCTGGCTCGAGCGTTGAGATGCCCTCAAAGAGCGTTCGTGTTCCCAGCGTGGTGCGAATCGTGGTCAGGTAGGAGCTGACTGTGACAAGGTCCGGCTGCAGAGTGCTGGAGGTAGCCGCGAGCGGTGCCGGTTCACTGGCAAAGACCAGCTCGCGGCTCCCGCCCTTCACCTGGGTTCGGTAGTACAGCGGCTTGATGCCCAGTGGGTCTCGTGCAAGGAGGAGCGAGCGGCCCTGGGGACTGAGCCAGGCCAGCGCGAACATGCCGCGCAGCCGCGTGATCGCATCTGCCCCCCACCGATGCAACGCGGCCAACACGGTCTGAGTGTCACTGGAGGCTGTGAACGTGTAGCCGCAGGCGACCAGTTCCCGCCTTAACGCGGCGTCGTTGTACAGCTCCCCGTTGTAGACCAGCGTACCCCAACTACTGCTGCCATCCGGAGCCCGCATCGGCTGGGCACCTCCCGGCGAGGTGTCCACGACGATCAGACGACGATGTGCCAGCAGCACATGTCCGCAGTCGATCTGATCATGCCCATCGGGCCCGCGATGAGCAAGCATCTGGCTGTGCAATGCCAGATCATCCGGCGACCATGAAGGTCGTCGGCCACAGTGGGTCGCGATGCCGAGAATGCCGCACACGGGCTCTTCATCGGAATCACCACCATCCGCAGGTGATCATCGCACGGCACATCCTGCGGAACGCTCCACCAAGCTGGGGAAACGCGGCGAAGCGGTCCCCTGAATGTGCGGCCCCCGCCGCGGGGAGTACACGCGAGCGGCCGTTGAAAGGAGCTTCAGACCCAGACCTGCACGACCATGTGCACTTCCTTGCCCATCTTGCCCTGAAGTTCTCCCACCGATGAAGTCACGAGCTTGACTTCATACTGCGGATGTGCATCGAGCCATTCGTTGATCTGCTGGTCCATGTAGGCCAGACTGTCGTCGTTCATCTTGCTGTGAAAGCTCTTGACATGAATCGCGCCGGTTCCCGGGCTGTTGGGCGTGCGAGACCAGGTGTCCTCGTGCTTGCGAGCTCCGAGTTTCTGCTCAAAGGTGACGATCTTGGGGGGCGGAGGTTCCGGCGCGACACCGGCAACCGGCTTGGGCTGCGCGACCGGACTGATCGACGGAGCCGACGGTCGGATCATCGGCGATGACCCTGCACCCGAATCTGGTGAATGAACGCGATGGGAAGTACGCATGGATCGATACTCCTGACACCCGCAGCACCGTGACTTCGAGAACTCGAGGGCACGGGGCAAGGCAGTTCAAAACGAATCCACCGAACGCAAGCGTGCAGGGCGTGATCCCACGAAAACCCGCACGAGGGTAAGGCCAGAACGTCGATCCGAGTCGCGGGGCTTTCGCCCGGCATGCAGCTTCCTGCATCACTGCTGAAGGATATCACAACTGGTATCGTCCTGCCAGCCAATTCTGGCGGACAAAAAACGCCAATGGAGGTCGATGCCGGCCTGGCCACCCAGCAGCCGGGCCGAGAACCGCTGCAGATCCCCGCCGTCGAAGCACGCATCGATGATGAATGCATCCGGCGCATCGACCCGGATGAGGCAACTGCCGCTCGCCACACGCCGCACCGTACCGCGATTGCCCGAAATCGCCCCCTCGTACGTCAGGTAAATCCGCCGGTGATCCGGAACCCGCGTCGCAACGAACGCGGCGGCTTCAGAAGGGGAGGCATCGCAGCGGAACGTGACCAGAAGACCGCCATCGCCGCGGTCGATGAGCCAGTCATGGTGGGCGGACCCATCGGGAAGCACGTGGTGCAGCACCGCACAGGAGTTGGGCAGTTGATTCGCGTCCACAGGTCTCCCGAAGGCTAGGCATCCGCCGCGGCGCACGAAAAAAGCCCGCTCCGCTGTTTGCAACAGCGAGGCGGGCTCTCGTGTGGCGCCGCGGCGTGTGCAGCCGTGGCGAGGGAGTTCAGAATCAGCAGCCGCCCGCTTCCCACAGCGTGAAGAAGCTCTCGATGTCGCCGCCGTCGATGCCGCCGTCGGCATTCACGTCGCCGCAACCGCTGCCAGCTTCCCAGTCGCCGAAGAAGCTCTCGATGTCGCTGCCATCGACGCCGCCGTCACGGTTGAAGTCCGCCGGGCAGAAGCAGCTGCAGCCGCCCGTGGCGATGATGCCAAGGTCGTTGTCAGTGACGAAGCCGTCACCGTCGACATCGCCGTTGGCCCAGCCGCCAGCGCGATCGATGCCGCCACGGTAGCTGACGGCGATCGTCAGGTCGGTGCCGTCACGGGTTCCGTCGAGGTTCACGTCGCCAATGCCAGTGTTGAGGATGCCGGTGACCAGAACGCAGATGTCGTTCTCGTCGACGGCCAGATCGCCGTTCATGTCGGCGGAGAGATCGAAGTAGATGGCTTCGTTGATATCCGACCAGTTGGCCTGACCATCGGTGATGTGGCTGTTCTTGAACTGGGCGAAGACGTAGTCGATGTCCGCCGCGTTGACGATGCCGTTCGCGCCGGTCGGGGCGTAGCCCTTGCGGACGCCAGTGGCCGAACCGGCAACATCGCCGGCCGAGTCGCCGGCCTCGTACGCGCCGCCGGTGGCGAGCACGGTGCCGAAGAAGTTGCCCGAGGCAGCGGCATTGTCCACGGCGATGAAGCCCTCAGCGCGGTTGAGCGAGCCGCCGACCAGGAAGAGGCCGTCGGCAAAGTACCGCAGATCAGCCGCGTCGAAGCTGCCGTTGCCGTCGAAGTCGCCGAGCACTTCGATGATCGCCTGCTCGCCGGCGCCAGCGCCGTAGATGCCATCGGGAGCGTTCCAGCGAACACCGCCGGTGCGCTGAACGAACGCCTTGACCATCTCGACCGCGTCGCCCGCATCGCGTGCGCCGTTGCCGTTGAAGTCACCGGCGATCTTGTTGCGCATGTTCAGATCGCTGCCGTAGCTCACGACGACATTGGGAGTCGCGACCGAGCCCTGACGGATGTAGTTGAGGCCGCCTGCGACGCCGTCGCTGTAGACCGAACCGGTCTTGCGGGCGGGCACCTTGCCAGCCGCACCGTTGTTGAACGAGGCGAACTTTGCGTTGTTGTGAACGTTGTTGGCCAGCGTGTAGTCCGCGACGCACGTGTTCTTCGCGGTGTTGGGGGCAAGCACGAGGTAGTTGGTCTCAGAGTGCAGGTTGTCCAACGCGGCAAGGAGCAGGAACTGGTTCGCCGCGAACTCGCCGGGCATGCCGATGTTGGCGACGTCGTTGGGAACCGAGGTGGTCGCCGTGATGCTGCGGGTGATGTTGTTCAGATACGCCGCGGCGTAGGGATTGGCCATCGGCGGGGTGAGGCGGGGAGCCATGCCAGCCTCAGCATTGACGGCGTCCCACGTGCCGTTGCCATTGAGGTCGGTGTAGGGCTCGTTGACTTCACGAACGCCGTTGCAGTTGAGGTCGGAGAAGGGGTCGGCCGCACCGGCCCATCCCTGGCCACCGGTGCTGGGCGCGTTGGAGCGGGGATCGCCGATGGTCGCGAGCACGGCCTGGCCGCCGATCAACCAGCCGTTGGCGTTGTTGCCGACGATGTTGGCGGTCGTCGGGCGGACATACTGGGTGCCGCCGTAGATGTCGTTCATGACATCGAGGATTTCAAGGGCGTTGGTGCTGAGCCACGAACCCGAGCCGCTGCCGGTGACGCCACGTTCGGTGCCGATGTAGCCGATGCCAAGGCGGGAGTTGCGGACGACTTCTTCCATTCGACCGTTGCTGCCCTTGTTCGTGGGCGTGTACTCGTTGCCCAGGAGGCTGGTGTTGCTGCCTGTGGCCAGCCCGCCGATGTTGTCACCCACACCAAAGGAGGGATCGACACCCGTGGCGTTGTTGAAGGCATTGCGCGTGCCCGAACCCACATCGCGGGTGCAGACTGTGAAGTTCTCTCCGGTGATGGAGCGACCGGTCGTAAAGAGGTGCTGAATCTGGGTCATCGTGACGCGAGTCAGTCCGGTTCCGTAGTTAGTGACCGGAGCGATGGGGGCAAAGAACAGCGAGCTGTCGAAGATCGTGTTCGAGTCGGCCGCGGAGGGGTTCGAGGGATCAAAGACGGTGCGGCCGTTCAGGCCGGCGAGTTCGCTGGAGAGGTTTCCGAAGCCAGCGTTGCCGAACGGACGGGCGCCCGAGACCACCGGGTTCGTGCCATAGCCAGCCTCGGTGGGCTTGCGATCCCAGCGGGGGGAGCCGCCGGGCTTCTGCGTCGCAAGCTGGCTCGAGACGTCGAGGGGCGACACGTCGATGCAGATCGAGCCACCGCTGCCGGTGTTGGGAGCCGCGTAGAGCGACTGGTAGAGCCCGCTGGCGGTCTGAGGGGCTCCGCCCGGATTGCCCTGGTTGTACGCACCGGTCGCACCGGTGGCGTTGATGTAGAGCGTTCGGTTGAAGTACGCACCCGATGCCGATCCGGCGACACCGGTGCGCGTTCCCAGGATGCCCGAGGCATTGGTGTCATTGCCCGAGGCACAGCCGCCAGCCCCGAATCGCGTCAGCTCGATGAACCCGTTGACGGACCCGGTCACGCGGTACTGGACGCCCCAGACCTGCGAGGTGTTGCTGGGACCCGAGGGAGCCAACTGCTGGATGCCGCTTTGCAGCCAGCCAGCAACGCCGTTGCCATCCACATCGATGTAGTCGTTGGTTGATGCGTTCGACTTGACGTAGTTCTCCAGCAGCGTGGCGCCGCTGACGTTGATGAGCCCGGTCTGGGCATTCGCCCAGCCCATGCAACCGCCCGCGCACGCGAGCACCGCCAGAACATTCAGATTCTTCATGAGATCTCTCCGGATGGATCCACTGCCCAACGGCGTCCGCCGACCACCGACATTCGAGGCCGCTCGCTCCCGGACGCCGCGTCAACCAGCCATGCACGCTGACCACAGAGCCAACAGGCCCTGCGCCGCAAATGCCGGGCGGCGCCCTGTCGGGCGTTCGCCGGCTTCATGTTCATTGATCACCGCAGGTTCGGATCGACGTTGGTGCTCGGACCGGTGAGGCTCCAGAACTTGTCGCCCCAGCGCTGCTTCTCAACCGTCTGCTGCACCGTGGTGGTCTCGACGTGCCCGTCGACGAAAGCGAAGTTGGCGGTCCCGCCCTTGGACGTCTTCGTGCCCGGGTGATGCCGTCCCACCGCATTGAGGGTCGTCGTCGACGCCTCATCGATGGCTCCGACGGGCACTTCGTCCTCGGACAGGATGTCGTCCAGGCTCGCGTACTTGTAACGTCCCTGCGCCCGCAGCTGCCGCGGCTCGGCGTAGACGTTGATGCCCGATGACAGTCCGACAAACGGAGTGATCGGCCGATGACTCTTGTAGAGCCCCTCACCGCTGCTGCCCTGAATCGCCTCGTAGTTGCGGTTGGGATTGAACTCCGTCACCAGAATCGTGTTGCTCGAGAACTGAATGTCAGAATCCTTCACGAACTGGTTCTTGCGTTCGCCGGGAGAATCGAAGAACTTGTTGCGAGGGAAGATCGCCGCGTTGCCCGTGTAGGCGATCCGCTTGACCTGACGGTCGGTGGGAGTCACGGCGCCCGAACCGCCGCCCAGTTCGTTGACCTGCCCCATCTCCCAGTCCTTTTCCATCGCGCCGGGGTTGGTGGCCGGAGCACCGCCGTTGAACATGCTCGGACACTTGAAGGCATCCTCACTCACCGCCCCGTCGCTGAACAGCAGGTACGACCAGTGGATGTACCCGTTGTTGGGATTCGGATTGCTCGTGAGCTGCTGATCGAGCCGCCACTCAAGGCCGCTCTCCGTACTCGCATAGACGTAATGCGGCGGGAAGTACTGCTTGCCGCTCACCAGATACGACGAGATGGCCTGCACCACCGATCGCTGTCCCACGCCGCACTTGACCGTTCTGGCCGTTGCTCTCGCTTTGCCGAGCGAGGGCAGCAGAATCCCGACCAGCAGCGCAATCACCGCGATCACCACCAGCAGTTCGATGAGAGTGAATCCCCGGTCCGCACGCGTTCGCTTCGAAGGCAGTTTCCTTGTCATGAGCTCCAGTTCCGGTTGATCCGGCACGAGCAGTGAGCGTGCACACGCACTCACCGCGCACACCGTTGAGAGAGATGGAGGATGATGACACTGCCCGGTTCAGAATCGGTCACCGCGGAGTGAAGCTTGCGCTATGTCCACCGTCCTGAACACGCCCCACCGCGGCCCCCGAGAAAAGCACCGGCGCAAAGGAATCGTGAAGTTCCAGCAGACATGTCTGAATCCAGCGCCGTCAAACCGGCGAACTCATGGCGTCACCCGCTGCACAGTGTGCAGTGAGGAACGACACTGCACTCGGAGAAGGCATGCGTGGCCAGCTCCGGCGGTGCGTCACACTCATCCCATGCGGAGTCTTTGCTCGATGAAACTCGAACTTGCTGTTGCTTTTTCGGCCGCCCTCCTCTCGCTCACCTCAGGCACTGCGATGGCACAGTGCTCGGCTTCCAAGCAGGCCGACACCCACGCCGCTGCGAGCGTGATGGCTTCCGACATCGTCGACACCGCCGTTGCCGCAGGAAAGTTCAAGACCCTCGCCGCGGCACTCAAGGCCGCAGGTCTGGTGGAAACCCTCAAGGGCAAGGGCCCCTTCACCGTCTTCGCCCCCACCGATGAAGCTTTCGCCAAGCTGCCGGCCGGAACGGTTGAGACCCTCCTCAAGCCTGAGAACAAGGCTCGTCTGGCCGCTGTTCTCACCTACCACGTCCTCGCCGCGGAAGTGGCTGCCAAGGATGTGAAGACCGGCCACGTGCAGACCGTCAACGGCCAGCGCGTTGACCTGGTCGTCAAGGACGGCTCGGTCAAGATCGACGGCGCCACCGTCACCACCGCCGACATCAAGTGCAGCAACGGCGTGATCCACGTAATCGACACCGTGATCCTCCCCAGCGACAAGGACATCGTCGACACCGCCCTCGCGGCCGGCAAGTTCAAGACGCTCGCAACCCTCCTGGACAAGGCAGACCTGGTCGGTGCCCTCAAGGGTGCAGGCCCCTTCACCGTCTTCGCCCCCACCGACGAAGCCTTCGCCAAGCTCCCCAAGGAAACCGTTGAATCGCTGCTCAAGAGCGAGAACAAGGAACAGCTCGCCTCGATTCTCAAGTACCACGTGCTCTCCGGTCGCATCTTCTCCGACGCCGCGGCCAAGGGCGCCAGCGTCGCCACCCTCCAGGGCCAGAAGGTGACCACCAAGGGTGACAACGGCACCGTGACCGTCGACAACGCCAAGGTGATCGCCGCCGACCTCGATGCCTCCAACGGCGTGATCCATGTCATCGACAGCGTCATCCTCCCCGCCGCGAAGAAGTAATCCCCCCGCTTCCTAACCCAGGGCTCCCCCGGGGCCCTTGACAAATCGTGCCGGAGTGACCGAAAGGCGCTCCGGCAGCATTTTCCTCTTGGTGGTCCGAGTCATCCGTTGGTCAACCCGCCGTGGCACGCCGAAGCACACAATCCGTCAGCGGCTCGAAGCGGCGACTGCCGCGGCGGACTTGCCGCACGATTGCAGCCTCGAAGCGATCGGCCAAGAAAACGGCGGAACGGAAAGCCAACCCCAACCCGAAGGCCGGACAGCGAAGGCGAAGCCAGGCGGCAGATGATTCATCCCTGAATCGCAATACACGCGGCCAGAAAGTGGCATCCCACGTGACGGGTCTCTATCATGCTCATGCGTCGATCGGTCACGCGGACGAATTGTCGGTTGAACACGTCCGCGACACAGCGCAAGAGGTAGTGCCCATTCCCTCAGATCAGTTGCTCCATCGCGTCAGTGCGGGCGAAGCCCAGGCAGTGCAGGAATGCATCGGCCGTTTTGGTGGCCTTGTGTGGGCATTGGCCCGCCGTTCAGGCCTCCCGGAAGCCGACCTGGAAGACGCCGTCCATGAAATCTTCACGGAACTCTGGCACAACGGCCACAAGTACGACCCCCAGATCGCATCTGAAGCCGCGTTCGTGGCCATCATCGCCCGCCGCCGCCTGATTGACCGCCGCCGCCGAATCGGCCGACGCCCCACCACTCAGGAGCTGACCGAGTTCAACAGCGGCGCAGCCTCCAACCCCCTGCCCGCAAACCCGGACGTTGCTGAAGAAGCTGCGGTCGCGGCGAAGGCACTTGAAACACTGAGTTCTGAGCAACAGCGAGTGCTGCGGCTGTCGGTCTACGAGGGACTCTCGCACGAGTTGATCTCCCGCGCCACCGGGCTTCCCCTTGGCACCGTCAAGACTCATGCTCGCCGAGGGCTTCTGCGTCTGCGCGAAATGCTCGCCTCAGATACCGCCGATGGCTCCCGCGGCGAAACAAACGGAGGGGCATCATGAGCACCTCACTCTCGCTCGGCGACCGCTGTCTTGAGCTGCTCACCCTTCAGGCTACCCAGGGCTTGAGCTTCCGGGAGCAGACTGAACTCAACCAGTTGCTCGATGAGGCTGGCCAGATCGACGACCTTTCGCTCGAACTTGCCGCGGCGTCATTGGATCTGGCCAGAATTGCCCCCAACGAACTCTCGGCGCTTCCCGACACGATGGTCGCCGATCTCACCCGTGCCGGTCGCCGCTGGGCTGCAGAACGCAGCCGCCTGACCAGTACACTGACCCCGTCGCCAGCCAGCCTGTTCCAGACGTCGCGCCAGCCGCGAACCTCCTGGCTCCCCTGGGCGCTCGCGGCCAGCTGCGCGATCGTCGCAGCAACGGCGTTCATGAGGGCAATCCCCTCCACCAATCCACGTCCCACCGTCGCGGTCGCCGCGGCACCGGATGTGATCAAGGCCGAGTGGGGCGCCTGGGACAATCCGGAGATTCCCAATGTCCGCGGCTATGTCCACTGGAGCGACCAGTTGCAGCGTGGCGTCATGCACTTCTCCGGGCTGCCCGCCAACGACCCTCGCACTTCCCAGTACCAGCTCTGGATCATCGATGAACGGGGCTTGACCCAGCGGATCAACGGGGCGATCTTCAACAGCACGCCCGATGGAGAACTCGATGTCGAGATTGCTCCCTCCATCGCCGTTCGAAACGCCGCGGCATTCGCCGTGACCATTGAACAGCCCGGCGGCACGTGGGTCTCCGACATGTCGCGCCGCGTCGTTATCGCCAAGAAGGGCTGACCTCGCTCCACGCAGCACCCGCTGGTCCCACCAATTCTGCGGCCAATGGCCTTTTCAGCTCGTGGTCTCTTGCGCCGCTGCGGCATGGAGCGGGTGAGGCCGGCCTCTGATTCACGCCATCAGTCGGAGTCGGTGGCCGACAGCTTCAGCAGCAGATCCGCGAGCGAGTGATCGAAGGCGCCGCGCGTCATCACATCGTCGGCTCCTGCATCTCGAGCAGCCTGAAGCAGGTCCTTCTGCACGTGTGGTCCCCAGGCAATCACGCGGACTTTCCTCGCGTCAGGATCGCTCCGGCCGAGCTTGGCCCTGCGAATCAGACCGAGTGCTTCCTCGCCCTTGTCGAGGTCGACGAGAAACGCACTGACCGGGCAATCGCCCAGCCGAGCTTCAAGCATTGCCAGATCGCGAGCCGGACGGCAGGCTACGCCGAGCCCATCGGCCACACCCTTGATTTTGGTCGCCCAGATCAGATCCGCCGCGGCATACAGAATCATCCTGAACACTCCACGCACCGTGCGATGCGTCATGTAACGGTTACGGCCCGTGACTCCTCCGCATCGCAGTCAGTGAAAACTCGGCACCATGCACGAAAATCTGATCGTGCACGGGGCATCGGAAAGTACTATAAGGAAGCGGCACGCCACGGTGCGTGCCGAATCGAAGTTCATTCCACAGTGGAGGGCCACGCATGCTCAAGACACGTTCGCTCCTGATCTGCTCCGCGACGGTGGCGCTTCTTGCATCCTGCGGCCTCGCACAGGAACGCCTGCACTTCACCTATCTCTGGCACCTCGAGCAGCCCATCTACTGGCCCGAGCGGCAGGTCTCCGGCACCGATCGCTACCAGCGTGCGTGGGAGACCATTCAGGTGCGTGATGCGGGAGCGGCACATCCGCAGGACGATCTCCGCGGCATCTTCGGTCTCGATGACCGCAAAGCAGTCTACCAGTACCGCGTCAAGGACTGCATCAGCGCCATCTCCGGTGCTCCGGAAGCCGGTGCCCAGATCACGTACTCAGGCGGGCTCATCGAGAACATCATGAGTCTGGGCGGAGCGAATCAGCTGGGGTACGGCCCATTCTGGTACAACGACTTCCGCACCGCTCGATCGTGGAGTACAGCGACTGCCTCGAACAACAAGCCGCGGCTTGATGTCGTGCTCTTTTCCTTCCACCACGCGCTGCTCCCATTGCTCGATGACGCCGCGGTTCGCAAGGAGATTCAGGCGTACAAGCGCATCTACGCCGATGCCTGGGGCTCGAACGTCGCCCAATCTCACGGCTTCTTCCCAAGCGAGATGGCCTTCTCGATGCGGCTCATTCCTTCGCTCGCAGCCGAGGGCATCAACTGGACCTTCGTCTCCTCCGAGAAACTCAGCCGCGCGTGCGCGGACTTCCCGGTGATCTACGGCTCGGGTGGCATCAACTGTGACCCGCCGAACGCGGCGGACCAGATCAACCCCGCCGCGGGCACGTACTACCGACAGACGATCTCTCGCGGGTGTGCCCCGGCCGAGGCTGTGCCGTTTGCCTACACGCCGCATCGCGCCCGCTACATCGATCCGACTACCGGTGCATCGAGCGAGGTGATTGTCGTCGGCTGCAGCCAGCACATGGGCTGGAAGGACGGCTATGCGCCTCTTGGGCTCTCGGATTTCAATGCGGTCGATGCCATCGCCCGGCCTGCGCGTCCGATGCTCGCCGTGCTTGCTCACGACGGCGACAACGCCTGGGGTGGCGGCTTCTCGTACTACCTCGAAGCCACTCCAAACCTCGTGAATGCGGCCCGCGGAGCGGGCTACACGCCGACAGTCGTTGAGAAGTACCTTGCCGACCATCCGGTGCCAGCGAACGACTACGTGCATGTGGAGCAAGGCGCGTGGGTCAACGCCGATGGCGATTTCGGTGCGCCCCAGTTCCTCAACTGGAACTGGCCGCTGCTGAACGCATCCGGCGGCATCGACATTCCCAACGGCTGGCACGAGGATGCCCGCAACTGGGCCGTGATCACCGCCAACACGAATCGCGTCGTCACTGCGGAGCAGATTCACACCGATGCGGGCGGCAGCGTCAACATCTCGAAGGTGGTCTATCCGGATGGCGCCACCAACAACGCCGAACGAGCCTGGCACTACTTTCTGGGTGGCCTCAATTCCGGCTTCATGTACTACGGCACGGCACTCGACATGGAAGTGAAGCCGACGGTCTCCGGCAATCGTGCGATGATCTACGCCGATCAGTTGATCGGCAATGCCAGTGCTGATCGCACGCCCCCGACGATCTGGACGCCACAGCGTCATCCGTGGAACCCTGGCTCCACCAACTTCGGCCCGCAGTACGGATACCGCCAGTCACAGAGCAACGGTGACTTTTCCATCTACACGTTCGCGTACGACGTCTCAGGGCTGCAAACGGTGTCGCTCAAGTATCGCATTGACGCCGATGGGCTGAATGCTAGCGGCGACACGCAGAACGAGACCTACGCCGGCGGCGCGGGCGTTGGTGCCTGGCAGTCCATCCCGATGACATCCCGCGCGTTCCCGGCGGGCAACGTCTACAACAACGCTGGGCTTGATTTCTACGTGATGCCCCAGTACATCGCCACGCAGTACACGGCGCAGGTGACAGGCATCCGCAGCAAGCTCGTGGACTACTACATCGAAGCCGTCGATGCACGCGGCAACATCAAGAAGTCTCCCATCGACCACGTCTACGTCGGGGACGGTTCCGGCGGCAGTGCGCCCGGCGCGGCCGTCACGTTTGCTCCCGCCACGCCGATTGCAGGCCAGAATGTCACCATCACCTACGACCCTGCTGGACGCGTACTTCAGGGAGCCGCCACGGTCAAGCTGCACTACGGCTTCAACAACTGGACCAATGTCGTGTCACCCGACCCGGCCATGACACTGGCCAGCTCGAAGTGGAGCATCACCGTGCCCGTCGCCGCGACAGCCACGCAGCTCGACGTCGTCTTCAACAACGGCGCCAGCACGTGGGACAACAACGGCGGTGCGGACTGGCACGTGGCGGTGCAGGCAGGGTCACCCCCACCGCCACCGCCCTGGGTCATGGACGGCATCCGCGACACTGACTCAGTGCTGGTGGCGCAGAACGGGATGCACCTGTGGGCCGGACTCAAGGGCTCGCTCTTGTATGTTGCCACGGAAGATGCCGGTGAAGGCAACGACCATTTCATTCTTGTTGCCGCCGCCCCCGCCGCGGCACGCCCTGCGATGTGGGCAAAGGCCGGAACCGTCGCGGGCTGGGATGCTTTCCTTGCCGACGAGAACACCAATGACTACGAAGGGTGGTTTGACATCAGCAACGCGGCTGCG